>CAZERF010000005.1:0-89129 GCA_964515375.1 uncultured Candidatus Saccharibacteria bacterium
AGGAGCTTGAGATTGCCAGTAAGGATCTCGGTCTTCATCTCCACGAACTTGGAACGAAGTCGAAAATAGTATCACTCAAAAAAAGTGCAGCTCGGATAGACTTTCTTGGTGTTTCTATTTCCAAAAAGCATTTGGAAATTCCAGATGGAGCAATTAAACGATTCAAAGATACTATCAAAGATGAGATTTTAAGCGATTCGATCATAAAGGCATGTTCACCTGAAGACGTAAAGCGCGCCTTCACTGAGTTTGTTGTAGGGTGGTCAACACACTACAAGCGTGTGTGTCCCAAACACTTTGAAAATGTTGCGGACGAATTAAATGCGTGGTTACAAACCGTGATCAATCACAGAAAGTCTATCAAAAAGATCGTGTCACTATACCCCGGCGTGTTCCGCGTTTAATCCCAAACGCAAAAGTCTTTTTTGGTATTCCACCGAGAGCTTGAACTGCCTTGCACCTTTCAGTATCCTCTCGAGGTATTCCTTGGTTGGCGTAAGCCTATCGTCTACGCGGTTTTCGTCTGCCACATAAGTGATGGCAGTGACTTCGGATGAACCGAGGATTAACTGCACGCTCTCTCGATGATACCCCTTTTCGTTACCATCCATAAGGTTCATTTGATCATCACTAAATTCAAATACCACACCCTCGACATATAACCCTGCGTTCGTCACGATATTGGCTTTACCCGATCCATCTCGGCTACGCTTATTGCATTTCACTTCATAACCATTGAGTATCCCGATTCCTACAAACGGAGTGTCGCCAACGCGTGTTGATGTTTGCGAATTATCCATATTTGATCCGTAGGCAAAGTAATACATGTTACAAGATTAGCACGAGAAATGGGGCTGCTTTAGAAAACTTATCCCCAAAATGAACCCTCAAAAACCCGTGATATACTAGGAACAACAACAGGGCGCCACAAACGGGTAACTTTCTAAACAAAGGCTCGCGAACTCAAATGAGGATCGTGGGCCTTTTTGTTGCCAGTTTCATTTATTCGTTAGCTCACACTCATTATGACAGAGCAACAACTCTCATGGACGACCGAGAAGCGTGTCGTCGACCAATTACTCGCTCACAAGAAAAGCCCGCGCACGATCTCCAAGGAGCAAGCGGCGAGACTCAAGGAAAGTCTCGAACAGTTCAATCTCGTCGAGATCCCTGCGATTGACCAAGACGGTACAATCCTCGCAGGGCACCAGCGTATCAAGGCACTCCAACTCTTACAGAGAGGCAAGGAGTCCATTGATGTCCGTGTCCCCAATCGCAAGCTCACCACCGAGGAGGCCGAGCGTTATCTCGTCGGAAGCAACGCCATTCACGGGGACTGGGACTTCGAACTCCTTAAGGGCTTCGATATGGATCTCCTGCTTGATCTCGGTTTCAACCAGAAGGAACTCGATGACATCTGGAACAAGAAGCTCTCCGAGAAAGAGTTCGACCCCGAGGAGGAAATCAAGAAGATCACCAAGCCGACCACTCGCCTTGGCGACATCATCCTCCTCGGCGACTCCAAGCTCATCTGCGGGGACTCGACGAAGCCCGAGACCCTCGCGCGTCTCTTCGGGGACGAACGTGCATCCATGATCATGTCAGACCCGATCTACAACATCGCCGTTGACTACAACGGCGGTATCGGAGGCAAGCAGCACTACGGAGGCACCGTGGATGACAACAAGACAGATGCCGAGTACAAGGACTTCCTCAAATCGAGTATGGAAGCGGCTCTTGCAGTCACAAAGCCCGATGCCCATGTCTTCTACTGGTCCGACCAAACATACATCTGGCTCATCCAGACTCTCTATCGCGAACTCGGCGTCGCAAACAAACGCGTCTGCCTCTGGCTCAAGAATGGGCAGAATCCCACCCCGGGTGTGGCCTTCAACAAGTGCTATGAACCCTGCACCTATGGAGTCCGTGGAAAGCCATATATCGTCAAAGGAGTGAATACCTTGAATGAGGTGATGAATCCCGAGATGACCACGGGCAACAATCTCCTCCAAGAAGCAGAAGATCACTTCGATATCTGGGGTGTGAAACGTCTCTCAGGCAACGAGTACGAGCACAGCACCATGAAACCTCCCGAAGTATACGAGAAAGCGATCCGTCGTTGTACCAAGATGAATGACATCATCCTCGACAGCTTCTCCGGCTCCGGAAGCACGATCATGGCAGGAGTGAAGTTGAAACGCAGAGTCTATGCGGTGGAGATCGAGCCGACCTTCTGCGATCTCACCATCCGCAGATTCGAGGAATTGACCGGCACAAAGGCCAAGGTGATCCGAGCCGATGAAGCGCAATAGAAAAGAACAACAATTTCTTGAGCAGTTGCAGACGATCCCGAACATCTCGCTTGCGTGTGAGAAGGTGGGGTTATCCCGAAACACCATTTACCGATGGTGCAAGGAAGACCCCACCTTCAAGGATCGGCTTGACGCGGCGATTGGTATGGGAACAGAGTCAGTGAATGATCTTGCGGAAAGCAAACTCATTTCCAAGATCAATGCCGGAGAGATGCGTGCCATCATGTACTGGCTCGACAACAACAAGAAGACATATATCCGTCCGCGACCGAAAGACTTCTGGGAGAGTATCCGGGAGGATAATCGCGTTAAAGAAGTGATCATCAAAACGTACGATCCGAAGGAAGATGATCTCACCCCACCGTCTTTAGTATGATCTTCGCAATGTCCTTCCAATCATTATTCGACAACCCGTGTGCCACAGAGTGAGGGACGACTTGTCCAATGTACTTCTTTTGCTCCACGAAGGCAGAACCGGGAGGATTGGCGACTCTGTTTGCACCGAAGGGATACGGATCGAGGAGGTCAGCGAGATAGGCGTGATTGCTCCAGGTGACGAGGTTGACTCCTCCCAAGTGATCCGTGGTGATGTAGTTGTTATATGCGGTCTGGGTACCCGTCCGTTCTCGACTTGCTACGAACGTATCCCCCGCATAGACATCGCGTGTCCGAACATATCCTCCTGGAGTTTCGCGGTAGAACCGAGAGAAGTAGCGGGTGGTGGTGGCCGCTTTCGTGCCCACTTGTTGGGTGAGACGTTGACCGGACTGTCTTGGAATTTATTTCTGTTTTTTTATTGAATGATAATATAAAGCAAACACTAAAATAAGTCCTAACACTAAGGAAAAACGAAACAATTGATCATTCAAGAGCCTAATCTTTTCTGGTAAATGAAAAGTAAACATGAGATAACTTATAATACTCCACACAGTGATGACTCCAGTGATAGAGGCTAGTTGAGAGTAATACTTTTCTCTTGTTTTTTTCCAAGAAAAATACCACAACAACGTAAGAACAAAGAAGATGATTGCGTATTCAATATCCGTGTTCATTATTTATACTTCTTAGTTAATTTCTAATTTAATCACCCTCTACTCCCTCTCTGTTTGAGACGGGATCGGATAATCTTTGCGTTATCACTCCACCAGTTATCAAAGCGGCAGCACCCTTCCATACCCAACCAGCAGTTTGCCTGAAGTTCGCCCACATGATTTCAACATCTGGAGTTGCTGTTTCAACCCCTTGCCCTAAGGTTTCGATGGTTCTACCATTTCCTGCATCCTTCAATAATTTAGCACCATTCCCTGCATTCTGGAGTGTCCTTCCTGTCGCCGCTGCGTCTCCAACTGCCCCGATCGCAGGAGCAACAGACGGGAGAAGAAGATATCCTGCCCCGCCAGCAGCCAACGCTCCTATTGCGCCAGATACTGCTGCACCCTGTGGGGTGACCACTTTATCAACAATTTTGTTTGGCAACCCACTTCCTTGGGAATACGTTTGTACTTTATCACCTGTGGTATTTATCGAACCCATCGTACTAATATACCCTGTGCTTCCAACAATATTCTGATAACGAGAATAGGCTCCATTAGCTTGTTGTGTTGCACCAGTCTGATAGAGCGCAACAATAGTAGAAAGTAATTGAACCTGCAGTTGTAATGTCTGTATCTGCTGCGCTTGAGTGATGCGCCCACTCGGATCACTCCAATTCACTGGGTTATTCGCCGCGTAAGAGTATGCATTCAACTCTTGCGGGTTCATGAGTCGCTGTCTATTCGGGTCCCCTCGAAACATTGGATCCTCTGAAATGAACTGTCCCCGCTTTCCATCATAATACCTGGCGTTGAGATAGGAAAGGTTGGTGGCGTTGTCGTAGTACTGTCCGATGAACTTCTTTTGCTCCACGAAGGCAGAACCGGGAGGATTGGCGACTCTGTTTGCACCGAAAGGATAGGGGTCGAGGAGGTCGGCGAGATAGGCGTGATTACTCCAGGTGATGAGGTTGACTCCTCCGAGGTGGTCAGTCGTGATGTAGTTGTTGTATGCAGTTTGTGTTCCCGTACGCTCTCGACTTGCCACGAACGTATCCCCCGCATAGACATCGCGTGTCCGAACATATCCTCCTGGGGTTTCACGGTAGAACCGAGAGAAGTAGCGGGTGGTGGTAGCTCCGGTATAGGCGGCAGTAGGGACAGCTTGATACACGCGAGCGCCGGAGTAGTCGTAGGCGTAGGTGGTGGTACCTGTTGAGGACGAATACGATGAACTCAGTCGATTCCATGGATCCCATACATAAGTTGTAGTACCAACGCCAGTGGTGTAGATACTAGTAACATTCCCATCCGCATCATAAGTATATGTGGAGTTTCCCATCGTTGTAGGAGCATCTGGGTTGGCATAGCCTGTTCCTGCATAGTTGTAACTACCCGTTCCATCGTACGTGTATCCTGCGTAATTTGTGTCTGTCTTATTCGTCAGATTCCCGAGGTTGTCGTACGTGAAAGCTTCTTTGTACGGAGGGTTGTATCCAGTGGCGGTTGTCGAAGCGCTCGTGAGACGGGAGAGGGCATCGTAGCCGTAGGAAATATTTTTTCTTGTCACCGCAGTACCTGTGTCAGAGAACTGAGTGATTCGCCCAAGTGCATCGTACACATAACTCGAATTAGTGTAGATCGTTGCATTTCCCGTTTGCACCTTTTTCCCTGAGAGGCGGTAATTATGAGCCTGATCGTAAGTGGACGAGGCATAGAGTGGGAATCCTGAATAATGCAAACCAATCACGGTCGGCTGATCTGTCGGGGAATAGTCTTCTTTCCAAAGTAAGTAATACCAGTATGTGTCTGTTGCCTCGTGTGTATCTATTTCGGTCAAATATCCTGCGGCATCGTATGCATGAAACAACTGGAATCCGTCAGGCATTGTTATAAACTCTGGCTTACCATTCCACATATAAGTATACGTCGAGGTCCCCCATACACCTTTGATTTGTTTTGCCTCAGTGGCCACATGACCAGACCCATCATAGGCATACGTAGTCGTAGCACTTCCCTGTCGAACTGCAGAGCAAAGTTTACCCTTACCTCCATAACAAGAATCGTAGATATAAGAGATATCGACACCCGCTGTGCTTGTAGCGTCCTCACTGGTGGGACGATTAAGCACATCATATGAATAGGTAATTGTGTCTCCACGAGCATTCCGATATGTCGAAAGATTTCCCGCGTCATCGTATGCACGAGTCGTACTCCCAAACAGGGTATCTCCTTGCGTATGAAGATCTTCCGAGTTCATGAGCTGACCGAGCATGTCATAAGTAAAATTACGCACATTCCCCGACGCGTCAGTCAACTTAACTAATTTACTGAGTTGATTATAGGAGTACGTGGTTGTTGCAGGCCCGTTCGGATATTCCACCACATTTACCAATTGTCCGAAGGCGTTGTTCCAATAATCTTTCTTATTCCCCAATGGATCGGTGACTCGTGTTCTCCAATTCGCATATGCGGTCTGTGTTGTGCCCACACTATCCGTTACCGTGGCGATACGCCCCATCGTGTCGTAGAAATTATTTACGTACAAGTATGCGGTATTCGTTGCAATACTCCACCCAGATGAACCAGAAAAATATGGGAGCGATGAGGAAGAGACAGCGCCAATATTATTATAGAGTGTATCATTCGTGATCCAACCATTCTGTAATTCAGCTTCTCTTTTCGTCTGAATCGTGCGTCCAAAACCATCGCTATAAGTGTAATTATCGATCTGATTCGGCACTGCATCCACCCAATCAAGTTCTCGGACTGAAGATGGAGTAGTTGTGCTGTCTGTATATGCGTATGAACGAACAGCATCAAGCGAAGTAGGGGTAGTATTATCTGGGCGCCACTCTTTGATCAATCGGTCGAGATTGTCATACTCATTTCGCCAATTGTATCCATTCACGTCCCATGTGTCGGTAGACTTTCCAGATGAGTAGTCATACGCGATCGTTTTCGTCTGACTCAACGCGTTGGTGATCGTTGTCGGGAATAAATGATACGAATTATATCCGTAATATGTGGGATTTCCTTTGGGATCAGTGATTGAGGTCAACAATCCATAGTCATCATACCCACGGATTTCAGTAGCTGTGTGGAGTGAATTTACACGTCGTTCAATATGTGTCAGGAGTCCTCTTGTGAAGTAACCCCATCCGACCATGTTGTCGTAATAATATCTTGTTTCCTGCTTGACGTTATTTCCCTGATCCTGAATGACTTCTAATTGCGGCAAGGACATTGCCGGCAGTGTCGAGCTTGAAGAATATGCGTATGTAGTTACCCGTGAATCCGTGAGAAAATCTCCGCTATCGAGATATTGCCCGTTTGAAAAACCATTTACTTCGCCACTATCCGAAATGGAAGTAAGATTTCCGTTCATGTCATCATAGCCGTACGATATTCCGTGATCTCTTGGAGTTGTTCCGCCATCATAAGTGCGTTCTAATTTTCGTAACGGACGAACGAAATTCCTCCCATCACTGAACGAGGATCTTCCCCAATTCGTTATAACTTGAGAATACAGCTTCGAACTTGTCGTTGTACCATCAATACTCTCAACAAGGTAGGCTCTCCCCGCCTTTGAAATATGATCAAGATATTCACCATTGTTTGCATCACTCCAATTACCTTGATGGAAATATGTTTTTGTGGCAGCTCCATTGGGCTTTGCTTCGACTACCAAACCAAAACCGGCAAACACTCTTGAGTACGGATCACTGGCGGTAGCATAGTAAAAGCCTCGCTGGTAATCATATGTCGTTGTTGCAATAATACGTTGAGGGACCGACAAAAACGCACCATTGTCAGTAGTTAGCGTGCGGACAGTCTGGATGATCACGGGTAAGTTTGGATTTGCAAGATTCCCACTTGCGTCAACATACTGAGCACTCGACTGATAACCTATCCTAATCTTTCCACCAGAAGAATTCATGATTTCCGATAAGAGATCTGGGTTGCTACCGTTTTTTAGATACACCTTCCGAATACTGGTTGTTCCAGTAAAATATCCACGGACCATGTCAAGTTGTCCGTCACCATTAATATCTTCCATACGGACTCCATAATCACTCGCGCTATCTCGGAAGTATTCCGGTAACGTATTTTGCACTGCGACGTTCCACCCTGAACCGCAATTCGACATACGAATATCCTTCAGCACACTTGAGAGTCCTTGTGCAATATCCACACATCCATCACCATTAAAATCTGCAAAACGAATCCCTCTGTCTGCTGAATCTATCGTCGTGGCAATATCCGCAAATGCAAATGGTACTGTCAGTGAATTTGTATCTCTTTGCCATCCACGGCCGGTATTGTAGTACACACGCACAGGTTGCCCACCAGCTCCAGAAGAAGGATAAGGAGAGAAGACCAGATCAGGAAGACCATCACCGTTGTAGTCATAGATGCGCACGGCGCTATCTTTGAGATCATTAATAAGCACTTCTGGTATGCTCCAACCAGAATCTTGAATCCAACCAAATCCATTATTGACATAGACTGCGGAACTCGTCCCTGTGGTGCTTGCAAAGTACGAACGAAAAACATCTGGTAGACCATCGCCGTTGAGATCGACAACTTGAACACCGAGGTCACGATTCTGACTATCAACGAAGCTTACCGGGAATGTGAAGCTCGTGCTAGCCACCCAACCGGAAACACCATTGTTGATATAGACAACCCTGCTGGAACTAGCAGCGATAATATCACTGAGTCCGTCTCCGTTCACATCAACCACTCGAACACCTTGTTCTACATTATTGACTGAAAACGCAAGTGGAATATTCCATGAAGAACTTGCAGTCCCCCAATTACGGCCAGTGTTAAAGTACACCGCTTGGGATACGCCATCACTTTTCACCCAGTCTGGAAGTCCGTCTCCATTTACATCGAAGAGTCGGTAACCCTTATCATCATTAGTGGTATTTGTGAGATCAAATCCAACTTGATATAAATTGGAATCAGTTACTTGTGTCCAAGTAGAAGTGCCCGTTTGATACTTGAATGTCGTCGCAGGAAGTGTAAGTGCTCCAGTCCCATCGCTGTCTTTATAGCCAGTTTCCTGAATAGAATTGAGCAGAGTTCGCGACTGATTATCTCCGGTTGTATATGCTGGAGTCCATCGATGAACAATAATTCCATTTACTGCGGAGGTAATATCGGTAACCACCTTCCGAGTATTGATTGGGAAACCGTATATTGAAGAAGTTGCCCAATCAAGACTACTCCCTCGGTAATTTGTAGTAAAATATATTTCTGCAAGCGGTCCTCCTTGATGATCAGTATAATCAATAAAGTACGGATACACCTGCCCAAGGTCTTTTTGATACCGATACAATACGCGATTTCCGCTTGTATCAGCCATTTCCTCAAGATACCACCGATAAATCGAGGATGACGCATTAGGGTCATTTAAACGTCCGTTTGTGGACGCACCAAACGTGTACTTCCAGCCACGTTTATCGTATGCCACCCACGAACCATCAGATTGGAGTGCGTACCTCATATATGCACCATCATCAACTTTCGCCATATAATCACCTCGTATTTGCATGACGAAATATTCATACCCCGTACTCCAGGGGCTTTCCATGTTTGTAGAATTCCAAAACTTTATCCTCCAGTAATACTTTGCCCCATCAATTGGAAGACTCGAAGTAGAGTAGATATTCGGAATACGTTGTCCATTTGAGGTTGAACTGGAAAGGGTTTGTTTTGCAGAATCCCAAAAAACACTAGTCCAATCTGTGCTTGTCGCTATTTGAATCTCATACGCTACCGCAGTATCAGTAGCAAAGGTGCTTTGAAAGATAGCAGAAAAACTAGGATTCGCTAAGGAAATATTCGCTGGATTGGTTAGCCCCTCAACCTGAAGCGAGCTGGGAGAAAGGGGACCAACCACGGCAGTCTCAATTGCTAAATATGGCTGGTATATCCCCATATCATAGGAATCATAGGTCCATACATTATTTCCTGACGGAGCAACATTCTCCACATCAAAACCACTGCGAATTCCAAGCTTAGTGTATCCTGTTTTGGAAATAGTGGATGTTCCACTTCCGTTTAACGGAAAAGCGACTGCCGTTCCAGGAGACCAAGTCTGCGAGTATGCATATCTGCTCGACAGCTGTACAGGACTTGTTGTAGCCCCGCACTTATTGTAATCAGAAACCACCAATGAACTCGTTGCAGCCTGTGTAGTAGGACCCACGACAACGAGGTAATTTTGAGCAACCGAGTCTGCAACCGTACGAGAATCAGGTGTAATGTATAGAGTTGAGGAAGAAATAACTGCAGAACTACCAAGGAAGGAGGTGTCAAAAGGAAGGAATGATCTTGAAATATAATATGTTCCAGCTGAATATGCACTATCCGCCCGGATTGTCGGATTTGTGTAACCCAGTGTGTTATTTGTCGTTACTGCATCATGTACGCTTGACCAGGACGTAGCAGAACTTCTTGTATACCCATCACCACTGCCGGATATAACAGAAAATGTTGCGTCAGTTCTTATGGGGTATACCGCACTCAACAGAAACTGCACTGGGACTCTTTTAGTCATCCGGAACCCCTTATTGGTTAACGTGTACTCTATGTCTATTGATTGTATGTTTCCCGAGCTATCTTCAACTATAGGAGGGTAGATATATGTTGAGACTCCTTGTTCATCAGTCACCACAACAGTTGATGAGGATACAAAAGTTGTGATTGGTTTTAAGGATTGTGCCAAATCAGCGGCAGGCTGGGATTCGGGACCAAAGGTTGAGGTACCCATCTCGTTACCCCTATCTGCATTTCGGTCGAGGACAGAGCCATCTGACGTAATAGTTGCCAAGGTGTCTGAGTCCACATCGAATGGAAACTCAACGTAGTCTTTACCCGAGAGATCCCCGAGCACATCTTGATTCTGAATAACTACATCTTCTTTTGCTGATTGACCAAGAGTGGTTACCTCAACACCAATTCCATTGCCGAAAATATCAGAATATGCAATTCGATGATTTTTGATTAAATCCGGACCTTGAACATCTGCTCTTTTCGCAACATCCTGCTTTTTCTCTTTTGCCATTGGAGTCGAGATATCAAGCTTTTGTCCATCGTGATCAAATATTAAGAACGGAGTTCCGACATCCAAGTTTTTCGCGAGAGTAATGTGGTATGAGGCTTTTGACATCACAAACGTATCAACACCCTCTTCTATACTTGTGTCTATTTCATCAAAGAGCCCGGTCGCAGAATTCTTGTAAAACACAGGTGAAGCAAAAAGATGGTAAACATATGACAAACTTCCATCTCGCTGAACAAGATATTTTTGACTGCGTTCTGTTCGTTCACTCATAATTTCAGTTTCAAAATCCCCACTTGCGATAGGTGTTTTTGGAGAATCAAAACCTTGCACAGGAATACTGAAATCGTTCGCTGCCTGTTCTTGAGATGCACGAAATTCCATCTCTTCGTTTGGATGATATACAAATGTGTGAAGTATCTTTTCTGGAGAATACATTATCGAATTAATAATGTTTTCCCCATCGGCAATCGGATTCCGTGTTGAAAAATTTCTTGATTGAGCTTTTCCAGATTTTTTTTCTCGAAGGTCACCTGCGGCAACTGGAGTATCTGATGCAAAATACGAGAGATTATCTGCACCAAGGAGAATATCGGGCATGAATGGAGTAACCTGACTTGCGCCAAGGAACCCTCCACCAATAGGGACTGTGCTTTTCACTGGGAGTAATTCACCAGACATCGAGGAGGTGAAAAAAGTATGGTCTCGGTCTTGGTTGTAAAAGTTATTTGTACCAAGCTTGTTGGTACGCTCGATATATGGGAGATTTAGTGACCAACCATAACCATAGAGACTATCTTGACGTTTATCGGCACTAGAGTATGAAAGGGAGAGATCTGGTTGAACACCATTTCGACCAGGAGGAATTATGAGTGGGTAACTGTACGTCATCGCCCCACTAGACTGAGATAATCCGATCGAGGGTTTTGGATTTACAGCTTCACGACCCGATCGAAACGGATCGTTGTTTGTTGCGCTCGCCAACGAAGGTAGCGCAATGAGTAAAAGAAAAAATAATACACGCCCCCACATGCCGAAAATTTTTCCCATTTCCATAAGAAAAGAATTATCCCTCCCTATTAATTTAAAGAGACACAACATGCTTCCCTCCAAGGTAGCTGAATTCATTAGAACATATTGGAGATAAAATTTTGATAAAGTTTTTGCAGATTTTCGATTTTTTTGTGCATAATCTGTGGATAAGTATTCACAGAACATTTTCCGTGAACGGAGTATCTTCCCTAAAAAAATCCGCATGAAAACAGGGCCCAACTGGTGGGTACTCAACTCTCATATTTAACAATCTCGAAGACTCTTCCCTGTCACTTCTTCAAGAGTTCGGAAAGTCGATATGCATCCTTGATAGCCTGCTGGTCTCTTTTTGACAGAGTAAAATCTCGGGACATTTGATCACCAGTGAACCGAACACGAATAGTTGCGTCTCCACTTTCAGCTATGGCCTTTATGATTCCATTATCTTTTCCTTTAGTATAACTGATCGTCTCCCAAACACTTCCACTTGAATTCTCATGTTTATTATTGGGGTCATAAGAAGGAATATCTTCCGATTTATAAATAGTATCGCCAATTTTCACTTCCACGCGAGTATGGAAAATCCAGTTGTCTCCGTAATATTGATCAGCAAGGTAGCAATATCCAGTGTTGTTCACATATACCTTTAATAGGTTCTCGTCCCAGGTATGATCGACGACTTGTGTCTTTGCTTTGTACCATCCTATTTTATCGAATTCATCATATTCGTAGCTAAACTTATTCTTCAATTCAGTGAGTTCTTTTTTGTTGGCCTCGAGAACAGCGGGATCAATCGGCTTTGGAGCAGGTGCCACACTCGCTGATGTTCCTGTTTGTGTTACAGGAGTTCCTGTCTTATCTCCACCAAACTGAATACTCATAACAATCCACGAGAGCAGAAAAATAAAAATGATACCAACTGGTCTCTTGTGCCATGCCTTCTGTGGAGAAGGTGTATTGTCTAAACTATTATCCATAAGCACTGTAGCGGTTTTATAACTTATTAATTCAAGCGGTTTGCAAAAAGCTCCCCGCCCGTTGCGATAGGCTTTCGCCTACCCATCCCTCTTTCGAGGTATGACCGCTACAGTGACTCCGGACGAGGAGTTTTTTACACTGTAGCGGTATTTTTCGCCATGCCCTCCATTACTGGAAGGTTTAGGCTACTTCGATATTCGATTGTCTTACAATAATAACGCCAAGGCCGTTATTAGTCCATTGATTCTATCGCCAACACAATGATCTGCTAAGCGATACTGTCAACATGTTGCCAACACTCCGTGCTTAGCAAAAGCCCAGTTTCTGGCATTGATGGGTGCCATGGAAACACAAATTACCACTGCCCAGTTTAGTAGCCCGAAGATCACCGAAGCGGTGAAGGTCAAATACTGCCTCTATGCTCGCAAATCAACCGAATCCGACGAAAAGCAAGCACTATCTATTGATTCACAAGTGAAAGAAATGCTTCAGATTGCGGAACGGGATGGACTTGAGATCATTGATATTCGCCGAGAGTCACACTCCGCAAAAGATTCAGGACAGCGACCCGTCTTCAAGGAACTTTTGGAAGACATTCGCAGAGGACGATATAACGGTATCCTCACATGGGCACCTGATCGATTAAGTCGTAACGCGGGAGACCTTGGTTCAGTCGTTGATCTCATGGATCAGCAGTTACTCCATGAAATACGGACGTATGGGCAGCATTTCAAAAATTCCCCAAATGAGAAATTCCTCCTCATGATTCTCTGTTCCCAAGCAAAGCTTGAGAACGACAACAAGAGTATCAATGTGAAGCGCGGGCTGAGGACACGCGTGGAAATGGGATTATGGCCCAATCCTGCACCAACAGGATACCTGAAAGAAAAGCGGACTGATCGCAAGTGCGAAACGCTTATTGATCCCGAACGTGCACCAGTGATTAAGCAGATGTTTGAGAAAGTCGCATACGAGAAATGGAGCGGGCGAAAGATCTATCACTGGCTCAAATTCGATCTTAACTTTCGTACCGCCGCGGGACATAAGCATCTTTCGCTCGGAAATATTTATGCGCTACTGAGTAACCATTTCTATTACGGCGTTTTTGAATATCCAAAGAAAAGTGGCAATTGGTATACAGGAAAACATGAACCGCTTATCACTAAAGAACTCTTCGATCTCGTTCAAGCGCAAGTGAAAAGTCAGATCATTCGTTCTGAAAGCAAGGAGTTCGCATTCACCAAGATGATGACCTGCGGGCTATGTGGATCAGGCATCACCGCCGACGAGAAATTTAAGAAACAACAGAACGGGAATGTACACCGTTATGTCTATTACGGCTGTACGAAAATTCGAGACAAAGAGTGTAAATGCGGGTATCTCGAGGAGAAGGAGTTAATCAAGCAGTTTGAACAAATGCTCGACACCATCGACATCGACGAAATCGGCATCAGAGAGAAAATCAAGAGCGAGGTTGAGCGTATCAAAAAATTCCAACAAGGAGTGCTCGGGGTCAGGGAGAAAATCGTTGTCAAAGATATTGATATTCGAAATTACGCAAAATACATCCTGCGAGATGGGCAGGACATTGAGAAGCGGGTGTTGTTGGGATGCTTAAAAAGCAAGATAATCCTCAGAAATAAACAGATTGTCTTGTCTATTTAAAATCAGAAAAATCTTTGTACACCTCAATAAAAAGAGGTGATCCCGTGAAAGAAAGCGGCGATATTGGACCAAAGAACATAAACGGGAACTTCCCATTACTGCTTGGGTCAATGAACGATTTATAAAGTAGTAATGCCGCATTGTTATTTATTACTTCACTCACTTTTTTTAGTTCCGGACCGGAGGTTAAACCATAGCCAAATCCGAAGATTCTCATTTGGCGAATGATCTCATCATCAAGTGATTCAACCGTTTGGGTGATAAACATGTATCCGATTCCATATTTCCGAGTAGTGCGAACAGATCCAACAATGTCTTTTGTTAGCTGTTTTATTTTTTCGTCAGTTGAGTCGCTGGAAATGAACCGATGTGCTTCATCCATGACAATTAAACAGTTTGCCTTCTTATTGCTATGTGCATAATAGTTTGCCCCCGCCTCAACAATCGCGTGCTCAATAAGCGTTACAAACCTCGCTTGCAGATTTTCGTTCTCGATATCACCAGCCTTTTGGCTTAGATCCAAAACTATGAAGTTGCCATTTTCAGAAACAGTTTTCTGCACAATTTCACTTATTGGCACTTTATTGCTCCCATCACTTCTCTTAGAAGAAAACAACTCGAGAGTAGAATTCCATTTGCCTTTCAGGTCGTCATCGTGGTCAATCGTCTCAAGAACAGTATTCATTTTTCTGACGATTTTTTCTCGCGTGGGCTTTGTTCCATAAATATCCATGACGTACTTGGAAAAACCCTCTTTCTCCTCATCTTTGCCTGTTGGGGTTACAAACCTTTTCAACATTTCTTTAAGCAGATCAAGCTTATTCGGCAATGTACTCAAAGAAAAAGCTGGTTGATTCAAACGACCCGAAAGATAGCCCGCTATGGCCTCAGCAGTCAGATCCATTTTTTCTTCGGAGTAGTGTTGAAATGCCTTTTGTATAAATCCGTTGCTTAGCAACAAATCTGCGAACAAGTCGGTGTCATCACCTGGCAGACAAATATCTTCAAGGATTTTATATTTTTCATACTTCATTGTCTTTTCGACTTCTGCTTTGAGGCTCTTACCAGATGGCAGAAGATCCTTGTCGAGGTAAAATTGTGCTTGAGGGTCAAGAACCAAGATACTTATGTTGCTTTTGTTTTTCGCATATCCCAACAACATCATCGACGCAGTAACTGTCTTTCCAGAGCCAGTCTTTCCAAAAACACCAATATGGTAGGCATCACTTGCACCGTACTCTTCATTGGCCTCATCGGTGCGGTCAAAATGTTTAAACCAAAACGGGAGATCAACATTTGTACCATAAACCTTGCCAATATAAGTTATCGCCTTTAGGTGACCCGCCATGAGGGCATCCATGACGGTATTATTCATTTTGTATACTTTTACACCCGTGGATGGAGAGGTGCCAAGGATGTATCCCTCGGGATCATCTTTGCCAAGGTCGTAGCATGCCTGAACACTTATCGTAGCAATTCTATTGTCCGCCGCTCCGCTTAAATGAGGGAGGGTTCCATGCCTCTTTATCACACCCTTAAATGCGGGATCTTCATGCCATCTATTTTTTGTTTCTATTTCGATAATCTGCCCGATAACCAAAACATTTCTTGCGTCTTCTTCCACAACAACATATACCATCTGTCCGAGTGTTCGATCAGTTTTTGTAACCTCTGTAATATCAATGATCACCTCAAGTGTGTTGCTCGGTGAGCCGGTTATGCCCATCGCAATATTTGCCGGATCCTTAATTTTTTCTAAAACTTCTTGCGAGAGGGTTTTGGTTTCAGACATATGTTATGTGCGATAGTTGAATAATAGATTAAACTTTCCTTTATCTAGTTTTAAGTCGGGCGAAAGACGTATTGCTTCTTGTATCGCAAACATACCACCCGCAACATTTTTTGCCATAAGATCAACAAGGTACTGTGGGTATGGTTCGCGGATTTCAGGAAATACTATTTGACGTTTTATGCTGAACAAATATTTTTCCAGTCGTTTCTTGTCTTCCGCAAGTGACCTCTTGATCTCTAGTTTATATGCTGGCCCATCTTCATAAGGTTTGTAGTAGGTATAGAATATCTCAGACAACTTACTTTTCCCAGTAAATTTGTCCCTAGTTCTGATTGGGTTGATTGCCTCAACAAGTGCTTTGTTGAGTAACTCTTGTTCATTGTCTAGTAGCTCTAAATTTGAGTTGATCCTCAGGTCATCCCAAGTTTTTCTGCGCTCCTCTTCGCTTTGCCCCACGGAAAGTGGCTTGAGATATTCATCTGGGGCAAGTGCGAGGGAGAAAAACGTTTTATCATCAAGGTTAATTTTGTGGACCGAAAGGAACGCATCGATAACATCTCGAGATGAACTGTATTTAGCGAGAGCGACAATTTTGTCATCACCAAATGCAGCTTTTATTATGTCAGGAATATCGGGAATGATCTTTTTGTAGGTTTCTCTAAGAAAATCTCTCAGTGCTTCGGTGTATATTGGACCGGCCTTCTCCCCGTCCGCTGACAAAAGACTGTTTATTTTTATGATCGGTGTAAAGTGGGTGCCGTCCATTATTCTGATCTCGTGCTCAGCATTGGCCAAAACACTTAACTCCATCAGAAACATGACGCCCTGAAGAAGTCGCGCGTTTGCTTCGTCATGAGGGAGGACAGTTTGCCACTGGTAATACTGATTACCTTCTGCGCCCCACTTTTGTGTACTATCTTCTGATAACCCCTCTACTCCGACAGCAACAGCAAGTAGTAAATCTGTGCCCGTCATTTTTTCAAGAATCATCCCACCATCTGCCGCCATTAGGGAGTTGGAATAATCTGTAGATGTTAGCTTCTCAATCATTCCGCGTCCCCTCAGATCGTCTATCCCTGCTTTAATTGGCTCATCCTGTATATCGAACATCCCGTTCATTTTATTAACGGTATTTGGAATACTCTCAAGTATTTTCCCAAGTAATTCTTCTGGGAGGTGAGCGTAGTGTTGTCCGTCGTTGTTCATTTCTGGTGTGTCTTAAAAATTCGACTACACTCATCGACCTCCCTTAACGCATCGTCAACGAATTTTATCTTATCAAATTCAAGATATTTCTTGTCGCTTAACGAACGTGGAATAGCCCACCGAACTCTCCAGAACTCCGAAACCCGAGAAACACCCCTTCTGATCCACTTGGGTTTTCTGTTACTTTGTATAACCTCTTCAAGATTTGATACAAAAGGAAAGATATATAGTGATCTTTTCACACTATGATTAATTCCATCACGAAATCCCAAAAGCTGAAGGGCTTCCTGGATCAATCTTATTTTTCTTGAGGGACCG
Source organism: uncultured Candidatus Saccharibacteria bacterium (assembly GCA_964515375.1). Classification (GTDB taxonomy): domain Bacteria; phylum Patescibacteriota; class Minisyncoccia; order Phycocordibacterales; family UBA6899; genus MHLP01. The sequence goes on from CAZERF010000005.1 coordinate 17,410, forward strand.
GTACCTGAACCGCGCTGTGTGTTTATTTTTTTAAATCTTAAAAAATCAAGCAGATCTTCATATAAAAAATTTGGAATATGGAAAGAACCAACACCTTTTGTGTACCCAACAAATTTAGCGATTTCTACCCCATTCATCTTAAGGCGTGAATAAACACTACTTTTTCCGTACGCACCAGTAGTCGTTATAAAAAGCAGGTTGGGGGGCAAAATTCTTCCCATCATTTCTGTTTCCTTGTTGCAATATTTTCTATGAAATGCCTTGCGGATTGTGTCGGTCGTCATCATCGAGGCAACAAGTTTGCCACCAAGCAGATTATTATAAGGAGGAAGTGCACCCAACCTCTGTGCATTGAGTGACTGATTAACCCAGTAATCACGATCTTTTGCCGTAATGCCCAAATATGAATCACGGACACCCCAATTAAGAATCGGGCTTTGAAGTCCGATTAATCCAATCGGTGCGTTATGGTGTTTGTCCCAAACCAAATAGCGAAATTGTCTACCAAACGGTCTCTCGTACGGAAGACTCCACCAGACTAAATTCCACCAACGAAAGATTGTCTCCCATTTAGTTCCAGGTTTCACTTCTATAAGGATGGGGTCGATCTTTTCAACGTTAATATCTTTACCATCTACCATGTGTCTCAATATGAGATTGCTTTGCTCGATGATAAGTGTTTCATTCTCAATGATTCTTTCTGCCTTCGCTAGATTATGAGCCCGTCGGCGCGTCTCTCGTTCAGAATCTGGAAGAAAAAAAGCATCAGCTCGTACAACATACCCTTGCTTTTTCATTATGGATATGACACGTTGTCGTAGTTTTTGTGTTTTTTCATGTATCGTCACATGTGTATTTTATCACAAAAATCTCGCGATAAATATAAAATTTTCGCAAGCTAAAATCCTTCCGATGGATCTTTTCTGTCTTCTTACTTTCGACGCGTCTCGAGCGCAATAACTGCGCTCGACTTGGCGGGCCCACGAGGAATCGAACCTCGACCATCAGTTTTGGAGACTGAAGTTCTACCATTAAACTATAGGCCCTACATTGTGCCGAAATATCCTCGGCACGGACTCCATAGTAGCATGAAGCACCGTGAGAGAAAAGGGTGCGAGGGAAACAAAAAAACACTCCGGGAGCGGAGTGTTCTTGTTCTTACTTCTTCGATTCCTTGAAGGTGACGTGCTTGCGGGTCTTGGGATCGTACTTCTTGAGCTCGATCTTGCGGGTCACGAGTTTCTTGTTCTTGCGCGTCCAATACACCTGACCGGTCGATTTGTTGCGCAGCTGGATGAGACTATCTTGAGACATATTGATCAAATTATCGGTAGTAGCAGACTACCAAAAACACGGAAAAAAGGCAAGCGAACGAGGGAGAATGAAAGTCATACGAAAAATTTCTTCATGAGAGGGTTCAGTCGAGTCAAGAATTCGTAGTGTGTCGTCCCCGAAAGAGCAGCAAGTTCGTCCGCAAGGATGGATTCCTTGCCATCTCGCCCGATGAGTGTTACAACATCTCCCACCGCAACGCGCGGAATATCGGTCACATCAACGGTGATCATATTCATCGAGACTCTCCCCAAGACACGCGCGAATTTGCCGTGAATAAGCACGCGTGCCCTTCCGGAAAGCGCACGGGAAAATCCGTGCCAATAACCGACAGGAACGATCGCGATCACAGTGTCACGATGGAGTAGTTCGGTGCCATCATACCCTACCCGCTCGCCTTTTTTGACTGTCTTGACCTCGCTCACCAGCGCACACCACGACAGCGCGGGGCGAAGTGTCATCTGCTTTCCCTTTGCGCGCTCGGTGTCGCGTGAAGGCCAGATTCCATAGAGCCCGGCACCAATACGCACCATATCGCCGTGCGAGGCGGGAAAAAGTAGCGCGCCGCTTGTCGCTCCCGCGTGTACGATCGGCTTCATTCCGTATTGTGCAAAAAGAGCACGCCACTCCTCGAACTCCGTGATCTGACGCTTGGTCATATCCCGATCGCGAGGATCCTTGGCTTTTGCAAAATGCGTATACAAACCTTCAACAACAAAACGCCCCTTCATGTCTTTTTCCGCAAGGAGGGCGAGAAGCTTCGGAGCGTCTTTACACAAAAATCCCTGACGATGCATGCCGGTGTCAACTTTGATATGGATCCGAAGCGGGGACGACGAACGAGGGAGTCGCGCGATGTGCTCGAGTTGCTCAAAGGAAGAGATCGTGAGCGCAACACGTCGTGTACGCGCGCGAGAAAGCAATGCGGGGAGCGTATACCCGAGCACAAGGATCGGCACCTTGACCCCCCGCTTGCGAAGCGTCTCGGCTTCAACGAGCGAATCAACACCGAGCCAGTCGATTTTCGCCTCCTGAAGGATCATGCTCCAATCGACCAGACCATGGCCATAGGCGTTGGACTTCACGATACCGAGTATCGGCATACCTTTCGGGAGTGCCGCGCGGAATGCCTTGATGTTTGAACGTGCCGCCACGCGATCGATCTCGATCCACGTACGGAGCACCTCTTTCTCTTGGTCGATGTGTCTTTTCATAGACCCACTTTAACAGATACACCAAGAAAGTGACAGAAAAGAGGCTCACGCAACGCGCTGGTGTGCAATAAGACTCTGTCCGAGTTCAACAATTAATTATTGAATGTACCTTACGACAAATTGACATACTATTAAATAGATGATACAATTGTAAAATAGCTGTACACCACAAGGAGATCGCCATGCTGGTATGGGATGAAGTTTCTTTTCTCAAGAGCAACCCCTCGCTGGAGGAGAAGCGGAGATACTACAAGAAAAGGGCTGAAGAAGCCCTGGGGTATCTGAGGAAGAGTACCCCACTCTTCGATTTTTACATGAACAGACTGCTCGACGACCTTCGCAAGGGTGGTCTACACATGAACGAGATCGGAACAAGTCCAGATGAGATGCTTGAGCTCAAGCCGGGGATTTGATTCGACCAACTCCCACCCGAGCCCGCACAATGCGGGCTCTTTTTTTAACATCATGCTCTCTCGAAAAAATCTGGACAATGACGAAAAAATGAGATAATCTGTGTGAGTTCCCGTAATGGCCCTATCGTCTAACGGTTAGGACGGTACCCTCTCACGGTACAAATCGGGGTTCGATTCCCCGTGGGGTCACCAATGATACACAGAGCCCTCTCCCAAATTCCGGAGAGGGTTTTGTGTATCATCACCACCGGCGGAAGATCAACCTGATATGAATCGCGCAAGAAAGCGCACCGAACCATGAGGAGGACGTCCGCTTACAGCGGCAGTACACCTTTTGGATATTTCAGAAAATATCTCAAAAGGTCTTGCGGTGCGGCACCCATCAGAATGGGTTCCCACATGGCCGCACCTCACCCTCTCACGGTACAAATCGGGGTTCGATTCCCCGTGGGGTCACAGATACAAAACATGAGCAATGCGAAAGCATTGCCATTTTTGTCTGTGACCCCAAGTGAGCCAACTGCTTTGCTTTCATGGGGGCAAACACAAACCTGTAAAAAAGAAATGAAGAGCCGGAGTCTTGTGAGACTCCGGCGGATCCGATGTCGGATCAATGAGTATGAAAAGTCGTGCGAAGCACGATAACCTTCGCGGAATACTTCCGCGGGGTATGAGCGACCTCGGCGAGCCGCTTGATCGTTGCAACATTTCCGTTCCACTCCACATCGATTTGAGACATACGAGCGGAACGACGCATTGCGTGCGCCACGCCCTCGCCAACTTGAAACGGGACAAGAAAGAGAGCCCCGAACTGACGGCTCACGTCCCACAGATTGAACCAAGAATCCCAGAACGATGTTTGCGGTGGACCCGCAGTGACACGCTTGAGCATGATGCTACCCTCCTTTTGTAAAACAACACTCCTCATTTCATCCTACCGCACCCGGGGTATACGTCAACGACATTGTCCCCCTTTTTAATATTCTGAAGTCAAATTATTCACCTTCCCTACTTCGCGACCACTTCGGCTTCTTCGAAGGAGATCGAGAGAACCTTGGAGACCGCATCGGACCCCATCGTGATCCCGTAGAGTGTTCCCGCGCGCGACATGGTCTCGCGGTTGTGTGTGATGACCATGAGCTGAGAGAGCTTGGCGAGATTTTCGATCATGTCGCCGTACTTGCGGCTATTGGCCTCGTCGAGCGCGGCGTCGGTTTCGTCGAGCACCATGAAAGGCGGCGGATTGACCTGTGAGATCGCAAAAAGAAGCGCGATGGAAGTAAGAGCACGTTCACCCCCCGAGAGCATCTGAAGTCCCTTGATCTTCTTGTGCGGAAGAGAGACGGCAATATCAACCCCCTCTTCATCTCCCTCATCTTCGTCGGGAAGCGCTTCGCCGGGCACGTCTGAAAGGTCCATGTCCGTATCGCGACGCTTGCGCTTCTCGATCTTCACAACAAAGAGTTCCGCGACACCTCCTCCGAACATGAGCGTGAAGAATTCGCTGAATTGTTTGTTGATCTTTTTGACACCGTCACGAAATTCCTGATCGAGCTTCTCGTTCAACTCGAGGATCAATTGACGCAAGGATTCTTGTGTCGCGACGAGATCCGCGATCTCTTTCTCGAGATACTCATCGCGCTCAACGGTCTCTTTGTATTCCTTCTCCACATCATCGCCACCAACGGCACCAATATCCTCAAGGCGGATCTTGCCCCGTTCGATCTCTCTCCGGCGTGATTCTTGCATCTCGCGCGGTTCGTGCATGACCTCGTCAACAGAAAGCGAAACATGAGAATAGTCGAGTACCGCACGACCGAGAAGCACACCCGCTTCTGTCAATTCCTCCTCAAGGCGGCGGGATTCACGAGTAGTGTTCTCTTCATCGAGACGAATACGATCAAGCGTGCTTTCGAGTTCTCCGCGACGCGACATCATCTCGAAGAGTGCGCGTTCAGTATCACGAGAACGTTCTTTTTCTTCATCGATGGAACGTTTCACTTCTTGGTACTCAATCTCCATCGCGCGAGATTCTTCGAGTACTCCTTGCGCGGCACGATCGATCTCAATTTTCTCTTTTTTCAACTGTTCTAATTCTCGAAAATCCTCTTCGGTGAGTGCACGCTGACCCGCCTGTATCTTTCTTTCCTCGATAAAGCCGCGAAGCTTTCCTCGCGCGTTCTCAATGCGCCACTTCACGTGCCCCATATCGTCGGAACGCAATCCTTCAGCAAGGTCGGCATCCGCATCGGCGTGCACGATCTCCACTTCGCCGAGACGTACCGGAATATCTTCCTGATGGGCAAGTGATTCTTGCTTCTTTTTGAGCTGCTTTTCCTCGTACTCGATCATTCCTTCGATACGCCCGGCATTGCGAGAAAGTTCGTCATGGCGACGGCGCACGTCGCGCAACTTTGCTTCCACTTCAAGAAGCTGACGACTCTTTTCGTCCCCTACGCTCTCGCGTGCCAAAAGCTCTCGCGAATACGCGATCTTGATGTTAAGATCGGCAAGTTCTTGCGCCGGACCCTTGCGTCGTTCCGCGATCTCTTCCCTTTTTCGTCCAAGATAGACCTCTTCGCGCTCGAGATACTCGCGATAGAGTCCGATAAGGCGATCACGGAGCGCACGCCCTTCGTTCACCTTCTCCACTTGTTTCTTGAGGAAGCGCAAATGCGGAGCGATCTCACGACGCAGTGCCTCAGCATCTTTCATGTTCTCTTCGGTACGCTCCAGACGACGCTCGCTTTCAGCGCGCTTGTACTGGTAGACCTTGAGTCCGAGCGCGTCCTCGAGCATCTCGCGGCGCTCCTTGGGGTTGGCGTTTAAGATACGGTCCGCCTCACCCTGAGAGATCATGTGGTGACCCGACGCGCCGATATGCACCGCCGCGAGAAGTTCAAAAACATCACGCAAGCGCACTTGCGAACCATTGATGAAGTATTGATTGGAGCCGTCGCGATAGACCTCGCGCGCGATCGCGACCTCGTCGAAATCAAGCGCGAATTCACGCTTTGAATTATCAAAGACGATCGTGACATTGGCGCGATTGGCGCGAGAAGCGGACTGAGAGCCGTTGAAGATCATATCTTCTCCACGCTTGCCGCGCATGGATTTCATGGATTGCTCGCCGAGAACAAAACGGATCGATTCGGCAACGTTGGATTTGCCGGAACCGTTCGGTCCGACGATCGAGGTGATCTGCGAGTTGAACTCCAAAGTCGCCTTTCTTCCAAAAGACTTGAATCCATAGATCTCCAATCGCTTGAGGCGCATTATCCTTCTATTCTAGCACAAGAATGCGCGAAAGAGAGCGGAGCAATTCACACTCCCCACCCCTTCACACCAAGCGCCGCCTGAGCCGCCACTTGCTCCGCGTCTTGCTTGGAGCGACCGTGTCCTTTTGCGATCAAGTCACTTCCCACGTACACGCCCACTTCAAAGCTTTTGTCATGATCAGGGCCCGATTCCTTGGTGACCACATAATTTGGAGTGATTCCGATCCGCTCCTGTGCTTCCTCCTGAAAACGACTTTTTGCATCCTGCCAAAGGCGCTTTCCCACAATATCGTCGAGGCGCTTAAAAAGGCTTTTGCCGATGAAGTCGCGAGCGATATCGTAACCCTGATCAAGGAAGATCGCGCCGATCACCGCCTCAAATGTGTTCGCCAAGATATATTGTCGCGCGCGCCCGGTATCCTTTGACTCCCCGCGCGAAAGCAAGAGGTATTCGTTCATATTCCACTCGGTCGCGGCATCGGAGATGGAGTTGGTATTCACGAGTGCGGAACGATATGCCGTGAGTCTTCCTTCCGGCTCTTCGGGATATTGCGCAAAGAGATATTCAGTGATGACAAGTTCGAGTACCGCGTCACCAAGAAATTCGAGACGTTCGTTGTGACGCATCCCCGTCCCACGGTGTTCATTCAAGTACGAACGATGTGTGAAGGCCTCACGCAACAGGGTGATGTCCTTGAACGCGACACCGATACGTGCCGCAAATTGCTCATAATCGAAAGTGGAGTGTTCCATGATGTGGAGCACCATTCTCAAAAGCACTCAAAATAATGATAAGGGAGTGTTTTTGAGAAAGGTCCTTACAAAAAAGACTAACAAATCCAACCAACTTTGACAAGCGGCGCGCGCACGTGGTCAAATATCCATAGCGTACAACGAATACTTGATCTCGAAGAAAAAAGGGTGATCACGCAGCCTTCTGCATGATGATCGTCAAACCCTTCGTAATGATCGGAAGAATGTCGTCGTAGATATTGAGATCAACGATCTCGGACGCCTTGAACCATCGTGCGTCATCGAGTCCACCCTTCCCTTCCTCAAGCGCAAGCGCCTCAAGCGGTGCCGCCGCCAAGAAATAGGTCACATGCTTGCGGATCTTGCCGTTCTCGGGATGCGAGGCGATGTATTCATTCTCACCGAGTTTTTCTTCGATCACGATAGTGGCGTCAATCTCTTGTTTGATCAAACGAACAGTGCCGCTCTCGGGAGTCTCTCCTTCTTCCATATGCCCCTTCGAGAGTGTCCAGTGTCCAAAGATGTCATGTACGAGAGCAAGATAGATCTCCCCCCCGGTGCGCGAGTACACCACCGCGCCACCCAGACGCTCGACAGGAAGTGTCGCGGGGTCAACGACCTGCTGAGCACGACGCTCTCGAGGCTGGGTCGTTTCGTCCTTCCCCGGCTCGCCGATCTCCTTGTAGACTGCCCCCAGGACACCATTGACGAATTTGCCACTGTTTTCGCCACCAAAGGTCTTGGCAAGCTCGATCGCCTCATTGATCGCAACCTTGGGAGGAACCTCACCGCGATCGCCAAAAAGAAGCTCACAGAGGCCGATACGAAGCACATTGCGGTCGACAACGGAGATACGGTCAATAGGCCACGCAGGGGCGGCCTTTTCGATGATGCGATCGAGTTCGGGTTGCTTGGCGAGAACGTTTTTGAGTAACGTCTCGATGAATGTATTGTCATTGAGTCCGGGCGCAAACTCGGCAACATTGCGCGCAATGACCTCCTCGACACCTGAGGGGTTGCGACCATTGAAGTCCCATTCAAAAAGGGTTTGCAATACGATACTGCGTGAAAGGTGCCGATTTGCCATATGATGAAGATCCTACAGAAAGCAGTATAGGTAAATTACCCTTTCAGGTCAAGGAAAAAAGAACGACCCGTTTTGTTCGGATCGTTCTTTTCGCCTATTCGGCTGCTTTTTCTTCTTTCTTTTTTGTCTCCTTCTTCTTTTCTTTCGTCTCCTTCACTTCCTCCGCGGGGGCGGCCTCTACGCCCTTCTTCTCCGCCTTCTTTGCTACACGGAGTGTTTTCTTCATCGTATCGACGACCTCACGGCCGCGATAGGTGCCACAATTTCCGCAAACACGATGCATCAAATGCTCTTTATTGCACTTTTCGCAGACGACAAATCGTGCACCCTTGAGTGCATGATGTGAACGACGGTTCGCCGTGTGGCCCTTTGTGTGTCGCATTCTTACAACCATAATTCCAACAGTATACGCAAAAGCCTAAAAATAGCAAGCGGGTGGTGGGTCACTTTTTCGCGTTGAGGAAATTGGCACAAAATGTCCTACGGTGCAAGGGGGAAAGCCCGTGTTTTGCAATCGCATGAATATGCTCGGCCGTCCCATAGCCCACATTACGCTCAAATCCGTACTGAGGATAACTGAGTGCTTCTTTCGACATTTTCCGGTCACGAAGCACCTTGGCGACAACAGAAGCCATGGCGATCACGGTCTCTTGCGCGTCGCCGTGAATAATGGTCTTTTGGTGCGCATAGATATTCGGGGCACGCAATCCACCGTCCAAGAGTACTTCGACCGTACCAGGGTCAAGGGAAAGTTTTGCGAGTGAACGAGCGAGCGCGAGTCGTATCGCCGCACTGATCCCCTTTTGATCAATGACCGACGCGGAGACAAATGAGGTTGCGAACAAAAGCTCAGGCCCTCGCGCGTGAAACAAACGCGCATACCATTCCTCACGCGCGCGCGGAGAAAGTTGTTTTGACTCCCTGATCTGCACGAAACTTTTGACCATCGCCGGAGATGCGGCGAGCGCGCAGACAGCAACGGGGCCCGCAAGTGGTCCGCGCCCCACTTCGTCAATGCCGACGATCTGCCGAATCTTGTGCATGCCCTTCAGCATAGTAATGAAGTGAAGAAATGACAACAAAAAAAAGATCCTTGACAAAACAACAAAAAACGTGCATTATCCCCAATAGAAGTACTCTATTCACAACCGTAAAGGAGAAAGCCGTGGACGTCCCCTCTTTTGGCGCAGGTGTGTTCGCCGGACTGAGCATCTGGTTCTGGGTGTTGCTCTTCATTGAGGCAGGCCTAGGGATCTTCTTAGTCCGTAGTGGATACGGACTGATAGGTGCGTTGTCGATCATCGCATTCTTTCTCGTCGCGCACTTTTTGACGGGGTTTGATGTCGTTGCCTTCGTCACGCTCTACTGGCACTGGATCATTCTCTGGTTTTTTCCTGTTGGGGTTTTCGTATCGTTTCTCAAATGGGATCGTTACGTAAAGCGAACACTCGCAGATGTCCAAAAAGATATTTCTTGCGCCATGAAGGAAGCAAGCCACGAACTTCGAACAACTCGCTGGGAAGACCAAGAAGAGACAACAAGGGTTGCGGGGAAAATAACCTTGCCAGATGATGTCCGCAAGGACCCGGAGAGAATCGAAGCAATGGCGAGTGATCTAGACAAGGGAGTGACACCGGAGTGTCTTGTCACACATATTCGCCGGACCCTTCACTACCATCCCGACCTCATCAACTGGAAAGAGAACAAGAGCCGCATTGCAAGCTGGGTCATCTTCTGGCCGTTCGCACTGATCGGATATTTCTTCGACGACCTTCTTGATGTGATCATCGGCTTCTTTGGTAAGGCATACACCAAGATCGAAAAGAGGAACATCAGCAACTCCAACATTGACGTACGATTCATTGAGAGTGAAGTGAAATAAAAGAAAGTTCAGCAAAACCAAAGGGTTCGGAATGATTTCCGGACCCTTTTTGTGTACAAAAAACATAACGGCAATGCAGTGACGCAAAAAAAATAGCGCGTTCTTTATAGAGAACGCGCCCGGAGGTCAATGCAAATGATAATGGGAGCCGAATCTTTTGCAGAATAGCGCAAAGACATGCTGCTCGATCTTGTGATACCACATACCGACCCATGCCCAGTACAGAACAGTCAAGAAAAAGAAAATGGCGATCGGAAAATTCCAAGCAGTAGAAAGGTCGGGATGAATCAGTCGAAGATGCACAAAAAGCACCATCACGAGAAAAAGCGTAACCCTCAAGAATCGCACATGGGTCATGAGCGCACACATGGACGGGTCGCCGTAGAGCATTTTTCTCCACTCGAGATTAAGCAAAGCGAGGCGGGTCGCGTCGGTATCTTGCTCATCAAGAGCCCGAACCCGATCACGATTCCCGACAAAAACCGCAGGACGAAATGCGTTGTGAAACGCCGATATGGCAATCCTGGCGACACGGTCAAAAAAAACGCGACTTCATGGATACTTCCCCCTTCAAAGAACTCTACTCATTACTCTAGCACCCGGAAAGACTTGTGGCGAAAAAATTCTTGCGTCTTTGCCGGAAAATCAGTAAAACACTCAATCCCCATCCGACTTCCGCCGACTCTGCTATAATAGTGCGCATGAGTGAGGAAGTTCAAAAAACAGAGACAAAATTCGTTCACCTCCATACCCACACCCACTATTCCCTGCTTGACGGACTCTCAAAGCCGCATGAACTCGTCAAGATCGCGAAGGAAGAAGGCATGTCCGCGATCGCGATCACCGACCACGGCGCGATGTATGGAGTCATTGACTTCTACCAGGCCTGCAAAAAAGCAGAGGTCAAACCGATCATCGGTATCGAGGCCTATGTCGCCAACCGCACGCGCTTTGACAAAGAACCAGGGATCGACAACAAGCGCTTCCACCTGACCCTTCTTGCCGAGAACATGACGGGGTACAAGAACCTCATCAAACTCACCACCGCGGCGAACCTCGAAGGCTACTACTACAAACCCCGCATGGACAAAGACCTCTTACGCACGCATGCGGAAGGGATCATCGCGCTCTCGGGCTGCCCCGCGGGTGAGCTCGGCCGCGCGATCCTACGCGAACAAGACATGGATCATGCAAAAGAGATCATCGCCGAATATCAGGAGATCTTCGGAAAAGAAAATTACTTCCTTGAGATCATGTGGCACGAGGATGTCGAAGGATTCGAGCAGTGGAAAAAAGCACTCATCGCCCTTTCAAGAGAAACCGGTGTTCCCCTCGTCGCAACACAAGACTCCCACTACCCCACGCTCGATCACGCCAAGGCACACCAAACACTCCTTGCGGTCTCGACCGGTTCCGATCTTGGCGAATCGGGTATCTTCCAAGGGGGTGGACGCTATCACTTCATGGGAGGTGAGGAAGCAATGACGCTCTTCCATGAGATCCCCGAAGCAGTCACCAATACCGTCATGATCGCAGATCGCTGCAATGTCGAACTCACACTGGGTAAATTTGTCTTTCCCGACTTCGATCTCCCCCCCGGAGTGACCGCAGATGACGCGCTCGCCGAACTCACCACAAAAGGCATGAAGGAGCGAGGACTTTCAGGGGAAGAAGTTGAGGAGCGCCGTCGATACGAACTCGAGGTCATTAAAAACAAAGGATATTCACCGTATTTTCTCGTCGTCGCCGACCTTCTTCGTTTTGCAAAAGAAGTCGGGATCTACACCACCGTCCGAGGGTCCGCCGCAGGATCGTTCGTTGCGTACCTTGCGGGGATCACCAACGTCAACCCGATCGAATTTCAACTTCCGTTCGAACGCTTCTTGAACCCCTTTCGACCCTCCGCGCCCGATATCGATATGGACTTCGCGGATAACCGTCGTGAAGAGGTGATCGAATATGCAAAACGCAAATATGGCGCCGACAAGGTGGCGCAGATCGGGACCTTCGGCACAATGATGGCACGTGGTGCAGTACGCGATGTCGCCCGCGCGCTCGGCAAACCCTACGATGTCGGCGACCGCATCTCCAAGATGATCCCAATGGGCTCGCAAGGATTCCCAATGACGATCGACCACGCCATGGAACTCGAACCGGACCTGAAGAAAGTATATGACACGGAGCACGAAGCACGAGAGATCCTCGACATCGCGCGCAAGCTTGAAGGGACCGTACGGCATGTCTCGGTCCACGCGGCAGGAGTCGTGATCGCACCAAAGCCACTCGTCGAGTATGTCCCAACCCAGTTTGACCCCAAGGGTGGCAAACTCATCACGCAGTACGATATGTATACGGTCGGTGAGGACGGCGTTGGCCTCACCAAACTCGACTTCCTCGGGATCAGAAATCTTGCGATCTTGGGTGACGCGGTGCGACTCGTCAAAAAACATCGCAACATCGATATTGAGATCGAGAAGATCGACTTTGCCGACAAGAAAACATTTGCCATGCTTGCACGCGGTGAGACCGAAGGACTCTTTCAGTTGAACGGGAGCGGCATGACGAAACATTTGACAGAACTCCATCCCACGACCGTTCATGATATCAACGCCATGGTGGCACTCTATCGCCCCGGACCGATGAACAATATTCCCGAATACATCGCGCGTAAACAGGGCAAGAAACGAATCACCTATTTTCACCCGAAAGCGGAAAAATTCCTCGCAAAATCCTATGGCGTGCTCGTCTATCAAGATGATCTTCTCTATACCGCACTCGAACTCGCCGGATACAACTGGGAATCCGTCGACAAATTTCGCAAGGCGGTCGGAAAGAAGATCCCCGCGGAAATGGCCAAACAGCACGTTATTTTCGTCGAGGGATGCCAGTCGCACAGCAAGATGACCGCGGAGGAGGCCGAGGCGATCTGGGCACTCTTTGAACCCTTCCAAGGATACGGCTTCAACAAAGCGCACGCCGCGTGCTACGGTCGTGTCGCGTATCAGACCGCATTCATGAAGGCGAACTTTCCCGCCGAATATATGTGCGCGGTACTCACCGCGGAGTCCGGCGACACCGAGACGATCGCAACCATGATCGGCGAGTGTAAGCGCATGAAGATCCCGGTGCTTCCTCCCGACATCAATGCCTCCGTTGCCGACTTTACTGTCGTGAAGGGAGAGACCGAAACAGAAGACCAAATTCGTTTTGGTTTGTATACGATCAAAAATCTCGGCGAAGCGATCTCCGACGCGATCATTACGGAACGTGAAGCGAACGGACACTATCGTTCCTTCACCGAATTTCTCGAACGTGTCACACACAAAGACCTCAACAAAAAATCCATGGAAGCACTCATCAAGGCGGGGGCATTCGACTCCTTCGGCGAAGACCGCGGCGCGCTCCTGCATAATCTCGATGATGCACTCGAGTACCACAAGGCACACGCGAGAGAGAAAGAATCCTCCCAAGTCTCACTCTTTGCCGCAGTATCCGAAACGGCGCGACTCCCCTCCTTCCGCATGCGTCCCGCACCTGAAGCATCAAAGGACGATATGCTTCGCTGGGAAAAAGAGCTCCTGGGACTCTACATTTCCGGACACCCGCTCGAGAAACATCGCGAGAAGATGGAAAAGGCCGGCGTGAACATCAAGAACCTTGCGGCAAACGGCTACGAAGGGACAAACACCGTGCTTGCCGGGATCATCGAAGAGGTGCGTATCGTCATCACAAAAAAGAACGAGCACATGGCATTCGTGAAGGTCGCCGACTTTACCGGTGCGATCGAAGTTGTCTTCTTCCCTCGCACATACACCGAATGTAAGGAGCAGATCGTCCTCGACCGCTGTATCGCAGTGAAGGGACGTTTCTCCCGTCGCAACGACTCCCCCTCTGTGGTCGCCGAGAACGTGAAGGCCCTCTAAAAACCGCGAGTTTGACCTCTGAACGCGCGAGCGCTATACTCAAAAAGTTCACGAGATCGCTTTGGCAACCAACCGAAGGCGACGGGAGACCGTCGCGGATCACATCCCCAATCAAGAACACAACAAAGAGTCCTTGGGAATACTCAAGGAAATCGAGGTGGAACCGCGGCACATCGCTCGCCCTCGCAAGTACATGACCAACGTCGTGTTCTCGCGAGGGCGTTTTTGTTCCCCCTTCGACACTGTTCGCATTATTCATTCATTACCACACATCATGGCAACACTCGACGAAAAGCGTCACACGCTCGCACATCTCCTGGCATCGGCAGCAAAAGTATTCGATCCGAAGGTCAAACTCGGCATCGGTCCGACCACAGACGACGGATTTTACTACGATATGCAGTTCTCAAAAATTCCGACACCGGAGGACCTCAAGGAAATAGAGCGCGCGATGCGCAAACTCGTGAACAAGAAACTTCCGATGGAAGGACGCGAGATCACCAAGAGCGAAGGCGAGACGATCTTTGCCGACCAACCCTTCAAACTCGAACTCTTGAGCGAATATGCCGACACAAAGAAGACTCTCACGGCATACACCGTCGGCGAATTCACCGACCTCTGCAAGGGAGGCCATGCGGAGAATACGGGAGATATCGACCCTGACTCTTTTGCCCTCTCTCGTATTGCCGGGGCGTACTGGCGCGGTGACGAAAAGAACCCCATGCTCACGCGCATCTACGGACTCGCATTTGAGACAGGCGCGGACCTCACCGAACACCTCCGCATGCTCGAGGAGGCCAAGAAACGCGACCATCGCAAGCTCGGCAAGGAGCTCGGACTCTTTGTCTTCTCCGATCTCGTCGGCCCCGGACTTCCGCTATGGACACCAAAGGGAACCATTATGCGCGAAGTATTGAATGACTTCGTGTGGGAACTGCGCAAGGCAAAAGGATATCAGAAAGTGACGATCCCGCACATCACCAAACGTGATCTCTATGAAACAAGCGGACATTGGACCAAATATGCCGACGATCTTTTCAAGGTCTCAACGCGAGAAAAGAAAGAATACGCAATGAAACCAATGAACTGCCCTCATCACACACAGATCTTTGCGGCAGAACCGCGCTCCTATCGCGACATGCCACAACGCTACGCCGAAACGACGATGGTCTATCGCGACGAGCAGTCCGGCGAGCTCTCGGGGCTCTCTCGTGTTCTCTCTATCACTCAAGACGACGCGCATGTCTTTTGTCGTGAAAATCAGATCGAGCAGGAAGTCTTCGCGATCTGGGATATCATTGATCGTTTCTATGGAACATTCGGCTTCACCAAACTCTCCGTACGCTTCTCGCGCCATGACCCCGAAGAGTTCCAAAAATATCTCGGAACAAAAGAAACATGGCAAAAGGCTGAGAGTGCCATTCTTGCACTCATGAAAAAACGCGGTATCGATGATTATATCGACGGCAAGGGCGAGGCGGCGATCTATGGACCAAAGATCGATTTCATTGCCAAAGATTCCATCGGTCGCACGCAACAGATCGCCACGATCCAGCTCGACTTCATTCAGCCCGAAAACTTCGGACTTGTCTGCGCAAATGAAAAGGGTGAGAAGGAACGCATCGTTATGATCCACTGTGCGATCATGGGCTCGATCGAACGTTTCCTCTCCGTCATGATCGAACACTTGGCCGGCAACTTCCCGCTCTGGCTCGCGCCGGTCCAGGTCGCGATCCTTCCGATCGGAGAAGCTCATCACGCTTTCGCAAAGGAGGTCGACGAGCGACTCCGCGCCGTAGATATTCGCACCGCGCTTCACCTCGAAAGCGACTCGCTCGGCAAGAAGATCCGCGACGTAAAGTCCTCCAAGATTCCCTACTCGCTCGTGATCGGCGACGCCGAAGTTGCCGCAGGAGAAGCGACACTCGAGAGTCGCGATCAAGGCAAGATCGGAGCGCTTCCGATCGATGTCCTTGTTGAACGTCTTCACAAAGAGAACTCAGAACGAACGCTCTGAAACATCTTCTCTCGCAAAAAAAACACCCGCGTAATGCGGGTGTTTTTTGCGAACAAGAGGCCACGAATCACACGTCCAAGCTTGCGTACTTTGCGTTAGACTGAATGAAACTTTTGCGCGGGGCAACCTCAGTTCCCATCAAAAGATCGAAAACAATATCGGCATCCTGAGCATCCTCGACTGCAACTTGTTTCAAGATACGATTACCCGGATCCATTGTCGTTTCCCACAACTCTTCGGGATTCATCTCTCCAAGACCCTTGTAGCGTTGAATATGAAGCTTTGCGGCCTTCTTTGCCTTGATCTCTTCTTTTTCCTCCTCTTCCACGGGCTCATCACCACTCTCTCCTTCCGCTCCTTCAACCTCAAGCTCCGACATGTCGATTCCCTGCTCCTTCAAGAAGGTGTTCTTCTGCTCGTCGGAATAGAAGTAATGCGTCTCCTTGCCTTGTTTGACCTTGTAGAGTGGCGGCTGGGCGATATAGACATGCCCTGCCTCGATGACCGGTCGGAAGTAACGATAGAACAATGTAAGCAAGAGGGTACGAATATGTTCTCCATCAACATCGGCATCGGTTGCAATGATGATCTTGTGGTACCGCAACTTCGCGATATCAAAGACATCACCGATCGCAGTGCCGAGCGCGATCACGAGCGCCTTCACTTCATTCGAAGCAAGCATCTTGTCGAGACGCGCACGTTCCACATTCAATATCTTTCCCTTGAGCGGGAGGATCGCCTGCGTGCGACGGTCGCGACCCTGTTTTGACGAGCCACCGGCGGAGTCTCCCTCGACGATGAAGAGTTCGGATTCTTCGGCGCTACGACTTTGACAGTCCGCAAGCTTTCCAGGAAGCGTGAGCCCGTCGAGCACCCCCTTACGAAGCACAGAATCCTTTGCCGCTTTCGCCGCCTTGCGCGCCTTGAGCGCGATCACAACCTTTTGAATGATCGCCTTGGCGTCGTCGGGATGCTCTTCCAGATACATAGCAAAAGCAGAACCGAACACCGCCTCAGTTGCACCGCGTGCCTCCACCGATCCAAGCTTCGCCTTGGTCTGACCCTCGAACTGGATCTCCGGCATCTTGATCGAAATGACCACGGTCAGCCCTTCACGAACATCATCCCCCGTAAAGCTCTCATCCGCATCCTTTGCAAGACCGTTTCGCTTTGCGTAATCATTCAAGGTTCGCGTGAGCGCGGTGCGAAAGCCCGTTACATGCATACCCCCTTCGGAGTTGTAGGTATCATTGGCAAACGCGATCTCACGCGACGAAATATCATCGATATACTGCAATGCCACCTCGACACTTACATTCCCCTCCTGCTTGTCGACATAAAAGATCTCCTTGTGGATGGGTTTCTGGAACTTGTTGTAGAATTTGATGAGCGAATACAACCCCCCCTCAAAGAAGAAGGAAGTGGAGGGGACATTGTACCCCGCGTCCTTGAGGTAAAAATTATTGTCGACATCGATCTTGCCCGTGTAGTCTCGGAGGTCCAAGATGTTGATCTCGACACCCTTCACGAGATATGCCTGCTGACGCAAATGCGCGACGATCTGATTCCAGTTGAACTTGATCTCACTGAAGATCTCGGGATCGGGATCAAAGAGTACGATCGTTCCGCGCATGTCCGAGCTTGCCACACGCTTCACCTTTGCCTTCTGTTTTCCTCGCACATAATCTTGCATATGCGCACCTCCGTCACGATGAACGATCACTTTTGCGTATTGAGAAAGCGCGTTCACCACAGAAGCACCGACACCATGAAGGCCTCCGGAGACCTTGTATCCGCTCCCTTCGCCACCAAACTTTCCTCCCGCGTGAAGCGTGGTCATAACCGTCTCGAGCGCGGAAACCTTTGTGGTCTTGTGCACCTCAACAGGAATACCGCGACCATTGTCGACCACTCGTACCTGATTGCCGGGAAGGAACGCAACCTCAATCCGCGAGCAGTGTCCGCCCATCGCCTCGTCGCGCGAATTGTCGAAGATCTCCCAGATCAAATGATGAAGCCCCTCCACGCCCGTCGACCCGATATACATTCCGGGACGCTTCCGTACCGGCTCAAGCCCCTCGAGCACCTGGATCGCCTCCGCCCCGTATCCTTTTGTCTCTTTTTCGTTATTCTTTGCCATTGTGTTTTATACATGAAGTCCGCCCCGAAGACATGTTCTCGCGTGCCCTTCCCTGCGAAGAACACTCAAGAAAAAGTCCCCGATGCGGACGTGCTGATGTCGCTCATTATACCAAGAAAAGCCCCACACTCAAAGAATATATGAGGATGGGCTTCTTCCTTTTTGGAAATAACCACTAAAAAATATCCTTATTTTTCAACATTATTTGAATCATCTCTTGTTCTCACCAAAAAAACATGGTACTACTGGTAAAGACCTCAACACACAAGGAAGACACCATGAAAAAACGTAAGAAGAACAGCACCCACCCAGTCCGTGTCGGACTGGGCGCGCTTTTTGCCTCTGTCGCAATGCTCTCTTTCGGCTTTGCGGCAGGAGCACTGTTCCTTTCCTGAATCACAAAAAAGGCCTCCGTGGTAAACACGGAGGCCTTTCCTGTATCTCTTATCCCATGATCACGCGCGAACCTGCCAAGACGGCTGTGCCATGCGCAATGCGTCAACGACACGATCAGAAACACTGTTGGCCTCGTCGTCAGAAAGCGTCCGCTCGTCGGACTGCAGGAGCATACGAAACGCGAATGACTTGCGCGACTGCTCGGGTTGCTCAAAGACATCGATAAGGGTGAGGGCGCGAACCAGTGGACCCATCACATGACGGATCACCGTTTCAACCTCACGTGCGCGGGTCTCGATCGGAACAAAAAGAGACACATCACGAACCACCGACGGATACCGAGACGGCATCTTGAAAATGATCCGGTCGTCTGCACGTGCGACAAGGAGACTCATGTCAAGCTCAAGTCCGTTTAGGGTCATCGTACCGAGCACCTCATCACCGACCATGATACTTGCGACAAGTTCTCCTCCCGCTTCTTCGAAATAAACACCAGAAACACCAAGCTCTTGAGTTATCGCCTCAATGACCCCCTTCAATACAAAAAAGTCCCGCTTCTGTTCTGACTCCTTGCGCTTGTGAAAGCCCATGCATATTGCAAAGGAACTTTCTTCAAGGAGCATCCCCTTTTCCCTTCCGAAGATGTGTCCAAACTCGAAGATACGGACATCGGAAGTATGCTTGAGGTTCTCGGCTACCGCACTCTTGAGTCCCGTCATAAGCGTGTTGCGAAGATACTTCTTGTCCGCGGCAATCGGATTTGCAACCTCTATCTCACCCTTACCCATGAAGGCGTAGGTATAGACCTCGGAGAACCCCGCGCCAACCAGAATCGCGCGCATCAAGTCACGCACACGCCACTCGCGAGAAACGACAGGAGTTCCCGAGGTTTCGACCGGGAGCGTCGGAGTCAAGCGATGATACCCCATGAGTCGCCCCACCTCTTCGGCAAGATCCTCCGTGATGCGCAGATCGAGTCGTGGAGCAGGTATTGAAAGTGTGAACCGCGCCCCCCCTTCTTCCTGCTTTTTTATTGCGGGAATACCGAGACGCTTCCACACGCGCAGAACCTCACTTGCTGAAAAGTCGGTCCCGAGTATCCGATTGATCTCATCCGGAGTCACAGCGAGTGTGACCGGTCGTTCCTTTTTAGGATAGATGTCCACCACTCCGCCAACACGAGTTGAGGTTCCTCCTGCAAGTGAGAGAATGAGTGTCGCAACCTCAAGCAGCGCAGGAAGTGTCGCTTCGGACGTTCTCCCGGACTCGAAACGTTTTGATGCGTCGGTCTTGATCCCTAATCGCTGTGCGGTCATACGAATAGTACTTGCGTCAAAGTTCGCGGATTCGATAATGATCGTCGACGTAGCCATATCCACCTCCGCCCTTGTACCCCCCTTGATCCCGGCAAGCGCAAGCGGTGCTTCCTTGTCAGCAATGACCATGATCGAAGGATCGAGCGAGACATACTTTCCGTCGAGTGTCGTCAAGGTCTCGGCCTCCTTTGCGGGGCGAACAATGATCGCACTCCCCGCAACTTTTGCCTGATCGAACGCATGGAGGGGTTGCCCAGTCCGAAACATCACATAGTTTGTCGCATCCACGATATTGTTGATCGAACGCTGCCCCAATGTCTCAAGCGCCTCACGAAGCCATTTGGGAGAAGGACCGACTTTGATGCCTTGAATGATCACGCCCGAGTAGCGATGCGCGCGGGGATCACGGATCGTGACCGAGAGTTTTGGCACCTGCGCGGACGAACGAGGAAGTTTTGCTGTAGGAATACGCTTAAGCGGGAGTTCAAGTATTGCGGCAACCTCTCGAGCAACGCCCTCATGAGAGAGGCAATCGTGCGTCCGATTAGGAAGCACCTTAAGATCGATCACAATATCACCTTTCACCTTGACGATCTCTTCGATCTCAAAGGCGTGAAAGGTCAGTGCCTCTCCCAACTTCTCGGGTTTTGGAAGCGGTGAGGCAAAATAAGACTGGAGCAGTTTGTATGAGATAAGCATACGCCAAAAAAATTAGACCGAAGGGAATTGCCGAATAAGACGCAAGTCGCCGGTGTAGAGCATGCGCACATCGGGGATCCCGTATTTGAGCGCAACGAAACGATCGACCCCTCCACCGAATGCAAATCCCTGCCATTCGTCCGGATCGATCCCACCCGCGCGCAACACCTCGGGATGCACCATTCCCGCACCCATGACCTCGATCCACTTCTCTACTTTTCCTTTTGCGTCAGTCCAACCAATATCGATCTCAACCGACGGCTCCGTGAATGGGAAATAGCTGGGGCGAAAACGTACCTCCATCTTCCGACCGAACACCTGCTCAAAGAATGACGAGAGGATACCCTTGAGGTCCGAGAGTGCGACTCTTCGTCCGATCATGAGACCTTCGAATTGATAGAATTGCGTTTCGTGCGTCGCGTCGGTCGCTTCGTAACGATACACCTTCCCCGGAGCAATGATGCGGATCGGTGGTTCATGCTTCTCCATATGGCGGATCTGTACAGGGGAAGTATGGGTACGCAAAAGAAGTCGCTCCAGATTGTTCCTCCCCTTCCCGTCCGCCTTCTCCTCTGTAGGGCGGAGCCAAAACGTGTCCCACATATCACGCGCTGGGTGATCCTTCGGTATATTGAGTGCGTCAAAGTTGTAATGCTCTGTCTCCACCTCCGGTCCATCCGCAACCGAAAACCCCATTCCCCCAAAGATCGTCACGATGTCACGCATCATGACCGTGACCGGATGTAGGTTCCCCCGTTCGGGGGGGATCCCGGGGACAGTCACGTCGATACCAAGTTTGGTGCTCATATTCATTCCGCCATTATAGGCAAAAAGACCAAAAAGACCAAGCATTGCCATACTTGGTCTTTTCTTCTACTAAACCGAAGAAAATAATTCTTCTAGCGTTCGATGTACTGGACGCTGGGAGGCACCCCGATGCCAGAAATGTCAAAATTTGCAAAAGAGAGTCCTGAGAGCGAGACTACTCCGCCAAACTTTCCCACCGCAGTTGGGGCAAAACGAATCACGATCGTTGTGTTCCCTTTTGAATCAAGGTGATAAGGGCATTTCCCATTAACAAGTGGCCCGGCAGAAGAAAAAATACATCTAAACATTCCACTTGCACTGTCGACGTCAAACAATCCAAATCCAAAATCAGCTGTTCCTGTATTTTGAATGGTCATTGATTGGTCGCGATATCTATTTACAACAGTTGCAGGGAATGTTTGCCCAGAACCTAATATTGTGATGATCGACGTGAACAAACCCTCACCGTTCAGATTCATTTCAAGGGGTCCATTTATCGTATTTACTCCGGAAAAGCGAACTGTTCCGGGAAGCGACCCCGTATCCATCGGTAAGAACCGAAGCAATACATCTTTATAATTATCCTGAGAAACCGTAAACGCACACCCTGTTGCCGCCGGTTGACATGAATACGTATCACCACCATTGGAAAAGGTAACTCCGATCGACATATTACCAACTCCCACATTCCACAAACGAACATACTTCTCTTTCTCTGAAGCAAGATTTGAAGAGCCAAAATCAAGAAAATTATAAACTTCAGTATAACTATTCGGATCATCAACGCTCGTTGGCGTCAACTTCATGATCGGTGAATTAATACCAACACCACTGATCGAACGTGATACAGAGTTATCCTCCCCATCAAATGTAATTGATGTATTAATAGGACCCGTTGCTGAAGGATAAAACGCGAAAGTAAATGAAGTGGTTGCGCCAGGCGCAAGAGAAACGACAAAACACGGAGAAGGATCGATGCACCTAAATACGGAAGTGTTCATGTATGCATCAAGAAATACGTATGTCGCGCGGAGACCAACATTTTTGACCTCAAAAGATTTTTCAGGTGCATCACCACCCACCCTCGTCTCGGAAAAAATATGAGTAACGGGAGTGACCTCAATATACGACGAAGCGATTGAATCCCCTTCAACGTCGTAGCGTGTTGTCTTTGTCGCATAATCTCCAAAGTGATATTGGATAGTGATTTCACCATCAAAACCACTGGCATAATTTGGTTCAAAAGCAATTTTTGCAATACGTTCTGTGTAAGTATCATTTAGAATGAACGGTCCGCAATTCTCGAAACATCTGAATGTACTTGTTGAAGAAGTAACTTGATACCACACAGAAGTCCCCGAACTTCCTGAGCGTGCAACCCTTAATCTCAAAGACTTATTTTGAACAGGAGTATTGTAGTAAGTTGTTCCGTAATCGATAGTTCCCGAATAGACACCCGGAGTAGGAAGAGAGTACCACCCTTCATCCTCATCCTCCGCCGATATACTTACTCCTGGATTGATGCCAGTACCTTGAAACGTAACTGATGTTCCCACAATGGTGAATGACCCCGTGTGTAGACCCAGAGAGGTGGGTTTAAACGTGAATTGTGTTGTTGTTGATTGCCCTCCCCCCAGTTCAAAAGAACAGTTCTGAGCGCAAGAAAAGGCACTCGGCGTCCCAAAACTCGCGGCTGAAAGGGAGACAGTAGTTGTTCCAACTCCAATATTTCTTATCGCGTAGGATGTTGTTGCGGTTGTATTCAGTAAAACATTACCAAAATTGATCCTCGTACCTCCTGCCGCAACAAGCAATGGTAGATCATTACCATTGGCACTTAAACTGATGCTAACTGACGGAAGTCCAGTTGGAAACTCGTTAGTCAGAGAAGCAACCGTTGATGTTGCGCCGGCGACAAGTGGTGAAAAATGTATTGTCCCTACGAACCTATATCCCTGCGAGGGGGTCACAGAGGCGTAATGATGACCAATACCCGACACGGAGGCTGGCTCAAACGAGAAGCCATTGCTTGGGAGACCGAGCATCCTCCCCGAAAGATCACTCAGGGAGGCTCCGCTATTTTTCACATAAACACTGATCGAAGATGTTGCGCCCATATTCACAATACCTGCGTCCCATGAATTCCAACAAGTGTTTGACTGATAAAGACAGACCGTGAGAACAGGGATGTCCGAAACACTCGAACGCAATTCCGTTGTTGTTCCTCTACCAACCAGTGCTGTCAAAGTTGCACGATCAACGCGCGCAGGATTCGCAGATAATGGGATAAAATAAATATAAATAGCCTTTTCTTGACCACCCAAGAGGGAGTAACGACAACCAGATATCCCACCCTGACACGAATATTCCCCTTCACCTGGAAGCACAATAGCCCCTTCAAGGAGTCCACCACCGGAGTTTTTTACCGTCAGTATCTCTGGTCCAAAATATGGGGGGTTACCCAAATAGCCAAAGCCAAAATCTACAGGACCCGAAGGAGTGATCGTTGCCTCTGGTAACACATCTTCTCCAACCGCTCTTAGTTGTATTCGCCTTGAAACAGTAGGATTGTCACATGCATAAGGAATGTTTGCAGTACAATTAAATATCACTTCCTGGTCCCATTCACCCTCTTCCACGGGGGCGATTTTTATTGTTACAGGAACATCAGTTTGCCCGGGAGCAAGCGTATCCGCACAACCAGCAGTACAATAAAACGGTGCCGAGAGCGTCGAGATATTATAATTAAGAGACCTCAAACCAGTATTGCTTACATAAAAAGTTTTTGTCTGGACATCGCCAGTAAGAATATTATCAAAAATAGAATCTCCGGAAGGACTCACAATAAAGCGCGGGTTGTTGGGACGATCAACAGTATACTCACGACTAAGATAGAGTTGAGCCGAATAAAAATTCTTTTCTGTGGTTGCGCAAGTCTCAGAATCAGCATAAGTAGGAGGGAGGCCCCTTTTTTCTGCGGCAAGATTGATTTGATGCTTCACAGAACAGATCTCTCCGCCCCAAAATTCAATTTTCATCACGTGATCCCCGTCGGCCTGCCGTCCGATATTGTACGAAAAGGTACCGACAATAGCATTGTTCGGATCAGTATTTTCGGGAAGCTCAATATGACAACCCGCAGGGGCAGGACGTTGCATGCAATCAGCATCAGAATGTTCCTTATTAGGAACCTCAAAACCATCCTGCTTCACATAAATATTTCCCACCCACAACGGAGGTAGCATAAACTCTCCCGTCACAATAACATCATCCTCAAACCTGTAATCTTGCTCTCTCGCAGGAGTGATCCATTTTGTAATAATATCTCCTTCTGCAGCAACAGCATAAGAGGGAGAAATAAGACAGAGCAGTAAAACAAAAAAGAGGAGTGAAAAGAACCTCTTACGCAATTTCCTTAGTGGCAACATAATATTCTGAGAATTAAATAAGATCACTCCGAAACAACAGGCTTCCCGTCCTTAAAGGGAACCTTTCCGGTAACGACAACAGACTGAGACGAGGAGGAGAAATAGTCAAATCGTGAAAGATTTGAATCAAGCTCCAACATGCGTTGATCAAACACCTTTGCATTCTCTTCCGCTTGCTCAGGTGAAGGAGGAAGTGAACCAAAATCCTCTTCTGTTTCAGGTTGAGGCAAAAGGGGAAAAGGAAACTTTCTATTTCCCTGAAAATATACAAGCGTCATAACCGACAAAAGAACTAAAAAGGAGAACAGAAGGACATACTTGCAAACGCGACATTCCTTCATTTCGCCGATCTCGGAGTGCACATCCTGGGGTTCACTTACTCCCTCACTAATGTTGTCTTTCATAGATTTTCTCATTATATCTCTGGGACCACACTTGAAGCAATGTTGTCTATCCACAAAATGGCGAATGCGTCACGAATGAGCAGGTAGGGGGATCTTGTATCTCAGAATTATAAGCACAAAAAAGTAGTATCAGAAAGGCGGCAAACCCGAGGTTGGCCCGGTATCCATTTGAGTGTGCTCGTTCTGTGGAGCCGGCAGTCAGGCTTGAACTGACGACCTACGGTTTACAAAACCGTTGCTCTACCAACTGAGCTATGCCGGCATTACGCGAGCACACTCAAATGAATCCAACCTTACAAAACCGTTGCTCTACCAACTGAGCCATGCCGGCATTTATGAACCCATGACAAAATATCCAATCTCTCAAAAAAAACAACTACTCTGCAAATGCCCCGACTAACTTACAAGAGCATACCAAATAGTTCAAACCTTGCAACAAGACCACTCCGTAATACCGGAAATAAGCACAGTTGCAAAATAACTTGTTGCTCAGACCCCTCCGTCAGTGCGTCCTCGCGAGCGCATGCGGCGACGCAACAATTCCTGATGTTCGGCGATATGCTTCAAAAAGAAAGAGGATGCGCTGCGGCGATCAATGGTGATCCTTCCGAACACATGAGCAGAGAGACGTTCGCGCATCACACGGAAGACATGAAGAACCCTCTGTACCGGGGGGCGCAGCGCGAGAAACATCCGCGCGACAATGTAAAGCAAGCGGTGGCCCAGATCATACATCTCTCCCGAAAAAAATTCGGTAAAACTTTGCGGGATCGCAGACGTATTTCCGCGCAACGTGCGACGACGCAAAAGGACTCCGAGCGCAAGCGAGAGCGCAAGAACACCAAATGATATGATCCAACTGAGCGAAAGTGCTGACATGTCGTCGTTATCTATTATAGCAGCTCAGGCGTCGAAGTTCGAGCGCGTGAGAAGCTTGAACTACTTACCCACCGCGAAGCGCGCAAAACGAATGATCTCGGTATTCTCTCCAAACTTCTGCACCGCACGCTTCACTAGATCGCCCACGGTAATATCCGGATCCTTCACGAAAGGTTGTTCAAGCAACACCGATTCCGCAAAATACGCGGCGATCTTTCCTTCAAGTGCCTTCTTCTTGATCTCCTCGGGCTTTCCCGCCATGGTCTTCTCTACTTCCTCTTCAAAGAAGGAAGCAGCCTTTGCGCGATCTTCTTCCGTGATGTCATTCTGCGTACGATACTTGGGATTAAGCGCAACAACATGCATCGCGATCTCATAGGCAAGATGCTTGAATTCCTCGTTCTTTGCCACAAAATCAGTCTCACACGCAAGCTCCACGATAGCACCGACGGAGTTGTTGCCGTGAATATAGGACGCGACGACTCCCGAGCCAAGAGCACGGTCACCCTTCTTTGCGGCGATCTCTCCGCTCTTCTTGCGC
Source organism: uncultured Candidatus Saccharibacteria bacterium (assembly GCA_964515375.1). Classification (GTDB taxonomy): domain Bacteria; phylum Patescibacteriota; class Minisyncoccia; order Phycocordibacterales; family UBA6899; genus MHLP01. The sequence goes on from CAZERF010000005.1 coordinate 43,919, forward strand.
AACATCATGCGAGCCTTCTCCATGTCGCCTCCCGCCTCTTCGAGAGCCTTCTTGCATTGCATGACCGAAACACCGGTCTCGTCACGAAGCTCCTTGATCGCATCCATGCTGATTTCCATATGATTGAGAAAAGATAAGAACGAGTAAGACAAACGAAAACACCCTGAGGAAGGTAGGCCTTCCGTAGACGAGCACTACGCGCGCGCGCGAACGCCCTCCTGATAGCTCTCCTTGAGCTCTTCGAGGAAATAGGCCACACTCTTCAATGCCGAATCATTGGCAAGGATCGGATGAGTGATCTCGTCCTTGTTGCAGTCGGAGTTGAGGATCGCAAAGGTTTCAACACGCATCTTCTTTGCTTCAGTGACGGCAATGTGTTCCGCGCGAGGATCAACGATCACGATCGCCCCGGGAATCCCCTCGAGGCTCGAGACTCCACCGAACTCGGCATGGAGTTTCGCCATCTCACGCTCAAAGAGCAAGCGCTCTTTCTTGGTGTACTTTCCGAGATCTCCCTTTGCGAATTTGTCCGAGAGGTCCTTGAGGCGCGCAATGCGCTTCTTGATCTCATTCCAATTGGTGAGCATTCCACCGACCCACCGTTCATTGACGTACGGTGCGTTCATTGAATGAGCGACCGACTCCACTGTGCCGCGCACTTCATCCTTGGTTCCGACAAAGAGGACAACCTTCCCCAACTTACCAAGCTCGACCATGCGCGCCTTTGCGGCGACAAGCATGCGCTGTGTCTCCTCGAGATTGATGATATCGGCGCCATTCTTTGCGCCATAGAGATACCCCTTGACCGACGAGTGTCGGCGGGCGCGCGAGTATCCAAAGTGGGCGCCCACTTTGAACATTTCCTCGATCTGTGCGGTGTCTACGTGATTTTTTTCTTCAGTCATACTAATTTTTATGATTTCGAGAGTCTAACAAAAAGAGAGGAGATTGGCAAGGCAGACGCGATGTATGCTCGTAATTTGACACCTTATTCGTCCTCAGGATCACCCTCTGCGGAAAACTCCCCTTCGCGCGCGCGATCAGTCAACGTGTCGACGATTTCGTCAATTCCCCCTTGAAATATTCCTTCAATATTGTGCCATGACTCGCGAATACGGTGATCGGTCACACGATCTTGGAGGGTGTTGTAAGTACGGATCTTTGCGGAACGATCAGCATTTCCGACACTACTCCGCAGGCTTTCGTTCTTTTTTGCTTCATCTTCTTCTTTCATCTGCTCGAGCTTGGCAACAAGAATACTCATCGCCTTCTCTCGATTCTTCAACTGCGAGCGCTCAACAGAGCAATGCACATGAATCCCCGTCGGCTTGTGAACCAAGTGCACCGCGGTCTCCACTTTGTTCACATTCTGTCCACCCGCACCACCGGAGCGTGTAAAGGTCATTTCAAGATCCGCGGGATTGATGACGACCGAAGCTCGGGTGCGGATCGGCAAAACAAGGACTGCGGCGGTTGAGGTATGAATACGCCCGGACTTTTCTGTCGCGGGAATGCGTTGAATACGATGCACTCCCGTTTCGTAACGCAACGCATCGTACACACCCTGCCCTTCGATCTCAAATGTCGCTTCCTTGTATCCACCCAACTCACTCTCCGAGTCGTCGACAGAACGAAAACGCCAACCTTTTTTTGTGGCATACCGCTCGTACATGAGCGCAAGATCCTGCGCAAAGATCGCCGCCTCTTCGCCACCCACGCCGGCACGAACCTCAAGCACGACCTCCTTTGGTTTCTCCTCTTCAACCTTCGCTTCCTCCGCGACCTGCTCCATCTTTAACAAAAGATCACTCATGGTCGTTACGAGTGACGCACGCTCCCCTTCGGCGAGTGCGTCAATTTCCGGATCGACCCCCATCATCGCCTCAAGCTCCGCAAGTTGCACGGAAAGACGCTCGTATTCTTCAGCGAGATACTTGGTACGATAATTCTCTTTGTATGGAATAAGATCGACGCTTGTCATGGTGTCCTGCAAACAAAAACCCGCCAAACAAGAAGCGGGTCGTTGTATCCTAAAGGGTTACTTCTTCTTCGCAGCCGCCGTGCGTGCCTTGAATTTCTCAATGCGTCCCGCCGTGTCGGCGATCTTCTCCGTTCCGGTGAAGAGCGGGTGACACTGCGAACAGATCTCAACCTCGATCTTCTCCATGGTCGATCCGACCGTAAACTCGGCGCCGCACGCGCAGGTGACCGCCGCGGACGTGAAATAGGTAGGGTGTGTTTCAGTCTTCATAGGCACACACTCTAGCAGAAAGAGCTTAAATTGACAAGAAGCGCGAGGTACTCATGCCGCCTCGCGCCATCCGTCTCCGAGAAGATTCTCTTCAATATCATGTCGAATACAAGCGAGCGCGTGACGAACAAAACGAAGATCGTCCCGATCGGAAGAAGTGAACTCCTCTCGATCAAGAACAGAATGAAGCTCATCATCCACCCAAAGATACGCCGCTTCAGGGTCAATGCGCCCCATTTGTGCCTCCTCCATAATGATCCGCAAGACTCGCGGCATGGAAAATCCCTTTTTGTACGAACGACAAGCGGAGAGCGCTTGCTCAATATCCGCAATATGGAGCAGCTCCGCAACATCAACGCTCGAATGAAGTGCGCCAAGTGCGATCGGGTAGTGTGTTCCTTCTTTGTGGTAATTGTGGTGTGCTCCGGCAAGCTCGCTCTCCACGCGCAGTCCTTCTGACTCGAGGATCTGACGAGAATGGAGTTCGTGCTCCTTGATGATATCCATCAGGGATAAGTCTCCGCTGAATCCGCGCGTCTCAAGCTCTATTAGCTCTTCGGAAGAAAGAACGAGTCGCGACGGGACAAAGTGAACCGCCCGCAAATGATGCTCGCGAAGATACTCACTGATGGCACTAGATTCCTCGGGAAGAGGAGCACCCCCCGCTCGTTCAACTCGCGTGACGACATGAGAGTCCTGTTCTTCGAAAAGAAGATCACGCAGATAGAGATCCATGGCGGAATCGTTCATTGGGTGATCGATAACAAAGCGAGGGATCTCAACCTTGCCAATATCATGAAGCAAGCACGCGCGAAAGAACTCCTCAGGAGAGACAAGCTCACGGGCAAAAAGTTCCTCAAGGATGATCCCGGAAGAAAGGCGCTTCGTCACCTTCTCCCGTGCAATACGAAATGTTTCGACACAATGTGAAGCGGTCCCGGGATCGTAGAGATCGAGGATCGTAAGCATCTCCATATCGCGCTCGGTCAACTCTCCCATTTCGGAAAGTTCATCGTGATACCGCTTCATCACCCGCGCGACCTCATCAGAAAGAAGCCCTTCCATTTGAAGTTCATGATGAATAGATCGGAAATTACCCTTCCTTGCGATAGCACGAGCGCGCTCATCACCCTCCATTTCAATATGCGAGTATGCACCGTTATGTTCAAGACTTTGCGCTTCGTGCGGGGATATCATGATAGGTTCGACGAGTGAGGAATTGGCTTGCAAAAATAAAGAAAAGGGCCAAGGCCCTCCTCACCTATACCCTCATTATACCACAAAATGAGTCACTTTGTCTTGAGTTATACACAACCAAAAAAAGCATGCTCTTAGGTGTTTTGAAGAGGATCGATCATTGTCGTCTGAATAACCTCCGCCTTTTGCATGACCTGTGTACCATACGTTGCGGCCCAACTCGACTGACTACAACGACTTCCGGAGAAATAACGACACGCCGCGTCGCGTTCGGCGCTATAGGAGTTTGGCTTCGCACCAAGATCGGTCAAATAGAACGCTGCAGCCATAAAGGCGTCACGAGGATTCCACGGATCGGCATATGAAGTACCAAGCGCTGAAGTGATACGCTTCGTGAAGAGTACCCACGTTGAGGGAATGAACTGGGCGGGTCCCATCGCCCCTCCCCAACCAATCTCCTGAGGACATGACACGCGCGTCTTGAAGGGGTCGCGCCCGAGTGCTTCCGTGATCTGGAGGAAAGGCTCCACATCGCGACCCGGTTTCATGACCCGATCAAAAGCACGACCGGTATTCATACCTACTCCGGCACCGGTCTTTGTATTACGCAAATAACACGAACCGACATTCTTTCCAAAACTCGACTCCTGCTGGAACACCGCGAGAAGGAAGGCGGGGCGAATTCCGGTACGTGCAGAAACCACATTCGCGTAATCAAGCGCTTGTCCGAACGGAATACCGCCCGAGTCGGAGTCACGGAGTGCAAAGAGCGCGGCACGGATCTCGGCGGCACGCTTTTGCCGATCGGCAAGAACACTCTGATATTCCTTGGTCTTGTTGTTGGTGATCGCGAGTAACTTCTTTTTCTCCGCCTGATTAGACTGAACGAGTTGCTTGTTGCGCTCGAGTTCTGCCTTGGCGTCGATCTGGGCACGCTGACGTTCTTCCAATTCTTCCTGTGCCGCTTCCGTTTCAGCGCGCGCATTCCTCAAGGCATCCGAGGAATCCTTGAGCGCGAGACGGAGCGCTTCGTAGGAATCAAGATCGGTAAAGAATTCCGAGATGGAAGAACCGGAAAGAATGCTTTCCGTTAAGGATGCTTGAGAAAGTTCGTTGGTCTTGCGGATCAGCTGCGCAAGAGAACGTCGCTCGTTCTCAAGACGCGTAGAGAGATCCTTTACTGTTTGAGACTTCTCGGAGATCGACGAAGAAAGGCGTGCGATCTCGAGATTCCTCGCTTTGATATTGAGATTTGCCTTGTCGATGTTGGCGTTGAGGAGCTTGATGTCCCGGTCAAGAGTGTTCTTTTGCCCTTTGAGACCCGTGATCGTGTTGTTGAGTCCGCTGATCTCAAGATTGATGGCATTAAGCTCTTGCTCAAGTGCGGCCTGACGATCCACCGTGCTTGCCGCAGTCTGCGCATACGCGTACTCAGGTAGAGAAAAGCATACCCCAAGCAGGAAGAGCGTCGTCATAAAGAAAAGGGCGGCGTTTTGCTGCACACGTTGCATACACTTCATATAACGATTATACCCCGATTGCATGACACAATTCAACACGTTTTTCCCATTCTGCCAAAAAAACCGCGTAAAACGCGGTGTTTTTGGCAGAACTGATCGAGAGCGAGATGCTATGCCGTCTCTTCGTCCTCCTTCTTTCCCTTCTTTTCTACCTCAATAGAGGCAAGATCGGGTTCAGTCGTGACTGCTTCGGACTCCTCGGACGGGCGAGAAACCACCGCCACCAACTCCGTCAAGGCAACATGAGTACTCACACCTTCACCGAGATCGAGGTCGGCAAGCGTGATCTGCGCATCAAGCGTTGAGAGAGTTTCAAGATCAACGGTGATCTGAGCCGGGAGCTTCTCCGGGAGCGCGCTGATGCGCACTTCGTGAAGCACACGGACAACAATGCCGCCTTCCTTCTCGACCGGTGCGGTACCAACGAAGTGAAGCGGGACATCAACCTCAATTTTGTGGTCTTTCGCGGTGATGTAGAAGTCCACGTGGACCGGATCACCGAGTACCGGGTCGAGCGCGACATCATGAATGAGCGCGTTGAAGGTCCCCTTCGGAGTCACTAATGAAAAGATCGTAGACTCCCCCGCTTGCTCCAAGAGCTTGATAAAAGGAAGCCGTTCGACGCTCACTGAGGTCGATTCCTGGCCCTGTCCATAGAACACCGCGGGAATCTTCCCCTGCTTGCGGATGATCTTTGGATTTACTTTCACGTCTCGCGTTTCCGCGTGTAGCGTTATCATAATCGCAAAAATTATCGTGTAATCCGTACACCCTACCACGCCCCGGCGAATATGCGCAAGTATATTAGCGCGCGGCGGACTGCAACCGGGCGATCTCCCGCTCAAGTTCTGCGATGAGCGCGACGATCTGTTCCATGATCTTTGCAATAAGTGCGCGACGTTCGGTCTCATTCAAGGAAGAAGAGGTCGAGGGTGTCGGTGTCGCCGGGACGGAGGGCGCGACCACCTCTCCGGAGAAACGTATCTCTGCGGAAGATGACACCGAACCCCGAGCGCCTGTGCAAGAAATACCGAACGTCATGTCTTTGGTGATCTGAGGGAAAAAGTGCGTTCCGGAAAGCGCGAGTGTTCCTTCCCAATCTCCGGTCGCACTGCACTGATCGACATTCGCGCTTGTCCATTCGATCGTAACTCCTTCACCTGTTCCAAGTACATCCTTCGGTGAAGTTATGCTCACACGCGGACGCGCCGCGACCGGAATAGTCGGCTCACCAACATTCCCCGCCGCGTAGAGCGCAACGATCTCGTCACCGGAAAGTGTGCGGCCATAGATACGGAGGTCGTCGATATATCCGTTCCAAGAACCTGACCGAGGAGAGGCATCGGAGAAGCCAATGCGGTACATCAACTCATGGTTTGTGAGATTCGGAAACCATCGTCCGATATTGTCTCCGGCAATATCAAGCGCGATCCCATTCACGTACATACGATAACCGACGCCGTTTGCCGTAAAGACGAGGTGCACCCACTCATTGCGCGGGATGAGATACACTCCTTGCGCCTTGCGATCGTTCCCGTCCGTGCGGTCGCGAAACTGGAGATACGGACGTCCGTCGTTGTCGACCGCCAAAAGCATATACACACTGCGATCTGACGTTGACCGGGCGGAGAACAAGATATTTCGCTCTGAGAGTTCGTTCATCTTGAGCCAGACCGCAAGCGTCCCTTCTCCACCAAGGAGAAATTCATTAGGAAGCGCGACCCCCTGCTCACCGACTCCGTCCATTGCAAGCGCTGTTCCGATCTTGCCGGACGCCCAGCCAAAATCGGTCGAAGATCCCATGAACGCTCCGTTCGCACCGCCCATATCTCCGGCCGAACGTCCTCCTCCTTCGTCGAACTTAAAGTGATGGGTCGGACCCTCTGTTTCCGCAAATGCGATCGCTCCGAAGGAGAGCATGACCACACTCAAGACGGCAACACCGACCGCTGAAATACGTTTGTTTTGCATGATGTTCATAGTGAACGAATAATGATTCATAAATTTCACAGGTCCTGACTTTGTGAGACAAACTCATCCCCTAACGCATCTTCCGCAAGCATTCCTCCGCGCGCCGCGACCGCAACGGCGAGTTGTCGCGCAAAAAGTCGTTCGGCACCGGAACGATCGTCGGGATGAGCGGCAAAATAGCGGAGCACCGGATCTTGAAGCGCGCGAGAGAATGAGAACGTTACACCCCAAGGGAACGATCCCTGAAGCGCGATGGCATTCAGGTTGCGAAATGCCTGTACCGGTGTTTGTCCTCCGGAGAGGAAGACCACACCGCCCAACTCCGAAGGAACATGCGCGCGAAAGACACGTGCCGTCCGCGTTGCCACATCGGCGGGGTCGATCTCGTATCCGCTTTCCTTTCCCGGAAGGATCATGCCAGTCTTGAGGACGACGCCGGGCAAGTGAGCACGTGCGTCGCGCAACGCAGTAAAGAGTGCATCGTAAACCCGCGCCGTTACTTCCTCGCAACGCTCCGATGTGTGCGTGCCGTCAAAGAGGACCTCGGGTTCGACAATGGGGACAATGTCGGTATCCTGGGAGATGCGCGCGTAGCGAGCGAGCACAAATGCGTTCGCGTGAATAGCGTAATCAGTCGGAGTATGCTCACCGATCACAATGACCGCACGCCACTTTGCGAAACGAGCTCCCGCATCGCGGTATGCTGCCATGCGCTCGGGAAGTGTATCAAGTCCTTTTGAGATCTTCTCGTCGGGAAATCCGGGAAGATCAACAAGTCCTTCGTCGACCTTGATACCGGGAAGGATGCCTCGTTCAAGAACCGACTGCACAAGAGACTTCCCTTCATCATTCGCTTGTTGGAATGTTTCGTCAAAAAAGATGACACCGGAGAGTGCCGACTCGGTTCCCGGGGTCTCGACAAGGATGGTGCGATATTTGCGGCGGTTCTCTTCGGTCTCCGCAAGTCCGACCGCCTGAAAGCGCTTGTTCGCACTTGCGGTCGATTCGTCCGCGGCAAGAATACCTCGGGATGGAGCGACGAGCTGTCGTGCTGTTGTTTCAAGTAATGTAGTGTTCATGCGTCATCGGTTACGTCCGGCTAATATGTCCGTCCATTATAACACAGAAGCAACGGTGTCGAAGGGACGGGAAAAAGAGACATTATCAACACAAAAAACGAGCGACACTTCACCTCCATGGTATACTGGACGGAAATTAGATAATACCAGCACCATGCACGAAGAATTCGATTTCATCGCAGTGGGAGACACGGTCACGGACGCGTTCATTCGCATCAAACAGGCCAGTGTATACTCCATCGAAAATCCCGACGGAACAACTGAGGAAGAGTTGTGTCTCGTCAACGGAACAAAGATCCCTTACGAGTTTGCCGTTGTCCTTGCGGGAGTTGGAAACGCCGCAAACGCGGCGGTATCCTCGTCACGACTCGGACTCAAGACCGGACTCGTGACCGATATCGGCGCGGACGATCATGGCAAAGAGATCCTCGCTTCTTTTGCCGAAAAAGGAGTCGACTCATCTTTCGTACGTGTCCACGAAAACAAGGTCTCCAACTACCATTACGTACTCTGGCATAATGCGGAACGCACGATCTTGATCAAGCATGAAGAGTACCCCTATGCACTCCCCGCGATCGGAAAACCTCGCTGGCTCTACTTCAGTTCGGTCGGAGATAATTCGCTTCCCTACCACGAGGAGATCGCGCGCTACCTTGTCGCAAATCCTGAAGTGAAGCTTGCCTTCCAGCCGGGAACCTTCCAGATCAAACTCGGGAAAGAAGCACTGAAAGACCTCTACACGCACACCGAGATCTTTTTCTGCAATGTCGAGGAAGCACGTCTCATTCTTGGCGTCTCTGAACCCGAGCCCGCAAAACTCCCCAAGATGATGAGTGCGATCGGACCCAAGATCTCCGTCATTACCGATGGACCGAAGGGTGCTTACGCATACGACAGTCGGACCGATACCACATACTTCATGCCCCCCTACCCCGACCCGAAGCCGCCCTACGAGCGAACCGGCGCGGGAGACGCCTGCGCATCAACGATCACCGTAGCCCTCGCGCTCGGACTTCCTCTTGAAACAGCGCTTGCGTGGGGTCCGATCAATTCGATGTCGGTCGTTCAGTCTATCGGCGCACAAGAAGGACTTCTTCATCGCGATGCGCTTGAAAAGTATCTCGCCGAAAGACCCGAAAACTACACTGCGACGGTTCTCACGCTTGAATAGAGATCGCGCGCAGCGAAAAGCACCTTCATTACGAAGGTGCTTTTTTGTTCACAAAAAAAAACGAATGACCTAAGAGAAGAATATTGTGATCCTCGAAAAAGAGAGTGTCACAACGACAATGATCGCAAAGACGAAAGCCAAAAGTACCGCCCCTGCGCCCATATCCTTGCTCATCCCGATCAGCTCATGGTCTTCAGGGTGAACGCGTTCCAACATTGTCTCAAATGCTGTATTGACCAGTTCAACAATAAGGATCAGCGCATAAGAGAGCACAAAGAAGAGTAACTCCCATGGCGCAAAAGGCCACAAAAGAATACCGACGAGAAAGTATGCCGGGAGCCCATACACGACTTCCATATGAAAACTCTTGTCGGTGCGAAACGCATGACGAAGCCCCTTTGCACCGAACCGCACACTCCGAATGATCTTGGTGATATCTTTTTTCATGACATGCTCTGAAATATTATCGAAGGACCTTCAGTTCTTTCCACCAATCCGACGAATGAGTGGTTTGCAATGCTTCCCACAAACGCTTCGCGGAATCGGTCCGAAGTGCCTGACCGGTGTTCACGATCCAGTCGTCCGCACGCTCGTATCCTTCATCACGATACTCCTTCGCGGTAAACGCGCAATCGAGATAGTCGGCGTCCTTTGCGATGATTCCCGCGGTATCGGAACGCTCTTCAACGCGCATCCATAATCTACGAATACTCTCACCCATATCATGAAGCGGAGAGGTCTGTTCCGCGACCGCTTCCTTTCCGTGTTCTTCGATAATATAACGGCGCGCGATCTTGTGAATGTCGCCGATGCGTGTCTCACTCATATCGTGAAAGACAAGCATCGCCGCGACCTCTTCAGGGTTCTGGTACCCCTCCATGAGCGCGAGGATATAGCCGATCTGTGCCGCGCGCAGCGAATGTTCCGCGACCGTCTCTTTTTCCGCGACGCGAATGAGCTTCCATCCTGAACGTCTCTCTTCGCGCAATTGCCCCATCTCAAAAACAAAGTTCGTGATCGCGCGTAATTCTTCGGAATGTTGTTCCATAGCAGTTCGAGATTATTTGATCATAAATGCGCATGACGACCGCGTTCGAGATGTGCGATATAACGTTCGTTTTTCTTGCGATGGCGGAGGAAGAGACCGAAGGCAGAGAGTCCGATGCCGACTGATGCCAAGAAAAGCGCGAAGGAGAGGACGGGCACGAGCGAGCGAGTAGGTTTGGTCGTCTCAAGCGTGCGCGCAACAACGACCCCTGAAAGGTCCTTTGTAAAGGAGACCGGGGAGGAGCGAGCAAGGATCCTTCCCTTTCCATCCGCAAGTGACACAATAGCCTCATGCGTACCAAGAGGAAGAGTTTCGTCAAGCACAAGAGACCATGTTCCCGACGCATTCGCCTGCACAACACGAATGATGGGGTCAGAAAAGACAAACAAAGAAACAAAAGAATACGACGGTGCCGATCCAGCAAAACGAAGTGGTGCATTAGATCCGGAATCAGGCGCGCGTTCGATCTCGGTGATCTCAAGAATGTCGGGACGAGTAATTCCCGAAAGACGTGGATCATCGTCGACCAACTGCTCGGAAAGCGCGGGGTCGGAAGCCTGATCACCGCGCGGATCGGTGCGTGAAACGATCTCTTCTCCGTCAAGTGCGCCGTCCTCGTCGGAATCCTTTCGTTCAGGGTCGGTGCCGTATATATGCACCTCGTCAAAATCCATCACCGCATCCCCGTCACTATCAACAAACACACGAACACCAGAACGCGACGAGAGATACTCACCGATCGCGGCGGTGCGGAGTGCCACGGAATCCGCCCGGTCTTCGATCGTCTCCAAGGAAGCGAGGTCTGCACGTGTGAGCACGCGCGTACAGAGCGCGCGCTGTTCTTCTTGTCCGCAGAACGAGACAAGGTCGGTCGCGGAACGCACGATCATGGGAATGTCTTTCGGACGGCGAGTATGATCGGAGAGCAATCGCTCGATACGGTCGAAGGAGACTCCATCTGCAAGTGATACCGGCGCGAGTGCCTCGAGTGAAACAACCATACGCTGTGCACTCGCACGACACGATGAACCCACCGCGTGCTCACACAGCAAAAGACACGCCACCTCATCAGGACACGCAAGCAATTCTCCATCCGAAACGATCGTTGTTGTCACAGAGGTGCCGTGTACCAAAACCGAGGTCGCGAGATCAGAGGTTAGCTGAGAAACCTGAAGAGAGCTGGATGAGCTTTGAGGAACAAGTGCAACACTAACCATATTGCTCTCTTTTGTCTTCCCGTCACGCGCAGAGATGCGAGCACGCACGTGATACACCCCCGGAGAAAGCACTCTTGTGTCCCACATGAACATCCACACCTCCTGTCCGGAAAAAGAAAGTAGATCATCATAAACCCCGAATCCAAGCGTGCTCGTCGCACCCTTCTCCCCCTCCGAAACAATGAACTCAACCTTGCGCGCGGAAGGAGTGATGACACGTAACTCCAAGTCTGTTCCCGTCGTGCGAGAACCCCCTTCCGCGACAAACACATTATCATCAAAGACCTTGAGCACTGAGGTAGGAAGAGGCGGGGGGATCACGCCTGAAACGGAAGACGAGGAGATCGTTTCCTTTGTTGAAGGTTGATCAAAAGGTGTTCCAGGGATCACCGTGATAGAGGTTGAGCTCGATGACGCGCCGTCACAAGTACCTGCTATTGAAAAAGAACCCGCGGAAGCACCCTCGGGAACGAAACCCGTTACCGGAACTCCCTGCCACTCATAATCCCCGGCCGGCAAGACCGTCCTTCCCCATTCGATCCTTTTTGCGGAGATGTCACGGAGTGACCGAAGAAGAAAATATCCCCCACCCGGTTCCGAGATACCAAAAAAGACCTCACGATGAAGTACACCCGAAGTGCAATCATTGACCGGAGCAGGCGTCACGCTGAAGGAGATTCTCGAGGAAATATCAATACCCTCCGGAATGACCGCGACCGCCGGTTCACTTAAAAATGAAGAATTTCCGGCCGCATCCACCGCGGCAACGACATATTCAACACGCGTTCCCGGGGGAAAGAAAGTAGGGTCTGTAAAGATGTTGGAGCGTGAACGAGCAAAAAGTGTTCCATTGCGAAAAATTCGATATTCTGCGATCGCAGAAATAGACTCGGGGATACTCCATGAAAGTGCGATCCCCCCCCCAGAGACACGCTCAACACGCAGTATCGGCTCAAGTATCGAGACTCGCTCCGCGATACGACGCGCGCCTTCTTGAGGAACAGAGAACAAGAACGAGAGCGTTGCGATCGCGCAGATCGCAACGATCGCGACCATGTGTTCTGTCATGTATACGAACACTCCTAATTTCTTGCTCCATTTCCGCATAATATCAGGACTGCGCGATCACGCGTTTGACCGCCGCGACGATCGCCGTGACTCCGAGTCCGTAATGTTCGACCAATTCTTCGGGTGTCCCGGACTGCCCGAAACGATCATCGATACCAACGAAAGCCTGCCGGGTCGGGTGTGTCTTCGAGAGGAATTCCGCGATCGCACTGCCAAGCCCTCCCGTTTGCTGGTGATCCTCGACAGAAACAACAGCTCCCGCTTCCTTGGCAACCGCAAGGACAGCCTCTTCGTCAAACGGCTTAATGGTCGCCATGTGGAGCACCGAGACTCCGACTCCGTCACGTTCAAGCGCGCGGGCAGCAAGGAGTGTGTTGTACGCCATTCCCCCGGTCGTGATCAAGGCCGCCTGAGGAGAAAATCCAACCTTCGGAACAAAAAGTACTCTCGCTTTCCCGATCTCAAAAGGTGTCGAATCGGTCGTAATGATCGGTGTCGCTTCTCGAACCAAACGCAAATAGACCGGACCGGAGAAGGCCGCGATGGCAAGCGTCGCCTTCTTTGCTTCAATGGAATCACACGGAGCGATGACCGTCATGCGCGGAATGACCCGCATGAGCGCAATGTCTTCGAGTGCTTGATGTGTCCCTCCGTCGGGGCCGACAACGATCCCCGAGTGGCTCCCCACGATCTTGCAGTTCGTGTCATTATAGGCAATGGTCGTGCGGATCTGCTCCCAATTGCGGCCTGGAGAGAACGCAGCATAAGAGGAGAGGAACGGGATCTTCCCCATCGCTGCCATTCCGGACGCAACAGAAGCCATTGATTGTTCCGCGATCCCTGCCTGAACGAATCGCTCAGGGAAACGCTTTGCAAAAAGATGCATCATCGTCGACTCGGTAAGGTCTGCAGAAAGACCAACGATCCGGTGGTCGCGCTCGGCGGCATCGAGCAATCCTTCGCCGAACCCCTTTCGGATCGGCGCGCGCTCCACATCGTCGTCAAAAAGTTTTGGGTTGAGGGGTACGGTATTCATAGGTGTTCGGGAGTATGTTCGCTTTTGATCGAACCTCGTAATGTGCGTAACTCTGCAAGCGCCTCGTCGCCTTGCTTGTCCTTGGCAATAACATCCGCCGGACCCTTACCAGGAGGATTGCCGTGCCATGCCGGGCGACGCTCCATAAAGCTCACCCCCTTCCCGGGGACCGTGTGTGCAATAATGACCGATGGCTTACTAAAGAACGAACGAGCTTCATTGATCGCATTGTTGACCTCGGAAAGATCGTGCCCGTCCACTTCCTGAACATGCCATCCGAACGCCGTCCACTTTTCGGCGAGCGGTTCGAGCGGCATGACGTCCTCGGTATACCCGTCGATCTGAATATTGTTGCGGTCGACGATCGCGGTCACATTGTGAAGTCGTTCTTTCCCGGCAAGCATCATTGCTTCCCAGTTCTGTCCCTCGTCGAGCTCTCCGTCACCCATGATGCAATAATAAGAGCGATTGGATTCGGGTCCGCGGTCCATGCGGTCCGCGAGCGCCATGCCGACCGTCTGTGAGAGACCTGAACCGAGCGGCCCCGAAGAGGTCTCGAGTCCCGGCAACCATTCACGATGAGGGTGCCCCTGCAAACGCGAGCCGAACTTGCGCAAGGTTCTCTTTGCTTCCTCAACGGAAAAATACCCCGAATGCGCCATTGCTGCATAGAGGACGGGGCAAATGTGACCATTCGAAAGCACGAGACGATCACGGTCCTCCCATTCGGGATTCTTGGGATCGTGATGAAGGACGTGGAAATAAAGGAGCGTAAAGATATCCGCCATGCCAAGCGGTCCGGCCGTATGCCCCGATCCCGCTTCAAGTAACATTTCGATCACCGTCTGACGCACGTCATTGGCAATAAGCTCAAGCTCCTTCAACTTCTGGTCGTGGAGGTGTTCCATAGTATCTCTATTGTATACCAGAACAGAGAAATCCCCATCCACTAATCCCCAACCAAGGAACGTGTCAGCACGCTTCGAGCGCGCGCACCGCGGCTTCGACGTCTTCCGCACCAAATATCGCCGAACCTGCGACCAGACGAGTCGCTCCCGCCGCGACGAGATCTCCGGCAGTATCCATGCTCACTCCTCCATCGATACTGATCGGAAGATTCGAATACGCGTTGCGGATCGTGTTGACCATAACAAGAACTCGCTCATCAAAAGGCTGCCCCTGATACCCGATCCGAGAGATGCCCATGCACTGAATGAAGTCGACGTGATCGCAATAAGGCAACACCGACTCGAGCGGAGTCCCCGGGGTGATCGCGAGTCCGATCTCGACGACCTTTTGCCCTCCGATATCACGCGCGCCCTCCTTCCAAATGTCATGCGCCCAAAAAAGTTCGTGATCCTTGATCGCTTCAATATGAAAGATAAGTCGCGATGCGCCCAAGGGGAGCCACTCGTCAATGTGACGTTCCGGCTCTGCGATCATGAGATCGATCTCATAGTCGAGCTCATCAAAGAACGGAAGCTCTTCCTCTTGCGCCGCCATGGAGACAAAGTGCGGATCAGAGGGTGTTCCCGCTTCACGATACGGCCAACTTTTTGATGCGACAAATTTTCCGTCCATAATGTCGATCTGCGCCAAAGGGACAAGCTCACGCACACGTGTCGCCTTCAACATCAAATCATCGTAATTTTCAGGCATTATTGCCGGTATTATTTCGAGCATAGAAGATAAGTTAGTGCTTTCATTTATCGATTATCGCACAAAAGCTACTTTCTCAACAATATCCAAACACAATACTTCCAACGTAAAAAGTAGGGCAGAATTTCCATCCCAAGCGAGATGTTGCTTTTTGAGTGACTACGGAGCACGACAGTGCGAGTCTGAGCAAAAAGTCAGCAGACTTTTATGCGTGCACTCAAAAAAGCAATGTCGAGTGAGCTTTACCGGTACGGCCAGATCTGCTCGATCTTCTTGATCCGTCGCACGTGACGCTCTTCGTCGAGAAATTGCGTCTCGAGCCACAGCTTCACCGCCGCCTTCGCTTCATCAAGCGAAAGGAAGCGTGCACCGAGCGAGAGCACATTCGCATTATTGTGTTCGCGCGAGAGTTTGATGAGATCGAGCGGCCCGCCGTAGTAGAGGGCGCAACGCACGTTCGGATAGCGATTCGCCACGATCGCCTCTCCCTGCCCCGATCCACCGAGTACCACCGCACGCGAAGAAGAAGGGTCATGCGAAACTTCCTGCGCGGCGAGCGTAATGAAGTCCGGGTAGTCATCTTCGGGATCATTCTGATGCGCCCCCATGTCGGCGACCGTATACCCGAGATCTTTCTCGATATACGAGGCCAATGCTTCCTTCATATCATATCCCGCATGATCGGTTGCAATATATATTTTCATGCATCAATTGTACCCGCGGATAGTGTTTTGGAAAAGATACTCACATAAACACGACATGTTTCGATACCAAAAAACTTGCGATCCATTCTTGTACAACAAAAAGCCCTTACCGAAGTAAGGGCTCCAAGGGTCAAAGACCCAGATTTGAAACAAGGTACCAAGCGACCAAGGGCTATAAGTCGCAGAAGCACAACAGGCAGAAGTCGCCGCTCCAGTCAAACTCGAAGTAACCGAGGTAGAACTCCCAGCCACCGTCCGAGTGGCGGTACACGAACGGCACCCCGTGGTAGCCGACGGAGTCGGTCCAGAGCGCATCCTTCTCGTCGAAGGACACAGTCCATTTACCGACAGGGAATTCGTCCGCCTTCTGGTCCTGCAACAGCGTCACGCCCTGCCCGCCCACGAGGATGGCTCCCTGCTTCTTCAGGAAGGTCATGCAGTCTTCACTGGTGACCGTCGAGAGGATTGGGAAGATTCGCACGCGGTACTTCTTGCCCGGCTCCAGCTTGTTCGTCGCCTTGGCGAAGTTCTTGCTGTTCAGGTCATCGTTGAAGTAGTAGGTGGTCGGGAGCTTCTTGGTCTTCTTGGCGAAGGTGTCGAGCTGGGTGTCGTGCTTGTAGTCTGCCGGCACCGTGAACTCGAAGTCCTTGACCGCCGGACCGAAGCGCTGGTCCACCATGGCGAGTTTCTGAAGGATGGGCTTCACTTGCTCTTGCAACGCGCACCCCTCCGCAATGACCCTTTCCGCTTCATCTTCCGAGAGTTCGAGCGTGTCGACCGCAACCTCAAAGATCCTCGCGATGCGAGCCCCTTGTATCGACTTCATCTTTTTCATCATGATCTTTCTTCCTCAATGTACGATCCGGAGTCTGCCGGAGCAGTTACAAGGTTATGTTGCTATCTTTTATTATAGCACAAAAAAGAAAAACTTGCAACTATTTGTATAACCTCACCTCTTTCTGCACTTCCTGCTCTTGTGCCACTCTGTAGTGAGACGACAATAATATCAAATGGTCTTTTCAAAAAATTTTCTTTTTTGCCTCTACCTTTTGGAAGACACGCATAATTTTCTGCTGAAAATTTGCTCCTCTCGCGCCGCCGCGCTCCGAAAGTCTTCCAAAAGCTAAGGCAGTGTTCGCGTGACACAAAAAGTATGGGCGTTTCGGGGGCACACAAAGTTTCTTTCTATTTTCCAGATTTTGTGCGATTGTCTTGCTTGCAGAGCATCTGACAATTCCCCGCGATCGTTTTTCCTCCCTCGTGCCACGGCATGACATGGTCGGCCTCCATTTCGTCTATCGAAAAATGCTTCTGACACTTCACACAAATACCTTTTTGTTTTTCATATGCTTCACGTTTCTGGTTTTCCGTGAAAGCGCGAATGCTTAAGTATCGTTCATTACGCGTGAGCACATACTCATAAATACCGGACTTCTTCGTCACGTCCTCATCCTGCATGAGCCTTGCGATCTCGATCTCAATACTCTTTGAAGCGATCTTTGCATCCTTGAATGCATTATAGAGTGGGCCAAATGAGACCCCCTTCATTTCTTTGCGATAATTCGGGAAGGTCGTCTGTATCCAATTGATGACACCCTGAAAATATAGCCATAATTCATTTGCATTCGGTTCATGCTGATGTGTTGCCATGTACTGCTCGATGTTTCCGCCACTTACCCAATCAATAGCGGTCTCCAAATAATCCTGCCGTATCGGCGAGCCGGCCAAATAATTACTCCCAATCGCATAAGCGGGACACCCTGATTTGCTAAAATACTTCTTTGCTTCAGTGAGCCATGTGCCGGTATAGATTGCATTGCGGAGTTCTTGGTCAGTCAGTTTTTCTCCTGCAATATTTATAGTCTTGAACCAATCCAGTTTTTCCTTGTCGTTCCCCTCACAAAAATAGACCATCAATTTATACGCAAGAATCTGTTCCCTCTCAACGTCTTCGAGGTTGTGAAAGTATTGATAGTTGATCGAGAAGTTTCCGGTCACATATTCACAAATACTAATCGTTCGCTGCTGTCCGTCGAGCACCTCGAACGAATCATTGCTATTTTTCACCCAATACATGACGTTGAGGGGGAAATTTTTACGCACCGTTTCGATCACCGCATCACGTTGTTTATCCTTGTAGACAAACTCGCGCTGATATTTGGGGCGAATATTTAGTCTTCCGCAATAACCCACCACGCCTTCTTCGTTGCTGTTAACGTATTTATCAACAACTTCTCGAATCGTTATTTCTTTCAGTTCGATTTTCATTTTTTATATTTGCTTTCTTGCCTTAATAATTATTCTTGAAAATGGGCACTTTGTCTGACCATTCACAGTCACAGAAATATCTGTTCGTCCACGATAATTCTTCTCCACACCCAAAGTTTTACCTAAATCTCCAAAAGGTATACCAACAAGTTCAAATTGTTTCGGGTTGTATTTATCAAGAAAGGTATCTGGAACACCCATAGCACCCTTGTAGTCAATCGGAATATCTGACACTCTTCCAACTTCAATAGCATCGTAGTTGTCATACTTAGGATAGTCATCAGGAGAGTATCTTTTGTAAAGAATTAATTCCTCGTGCCTCTTTGGAGTATCAAGATTGGTGAACCAACTTGTATTCCCCATCGGCATATATTTTTGTCCTTCAATAACAACAATACTTTTGCTCTCATAATTATCTGGTACAAGGTATTTTTTTGGACCATTATTTATACCCAAGCCACAACTTATTATCTTGAATCAACGGAAAAATTTCCTTGTAGTGTATGGCGTTATTTGTGCCAATAATCAGAAATTTCTTTTTATGCTCAAATAGCTGTGCAAGATACTCACGAAAGAGAGAGAACGGAGGATTCGTCACAACAATATCAGCCTCCTTCAGGATCGCAACACACTCATCGCTACGAAAATCACCATTTTGCTTGAGAGGTGTTTTAATAACATCGTCGTCATTGATCTTGCCGTTCTCATCCATATCACCGGTCAATTCGAGTTTATACGTGGGCTTTTCGTAATCAAAATGCGTTGTAACTAATTTCTTGATACCGAGATAAGAAAAATTAAGCGCAAAATAACGCCAAAAGTTGCTTTCGAGAGGATCGTCACAATTACAGAAGATCACCTTCCCTTTCAAGTGGTGCTTGTAGTGACTCACTTCTTTTTCAATATCGGCGAGTTGTGTGTAAAACTCGTCCTTTTTTGCCTGACTTGCCTTGTGGAGATTCTTGTTTGACGCTTTCGTTTCCATATCTTCGCAGTGCTCACAAGTGATGATTATGAGTATCACTTATTGGCAATCTACCACAAAAAATATGATACTCATAGTCCGTCGACTTATAAGCATCATCGCCCTACGCTGAAGGGGTGAAGAAAAAGAGCAACATCTTAATGCAATTTGGAGAAAGAGTACGCGCATTACGCAAGCAAAAAGGTATCAGCTCTCAATTGGAGCTTGCACTCAAGACCGGTCTCGACCGCACCTACATCGGCGGGATTGAACGTGGCGAAAGAAATGTTGCTCTCATCAACATCGAAAAAATAGCAAAAGCCCTCGGAGTGAAGATCGAGGAGCTTTTCTGATTCTCAAAAAATGGCGATATTTTGCACCTGTGGGCTCCCCTGTGGCGCAAGGAAGGGCGGTTCACTTGCCGGTGATTCTCCCAACCAGAAGCAAGTCCGAGTACGAACCCGAGATCGAAGGAAATTGTTCGAGTAAAAGCAGATCTTTCACTTTATTGTGCTCCGCCATATATTGCGTATCATCCCCCTCTTCCCGCATTACGGTTTCAAGCTCAATAAATGTCCCGAGTTTTGCTACGGTGTCAAGATGTATTCTTGTATTTTTAAAAAGATAGAGATCGCGTCGTTTTTCCACAACAATTTTAACGCCATAGCTTATATCAAGGAGGAATTTAAGGATAGGAACGAAAAATTGGTAGACTTTTAACATTCGATACGAGGATTCTCTTGTTCCGTTTTTGTTCACCCTGGAATAAAAAATGATTTCCGATCGCCCTCCTTCTTCCCGAATTTTCAGTCGTTTTGCACCAAGAAGATAGTAGGTATCCTTTTGTTCAAGGACGCCTTGGAATACCGCAAAACCAAGACGGCCCCGCAAAGAAGAGAGTGCGTCGACGCGTACCTTGATTTCAAGATTTCTCATGCTTGCTCTTATTTCTTAAAAATTCAATCGCATCTGCTGCTCCCTCAAAAAACTCCCTCCCGCTATTTTGTACGAGAGAAGAAAGAAATTCCATTTGACCATCTCTCTTGACCATTTGAAAAGAATTTCCAGGAAGCATCCATTGAGGCTGCAGCTCAGATTCTATTTTTGAAACATAGTCTGGGAGAAGAATCCTCACCTTGTCTTCCTTCAGGTAAAGAGGTCCTGAGTAGTAGCCAAAACAATAATCCTTTGTTTTATTAATAATATCTTCTAATTCATGATCAGAAACATCAGGAAGTAACGGGCGTATCGCGGTAGTAGTCGGAATTCCCCTCTGAAAAACAGAGGAGAGGGTTTCGATTCTTTTTTCAGGGTGAGGCACCCTTGGTTCATATTTTTCTAATAGAGACTCATCTAGACAAGGTAGAGATATGGAAAATGAAAAAATATTTCCATTTTCCTGCATTCTCACATTAATCTCTCCTAATGCATCCACAAAACCCTCGGGCAGTGACAACTTTGTAATAACCGAGATATCTCTTCCGTATGTGCTTAATATTTCAAGAATCCTTAAGGACTCTTGCTTGTTCTGAAAGAACTCAGTATCACAACCAAGCATGATGAGGCGGATATGCTCCGGAAGATTTTGAAGCAACTCAAATTGTTGCTCATTGAGATAGGCAACTTTTCGAGATTGCTCCTGAGACATCTCCTCAGCAAAACAATAAGTGCACTCGAGAGGACAACTGAGTTTTGAATACGTTAAAACCCTTTCTTTGTCCAATTTAAGACCTTGACTCTCAAATGACTCAATCGGATTCTCCATGTGTTCACCTTAATTCGTCTGGATTATACAAGTAGGGCACCTCTAACAAATTCATATTAAAGATGTCGCGCCACTTCTTCGACGTGCTTGACGAGCGTATTGGTATACCCCATCTCGTTGTCATACCATGCGAGGACCTTCACCAGGTCACCTCCAACAACGCGAGTGAGCGCGAGGTCGGCGATCGACCCTTCGAGGCGGCCGACAATATCGGAGGAGACAAGGTCTTCTTCGGTCACCGCAAAAAGTCCGCTCCAGCGTGCTTCCTTGGCGGCGTCGCGAAGGATCTGATTGACCTCTTCGACCGATGTCGGGCGCTTGGCGATAAAGGTCACATCCGCGATCGAGCCGGTGATGACCGGAACACGAATTGAAATTCCATCAAAGTTCCCCTTCATGTCGGTAATAACTTCCCCCACGGAGATCGCGGCTCCGGTCGAAGCGGGGATCATGTTTGCCGATGCCGCGCGACCACCGCGCGCATCCTTGCCGCCGGGTCCGTCGACAACGGCTTGCGTTCCCGTCATTGCATGCGTGGTGTTCAAAAGTGCCTTGGCGATACCGATCTTCTCGTGCAAGATCTGAATGACCGGAGAGACCGCATTGGTCGTACACGATGCGTTCGACGAGATCTGACATCCGGAGAGTACATCGTGATTGATTCCCATCAGCACCATCGCGCTTGTCACTCCGTCCGTCGGGGTACCCTTGGCGGGAGCGGTGATCACGACACGTTTTGCGCCGGAAGCAAGGTGCACCTGCGCTTTGTCGTATGCGGTGAAGTGTCCTGTCGATTCGATCACAATGTCGATATTCAAGCGCGCCCACGGAAGTTTCGTCGCGTCTTTCTCTTGCACCAAGATCACTTTCTTTCCATCGACGACAAACCCCGCTTCTTCCGTCTCGGTCGCGGGAACAAAAGAAACAGCAAATCCTGTTCTTCCATATGCGGTGTCATATTTCAAAAGATACGCCATGTTCTCGGGATCACCGAGATCGTTGACCGCAATGACCTCAATATCCTCACGGTCCTTCACGAGCTTGTAGAACGCGCGTCCAATGCGTCCGAATCCGTTAATGGCGATACGTACTTTTCTCTCTGACATAGGAAAATAAGGTTAATGAATATTGAGAAACGCATAGCGGTGACAACACACTACACGTCGAGTACATTATACCTCAAGACGGGAAGAAACGTCATGTCACGCGAACAGCATCACACCAAAAGATCACTCTTTTGCACACCGCCGGAAAGAGTTCGCGGCTCGGTGCGCAATACCTCTTTATAAGTTCCGTCCAACTGTTTCGCCTCAACGGTAATGAAATACTCGCCGGGAGGAACAAGGAAGTAAAAGCGTCCGAACTCGTCAGCGACCGTCTTTTTCATGATCGTATTCAACCCGGGAAGCCACACCTTCACAAGAGCAAACGGAACGGGCTTGCCAGTCGCCTTGTCCTTCACGAAGGTGATCTTGTGTGTCACCTTCCACGCAAGTTGGAAGATGAGAATCGCAAGATAGATGCCAACAACAACCATATTCAAGACTGAAGGCGTGACCAACAAAGATCCGAGCGAGAAGAGCAATCCGACATAAAAGAGAATATTGAAGATCCACAGACGAACATTCTTGCGACGCGAATAAACCTTGAAGACTTGATCTTGATTCTTGGCAAACTCGTTCCAGTCAAACTCTACCGGATCAAGCGGAATATTGTATTGCACCACACCCCCCTCTCGGACATGGAACGGGTCACCGAAATACAAATTCTCGTAAAACTCATCACGCGCCTTCCCTTTTAATTTGTCGGAGGGGAATTTGTAGTGTGTCTTGTTGGCCTCAATGATATATTCGCCGGGATTCAAGAAAAATCCATATCGCCCGTCGAGGTCGGTGATCGCTTCTCCCTTTGACTGTGCTCCATCGCGGATCCGAGCAAGCACGTATGCGGGGTCAAGTGGTCGTTTCGTTACCGAGTCATACACGACACCCCACGGCTCATTCTTCTTGCGTCGAAAGATACCGGTCAAAAGTCCGAGGAATTTGAGGAGGAGGAGATAAAGGTCATAGGCCGACGCGACGTTGGTCGAAAGAAGAATGACCTGAGAGGCACCGACCGCAACGCCGACCGGCGTCGCGACAGGGGCGACAGTATTGACGGGGTTTTCGATGGTCTCGGTAACCTGCGTCACCACTTGGGCGACGGAAGGAGGGAGGATCTCGGTAAATCTGATCTCGCGGAAGACGTCAAAGAAACCCTGGAGTTGTGTAACATTGCCACGCTCCGTATCCAAGACGCGGATCACAAAGGCGCGACTTCCCGCATCTCCGAGCCCGGGAAGGATCGCATCATAGGCGGTGCGTTCGACGTTGAGTGAAAGTAAAAATGACTGAGTCCCCTTCGCGCCGGAATTTACTGAAAGTGCGATGGTCACAATGCGCGCGGGGAGCTTTTCGACCGGAATCGAGACGAGGAGCGCGCGTTCTCCGTTCACGCGCACGACACCGTTGCGAGAAAAAAGACGTTTACGCACTTCTCCGATCTCGAAGAAATTCACATCAGAAAGCGTCAAAGAGGACACTTTCACATCAGGGGTTCCGGTCCCAACAAAGCCAATGAAGGGGTCAGTCGATGTGGGGAGTACGGGTGGCGGTATCGTAGGTGATGATGTTGACGTAGATCCGGGGATCGTTGTTGTCCCTATTCCACCTCCTCCCGGCGGAGGAGTCTCTCCACCGGGAGGAGGTGGGGGTGGTGGAGGAGGTGGTGGCGGAGGGGGTGGGGGTGGTGGCGGAGGGGGTGGTGGGTCGATCACCCCCGTCTCGGTCACACCGGAATAGATCGCGCCCGAAGAGTAATTACCCGAGGTGTCACGCGCGAACGCAGTGTAATAATACCGCGTTCCCGTCGCAAGTCCCACATCGACGACCGATGTCGCGCCTCCGTCATAAACAAGAACACCATCAAAAGGATCCACAGGATAACCGGTCGTGCCACGCACGACACGCACCGTCGCAAAATCGGAATCAAGCGGATTCACCCACGAGAGCGCGATTGAATTTAAACTTGGTGTTCCTGAAAAACTTGCAGGGTTTGCAGGCGGGGTCGTATCAGGCGGAGGCGGAGGCGTGAGTGTTCCAAACGAACCGGTCACGGGAGCGCTCACATTCCCGGAAAAATCACTTGCGGTAAGACGGTAATAGTACAGAGTTCCCGTCGCAAGCCCACCGATACCCATCGCATGTGTTGCCCCGTAAGCGATCTCGTTCGCGATCCCGAGTCCATACACCGTTGATGTCCCCCACTCGATCGTTGCGAGTGCCGGCTCATTCGTCAAAAAACTCACCGTTGCTGATGTGTACGTCGTACTCGCCAAAACTCCGGAGATAACAGGGGGCGTCGCGTCGATCGTTGCAAAGACCCACGAAGAGTTTCCCGCGATGCCACCAAAGTTGTTGCCCGCCTGATCGGCAAATGTCCCTCCGTCTACAGTGACATAATACGTCGTCGCGCTTACCAAAGGAGATGGCAGTGTGATCGTCACAATGTTGCCCGACACGCTCACTCCCGACTCCGCGACCGGGATCGTCGCGACAAGTGTATCATCGGAAAGACGGCGAACAACAACATTCCCCGACACCTTATTCACAAGTTCGGACATAGCGATAGAGAGCGTCGTATTGAGCACCACTCCAGTTGCACCGTTGGCGGGAGAAAGGGACGAAACAGTCGGAGGATTGGTGTCGCCTCCGCCACCCCCCGAAGGCGGATCGGTCGTTGCAGAATCACCCGCCGAAGGAACGGAATAATTAAAAGAAGTATCGAAGGCGCGGATCACATATGCATAGGTGGTATCACCCGTGAGTCCGGAATCTTGATACGAGATCGCTGTTGTCGTCGCGATCGAAATGCCGTCACGATAAACAACGTAGCCGGAAACCGAAACATTATCGGTCGACGACGCCCACACAAGGTTGATCTGCGAAGACGACACAGCGGTCGCGGAGAGGCCGGAAGGAGCGGACGGGGGGACAACATCAGAAAGCACTGAAAGGCCGATATTGAACTGCTGAGCGGCGACAACAGACCCCGATCCAAAAAAGAACGAGAGCAAGAGGAGTATCGAAAATATACGCGTCAATATCTTCATGTGAACAAATTACTCCGTCTAAAGCGCCATGACCGTCAAGGAAACGACGGCTTGATACGAACCGGCGGGCTGCACATACGCGGCGTCCGCTTGCGCACGAAAACGGAGTGTCGTCAGTGACCCTGTCGGGTGATTCGGAGTAGCGCGAGAGACAACAGAGAGCGGTGCCGTCGAAAGCCCCTGCCAACATGCTGAGGGGGTATCTCCTCCTCCAACACCACACAAAACTCCATTGTCACGAAAGGAAGAAATGATATCGGACCCTTCGGGGGTGAACCCGAAACGAGAAGATGCGGGAGGTGTGACGAAAGAGAGATCGGGAAATGCCCCCAAGGGGACATAATCCGCAAAACTATCGCCACCTGAAGCGAGCGCGGGAGAGGTTGAGGCGCGGATGGTCATCGCATAACCCGAAAGGTTGTCCGTTGTTACCGTGACGCCGGTCGTTCCGTCCGCGATTCCACCACCGACCGAAGGAATATTCGGCAATAATGTCACATTGCCCGGAAGCGTAACAGAGAGATACACGTCACGCATTTGCTGATAACCCGCCTTCACCGCATAAGACGCACTTGCCGATGCTCCCACACCCGACTCGCCCACAGTATCTTCGATCGAATACGAAGGCGACACGGAAAGTCCGCCGCCCGAGTTCACACTATCGGCTTCAATGACATAATTCGTGCTTGAAGCTACATAGGCAGAAACAATCGGAACGCAAACAACCGAGCAAAAAAGGAACGACAAAAGAATGAAGAAGGAATTTCTCATGATGCGGAAATAGAGTTTCGAGAAAGACGCAATGAGCGCCAAATGAGGTATCCCAAAAAAAGCACGAAAAGAAGAATGAGGGCAAGTGTTATGACTCCGGGAAGTACGAAGAATTGCACCGCGAGCGTATCAATATCTTCTCCATACCCACGCGCGAGCGAAAGCGTTGCGGTGTAGGGACCGGGAGGCAACGTGTCCGTAAGGAAGACCTCGCGGAGGCGTGTTGAGCCGGGCAAGACCGCGTAGGGATCGACGAGTACGTGGGATGGTTCTCCCCAAAATCCGGAGATACTGATCGTTCCGTGAGGATTCAAATACACATCACCCGAATTAAGAAATGAGAGGTGGAAACGGATCGGGCGGTCTTCGTCGGGAGAAGAAAGAAAACGTTCCGCATTGAGAATCCCAAAGGCGACAAGCTTCCCTTCTTCCTTGACCGCCCCTTCGATCCGCACAAAGAGAGGTACAGCGATACGACTTTCAACCGCAACTTCTCCACCAAGCGACGAGTCAGTGGGAGACACACGAAAGACCACCGAACCATAACGACCGCCGGGGAGTATCTCGCTCGGTACCGCAACACGCACGGAGACACTCTCCTCTCTCCCCGGTCGCAACATGAGATCCGTGCGCACAGTCGAAAGAAAGGGGCGCAATGAGTTTGTCCCACTATCGGAACCAAGCAGACGCACTGGGGAATCTTGCGGACCCTGCTGAGCTTCCGCTGCAATATCTTCAAAAGCAACATCGACGCGCAACAAGGAAAGTGTGCCGTTCTTGATCGTCAAGACGACCTCGCGTTCTTCGCCCGGAGCAAGCGTAACCTCGGCGCGTGCGGGAGAGACCGTGATCGTCCCGGAGAGGTTGTTCTCCGCAGACGCCTCATGAAAAGAAAAGAACATCAAGGGCAACAAAAACAAGGACACCGCTCTTCGGAAGTGATTCTTCATGTTCTTTATTATAGGCCAAAAATGGGCAAGCGTCACACCCGGAAAGAGTATCACTCTTCCGCGACCGGAGGAGTGGAAGTCGACTGCACAACTTCCAAGGGAAGTTCTGAAGGAGCCGTTTCGTGTCGAGAATTGAGTAATTCAAGGAAACCCTTCAGATGCGATCCTTCTTCCTTTTCGGGGAATTCAAGTTCTCCATTCCCCATCTCGGAACCGACCGATGCGACATAGAGTGTACTGTTGAGATCGAGACTGAGGTTTCCCAAGAGGACGCCTCCAAACACGACCATTCCCACGAGGCCCAGAGCACCGCTCACGATCATTCCGAATGATTCGCGTGATACAAGCGAATGATCAACATATGGGAGTAATTCGTGCGCCTCTCTTGACGCGAGTTCATGCGAAAGCGTATTCCCGATTGATGAAGAAGCGGAGAAGGGAGAAGGGAGACGCCCGTCGACATGAAGCGGGGACGGTATGCGTGTCGAGAGTGACGCGCTCAAAGAAGTGGAGCCGGAAGATGCGACCGAAGGTGCGAGAGATCCATGATCGCCGGGAAGAGACTGATCACCTTGTGTGCTTATCGTCCGCTCGGGAGCTTTCGGGATCGCCTCCGACCCGGGCTTCGGCAAGGGTGAGATGAGCGGATCAATGCGACGTTTCTCAAACTGAGGAGGGAGCTTCACTCCGACTTTCGGTTCAAACACGACCACCTTTTGTCCGGGAGGGGGAACAAAGGCGGAGACCCGCGTCGGAGCACGAGGAGGAAGATTATCTTTAGAGAGCGGAGGGAGGAGCGGAGCATCGTCGTGGTGCACGCTCGCATCAACCGACGTCTTGATCGGTCGATATACCGATGGTCGATTCGCGAGCGGAAGGAAGGGTGCCTCTTCGCGTACAGGCAATGATGCCTCACTCGGAGTCGAGGACGGAGGAACCGCCTGCGATATGGTCTCCGAAAGAGTGAGCACAGGAAGTTCCGATGTGTTTGAAGCAGGAGGCGCATCGTGTGCGACCTTTTCTCCTCCGAAGAGCAAACGATCCCATTCATCAAGCGGAGCGGTGGTCTCGGGTAAGGAGAGAGTTGCCGTTGCAACATCAACACGATGAGACTCTTTGGTGTCCTCGAGAGCATTCTTTTCTTCATGGGCATGAACACGAATCTCTTCCTCTTGATCGAGGTCGGAAATCGGGAGATGAAGTGACGAATGTGATACCGATGAACGCGCACTATCAGTTGCAACGAACGCGGTCGAAGCGGGTGGCGGCGGAGGGGGTGAAGGAGGTATCTCCTTCAACGATAAAGATGCTATAGGAGAGATCTCTTCTTTCGGAGAAGAGGATTCGCCCGTGACGCCAACGGGGATGCGAATTTCTTTTTTCGATACGGGGTCGGGAGAAGTTCCGTCAGAGATGACCGAACGCCCCACGTAGGCGAATGGGTTTTCGGCGGAAAGACGCGCGTTGAGGTCGTGTGATTCTCCAAAACGAGGGACCTGCTTGACGAATTCAGGACGCGAGGGGGCCTCACTCTCATCTGTTGTGTCAACTTGTTCTGAGGACAAGAATGCATCGCTCGCGCTTTCTTCGCGGAGAGTAGAGCGATCGACAAAATCGACCCCTTCATACGAAAGCAGGATCGTGTGTGTCTCACGCAAGAGTGACTCGAGTTCGATCGCGTGTTCATTGTTCTCGCGTAACAAATATTCGACCTTCTGAAGTCGACAAAGACGCTCGAGGTAATCACGTGTATACCCCGACACCTTGCTCCCGACATCAAGGGTCACGTACTTCTTCTCCTTCCCTTCTTCGGCAAGCTGCGCAAGAGACTTTGAACCAGTATCCATCCACTTCAGGATACTACAAAAAGACAGTATCCAGAAGTGTATAAATACACAGAGAAGATAGCGGGCTCTTCTACGAGAGAAGTTCGGAAAAGAGTTCAGCCAACACTTTCGGATTCGCAGAACCCTTGCTCGCCTTCATTCCCTGCCCGATCAAATACTGAAGAGACGCTTGTTTGCCCGCCTTGTACTCGGAGACGACTTTCTCATTCTCGGCAATGATCGTTCGTGCGATCGCGCGCAATGCTTCCATATCGCTTTTCTGAATGAGACCCGCGGCCTTAGCGATCGCTTCGGGATCTCCACCTTGCTCATACATAAGCGCAAGCGTGTCTTTCGCGCCACGGGAAGAGACATCACCTCGTATGGTCATACGCATCAACGCAAGGAAATTTTCGGGCTTAAGTTTCTTCATGTCGCCCCCGTTCTGCTTCAAAAGCGCAGCAACGTCAGAAGAGATGTAGTTGGACGCCAACGTAATGAGCGCCTTGTCTTTGTCTGATGCGGCAACAACACGATCAAAAAAGGCACCGAGCGTTGCGTCGCCGATATAGATCTCGGTCACATGCTCAACAAAGCCATACTCTCCCTGCAGACGGGCACGTTTCTCCCACGGAAGCTCGGGAAGTGCGGGAAGTTTCTCATACGACCCGCCGAACACCTCGGTCACCACCATCTTCGGAAGGTCGGGGTCGGGGAAATAGCGATAATCATTGGCGCTCTCTTTCTTGCGCTGGCTGAAAGTCTTGCCTTTGTTCTCGTCCCATCCGCGCGTCTCCTGAACGACCTTCTCTCCACGAGAAAGGACTTCTTCTTGACGCTTGAGTTCGTAGGCGATCGCGTCACCAACCGACTTAAAGGAATTCAAATTCTTGACCTCAACCTTTGTGCCGAACGTCTCCGTCTCGGAAATAGAAATGTTCGCTTCGACGCGCATCTCCCCTTTCTCCATGTTCGCATCGGACGCGCCAAGGTAACGCAAAAGCAATTGCAATTCCTTCGCGAAATTCATCGCCGTCACCGCATCATGAATGACTGGTTCAGTCACAAGTTCCATAAGCGGAACACCCGCGCGATTGTAATCCACAAGTGAATAATCCCCTGCGTCATGACGCGAACTTCCGGTATCCTCTTCGAGATGGATACGTGTGAGTGCAACACCCGCGATCACGCCCCCTTCGACGAGCGGGTATTTGTACTGCGTGATCTGATAGCCCTTGGGAATATCGGGGTAAAAATAATTCTTGCGATCCCATTCGGTAAAATCAGCAAGACGTGAGCCCGCCGCCTTTCCGACGCGAAGCACATGTTCGACCGCTTTTTCATTGATGACCGGAAGAGTACCGGGCTGAGCGGTGCAAACGGGGCAAATGTTCCAATTTGGGCGCGTTTCGTCGGGGTCGTTCTTGCACCGACAGAACATCTTGGTCGCCGTCTTCAATTCCGCGTGGATCTCAAGTCCGATAGTTGCAGTGTATGCCATAATAAAGCGATTCTAGCACAAAGCGAGTAAAGGAGAAAATCCACTCTAAAAAAGGTCAGATGGAAAGATCCGACAGCACGCACTCCGCGTGTCCTTCGGGCTTGACCTTGCGATATACTGACGACAATTTCCCTTGAGGATCGATCACGAAGGTGCTCCGTTCGATGCCCATATATTTCTTGCCGTACATACTCTTTTCGACCCAGACGCCGTATTTCTCGGCAACCGCATGATCCGGATCGGAAAGAAGCGCAAAAGTGATCCCCTCTTTTGCAATGAATTTCTCGTGACTTTCGATCGAATCGGGGCTTATTCCGAATATCAGCGTGTCGTGTGCGGCAAAATCCTCCGCGATCGCGGAGAATTCATGCGCCTCAACCGTGCACCCGCTCGTCATGTCCTTGGGGTAGAAATAGAGCACAACGCGTTTTCCCTTTAATTCCGAGAGTGTCACCTTTGCGCCGTCCGAAGACATAAGCGTAAAAAGAGGTGCGCGATCACCCGGTGCAAGCACCGACAAGGACGCATGCTCCTCAGATGTTGTAGTTTTTTGGTCTTTTTTCATAGACCATCAGTATAACAATTTGCGGAAACAAGGAGAAACAGGTTCACTTCCCCGCGCGCAAATGCTTCACCAGTTCATCGCCAAAATGTTTGAGTGAGGCATCGTCGATGACCGAGATGGCAAAGGTTGGCTTCTTGAACTTCGCAAGCACCTTGGTTGCCTTCGCGACATGTTCCTCGTCGGTGACGTCGGTCTTGGTAAGGACAATGATCTCGTCCTTCGTACCGAGCTCTTCGTCGTATGCTTCGAGTTCGCGACGGATCGCCTGATAGTCGGCAACAACATCCTCACTCTCGAGTGAGATCAAATGCGCGATCATCTTGGTCCGCTTGATGTGACGGAGGAATTTGTAGCCAAGACCCTTGCCTTCGGACGCACCCTCGATGAGTCCGGGGATGTCCGCAATGATGTAGCCGTAAAATGCGCCAAGGTTCGGCTCAAGCGTGGTGAATTGGTACGCCCCGATCTTCGCGCTTGCGTTTGTAAGCGCGTTCAAAAGCGACGACTTCCCCGCATTCGGAAATCCGACAAGTCCGATATCAACGACGAGCTGCAATTCGATAAAGAAATCTCCCTCTTCCGCCGGATACCCCGGGGTTGTCTTGGTCGGCGCTTGGTTCGTGGAACTCTTGAAATGTTCGTTCCCAAAACCTCCGTCTCCACCTGAAAGCAAGAGGATCGGTTCGTCTTCGGAGAGAACCTGGATCTCTTTTCCGGTTACGAGGTTGCGAAGAACGCTTCCGATCGGAAACTTGATTGTCAAATCTTCTCCGTTCTTCCCGTGCAAACTATCTTTCTTGCCGGGACCACCGTCTTCGGCATGGAATTCCTTCTCGTGGCGATATTTATATAAAAGCCCCAGGTCGCGAGAGCCGACCACGTACACACTTCCACCGCGACCACCGTTTCCTCCGGATGGCCCCGCGAATTCCTTTCCCTTTTCGTGGCGCCAGCGCTCAACGCCATCGCCGCCCTTTCCCGCACTGATATGAATCGTAAGTTCGTCTACAAAAGCCATGATGAAAAAATTATGCCTCTACCGCGAGCTCTGCGAGTCGTAGTGCGCCTTCCTTTGAGCGCGTGACCGCGACATAGCGACGATTGTGGCAAAAGACCACATCGGAAACACCGGTGAGCTCGGGCAATACACCGTCACCCTCAAGATGACCGGCCCATGCCTCGGGTAATGGTTTGCGGTTCTCGAATCCGTAGGGGTTGTCACGCACACATTCAACCTCCCAATGTGTCCCAACACTTTTGGGCTTCACAACATAAAGCGGTTCAGGGTGCGCGGCAAGCACATCGTGCCACGGATACGGCCGATCAAGGACAATGATCCGTTTATCCTCGGTCTTTTCATAGATCTCCTCAACGAAGTGACTGCCTTCAAGATTGTCCTGCTCCACCTCGATCGCGAGCTGAAGAAAGCGTCGCATAAAGATCAGTAATTCCGAGAAACGTTCGTCGTGATGCGTGGTCGTCGAATTCCATGTCGGACGAAATTTTGCCGTCACGAATTGGAGAATGAGCGGCTCGGTGTCCTGACGGATAAGACCGTAATAATCAAAGCCGTTGTCTCCCATGTCGACGGGATAACCGACCTGTTCGTCGATCGCTTTTGCGACCGCGGAGGAACCACTGATCGCTTCGCCGTAATGTTTCCACACAAGACCGAACGACGAATACGGAATACCATTCTCACGCGCGCCCGCGCCGCCCCCCTGATGGTGGTCATATCGACGCGTCGCATGATCATACGTGCCTCCCACATCCACAACATAGTCCGCCGAATCAATGATCGCGCGGTCTCGCGTACGGATCACTTCGTAAGGTTTTCCGTCCAAAAAGATCTGGAGCGTGGCGACAGCGAGGAGTTCATCAGTATGAAAGACCCCATCATGGGTCACAATGCGTATCTTCTTATCCATTATATTATTTTGATTCTCTTCATCGTAAGTGTTATCGATTCACAAATGTCACATCGCGCGGAGTCTTCAAAAAGAAGCGCTCTCCGACCGTTGTGATCGCCGAAACAATAAGCGCGCCGAGTACCGCCCACCAGAACCCGTCGACACGAAAGGAGTCGACAAGCGCACTCGTCAACCAAAAAAGGAGTCCGTTCACAACGAATGTGAACAATCCGAGCGTCAAAATATTGACCGGGAGAGTTATCAAAAGAAGGATCGGGCGAATAAACACATTGACGACACCAAGCAAAAGCGCGACCCACAGTGCGGTCATATAATCCGGTACGTGAATACCCGGCAAAAAATTCCCCACAAAAAATATCGCGAGCGCAACGATGAGCCATTTGACGACGATGTCAGCCATATGGCGTGTTGTATCACGTTTTCACCTTTTTCACAATGCACTCACGCCAAAAAGAGCGATGCGGGCGCCGTGTCGAGAAACAAGATGCTCGGACAATAGGTCCTCGACGATGTCTTCAGTCTCTTCACGAGATAGACCGATGCGAAGGGCGATCGCGCGCATGGTCATGGAACCCTCGTCGATCAGCAGTCGAATGATCTTGCCGCGATACGCGCGACGAGAACCCGCGAAACGTGATTGGGGTTTCTTGTACACGAAATCATCTACCGGACCATGGAGCTCTTGAAGAGGGCACGTCGGGTCATGGCGTCGAGCGGTGCACCGAGTCGCACCAACATCGAGCATCGCATAGTTCCACTCGCGCCCCTTCCCTTTCGGGATGATCGAAACAGCAAATCGATACAGCTCCGCGTCACTCGGGCGCGGTGAGGCATCCGCAAAGAAGACTCGCGTCAAGATGCGCCTGATGTTCGTGTCGATCATCGGAGTATCCGCGCCGAACGCGAACGAAAGAAGTGCTCCCGCGGTTGAACGACCGATCCCCGGGAGTGCCACCAGATCTTCATACGTACAAGGGAACACTCCGCCATGCTTTTGCACAACAACACGCGCGCATTCATGAAGGTATCCCGCGCGGCGATTGTAACCGAGTCCGGACCATGCGCGAAGCACGTCCGCCCGCGGTGCGCGTGCGAGTGTCGTTACATCGGGAAAAAGCGAGAGGAAAAGATCATATTTCTCACGCACGCGATTGACCTGTGTCTGTTGCAACATGATCTCGGAAACGAGAATACGATACGGATCAAAAGTCTCCCTCCATGCCATGTCTCGACGAGAGTGACGAAACCACGAAAACAGCGCGCGGTTGAACTTGTGAACACGTTCATCATTCATATATGGCGACGTGGTCACAAAAGTCCCGTCTCGCGCAAAAGCGCGTCCTCCGATGGTGCTCGACCGCGAAACCGCTTGAAACTTTCCAAGAACGCGCGTGACGCGCCCAGTTCAAGCACTTCATGCAAAAGTCGTGTTCCGGTACGAGGATCACAAGAACCCCCCTCTTCAAGGAACGCCTCATAAAGATCAGCCGCGAGTACTTCCGCCCATTTGTAACTGTAATAGCCCGCAGCATACCCGCCTGAAAAAATATGCTGAAAACTATTTAAGAAACGATCGTTCGCATAGACCGGCGCCACACGCACCCGTGAGCGCACCGCAGAAAGCACATCACGTGGGGTACGCGGATCGGTCGTTTCTTTTGCGTGAAGTTCTATATCGGTAATGGCAAATTCAAGTTGACGCACACTCGCCATACCGCTTCCAAAATTTTTGGCACGCTTCAAACGCTCACAAATCTCCGCGGGGAGAGGTGCTCCAGTCTCAGGATGAGCGGACAATCCTTGAAGGACATCTTTCTCCCAACACCAATATTCGAGAAGCTGACTCGGGCACTCGATCGCATCCCATTCCACGTGAGACATCGAACTTCCAAGATATCGAGAAAGACCGAGTACATGGTGGAACATATGCCCCGCCTCGTGAAAGAGTGTCTCGATCTCACTATGCACGAGGTATCCCTCCTCACCGTCCTTTGGTGCGGCAAAATTGCAGTTGAGATACGCGATCGGAAGCTGTGTCCCCATCTCGGGAATCACGCGTCGCGCGACACAATCATCCATCCATGCTCCTCCGCGCTTTTTTTCTCTTGAGTAGAGATCGGCATAGAACCCTCCTCGCAACGCTCCGCTCCGGTCGTACACCAAAAAGAACTTCACTCCGTCGTGCCAAACAGAGGCCGTGCGATCCTCCTCGATGCGAAGCCCGTAAAGTCGTCCCATAAGGATAAAAAGTCCTGAAAAGACACGCGATGCGGGGAAATAAGGACGTAGGGCTTCTTCGGAAATATCAAAACGCTCCATACGCAATCGCTCAGAAACGAAAGCAATATCCCACGGCAAAAGCTCGTCGATAGACAGTCGCTCTCGCGCGAACGCGGAAAGATCGGCAAACTCTCGCCTTGCAGCGGGAAGACTCTTCGCGACAAGACGGTCAAGAAATTCCGTTACCGCGAGAAGCGACGGGGCAGACTTGTCGTCCACGGAAAACTCGGCAAAATTCTTAAACCCAAGCATTCGCGCTTTCTTTTCACGCAACATCAGGATCTGTTCGATAAGCGGGGTGTTGTCAAGCTCCACACGTCGGCCCAATTCCGACGCGCGGGTGTTGTTCGCAACAAAGACGCGCTCACGCAGACCGCGATCGGTCGCATGGGTCAATATCGCCACAACGACCGGCTGCTTGAGTGTCACAAGATACCCTTCACACCCTCTCTCGAGAGCATCCCGTCGCATACCTTCTACAACATCCTCGGGAACTCCAGAAAGCGAAGAGCGATCGGGGAGCACATGTGTCCACTCCCCCTCCGCGTCAAGCACATGATCAGAGAACTCCTCTTCAAGAGCGGACAACTCGGCGTTCAGCTTCTTGAGCTCTTCTTTTTTTTCAATGGAAAGCGCAACGCCCTCGCGACGGAAATCGCGGAGGGTATGAGTAATGATCGTACGCTCCTCCTCTGAGAATGCACGGAACGCATCGCTTGTCGCGACATATTCATATGCACGGAAAAGCCCTTCGTGATGAGTCATATCGGACGCATAGTCGGAGAGGATAAGAGTCCCCTCTTTGACAACGGCACGCAATTCCTCCGTTTGCGCGACTGCATTCAAATGCGCGATCGGACCCCACAGTTTGTGGATACGATCGTCGAGTTCTTCCTGTGCGAGTACGAATGACACAAGATCGGGTTCCGTCATTTCCGCGATCCGATCGGCGAGTTGTCTTCCCTCCGCGACAAGCGCGCGAAGCATAGGAAGGACATCTTCCGTGGCAATAGAATTCCAATCAAGGCGCGTGAGCAACGCACGCGTTCCGTCGGGTAACAAAATGGTCGTTGTGCTCCAATTCATATGTGACCATTAGACACGAAAAACATTTCCGGCGCAATCATGGCCGCGCGCGAAAATCACTGGATCTCCTTTCCGGTCACGATATCAGGATAGATATTGAGTAAGACAAAGAAAAAAGCGAGCACGATCGGACCGGCGAGGAAACCAATAGGTCCAAAATAGACAAGTCCGCCAAAGACCGAAAGAAGGATGAGGAAAGAGTGGATGTGCATACCGCGGTTCATGAGAATGGGTCGCAGAACATTGTCGAGCAATCCGACGATGAGAACTCCCCACAAGAGGAGGCCAATACCGGGGAGAAGACTTCCCGTCGCAATAAGATAAAAGGCGGCGGGAAACGTCACGATTCCCGTCCCTATCATAGGAATAAGCGCCGCGATCGTCGCGACAAGGCTCCAGAGTACAGGACTTGGCACACCAAAGATCAAGAACCCAATACCGACGAACGCGCCTTGTGCGATGGCGGTCACCAATGTTCCGCGCACGACGGAAGTTACCGCGACCTCAAGCTTGCTAATGATACTCTCGTCATAGCGATCAGACATCGGACTCCACTTGATCGCAAAGTCACGGAGTTTTTGTCCGTCACGAAAGAAAAAGAAGAGTGCGATAACAACAAGGAACACATCAAGAAAGAAGGACATGATCCCCGAAAAGAAACTATCGAGATTTCCTGACATCCACGAGAGAAAAGTGAGGAGTGACGAATAGATATCGAATTCGAGACGAAAATCTGGGACAAAGCGTTGGATGTGAGACTCAACGACCGCAGTCCACGCATCAATCGAAAGAAGGATCGACGAATCCCCCGAAGAAAGACTCTTCAAGATCATTGCGACCTCTTCGAACAACACCGCACCAATAAAGAGGAGCGGAACAAGAAGCGTAAAGAGGACGAGGATCACCGTCGCAAGTGCCGCACGAGACTCATTCAATTTGAAGGCGCGTCGCAGATACCGAAAAACAGGCGCAAACAACACACCAAAGATGAGCGAAAGAAAAAGCGCGGTGAAGTAAGGGCTCATGATCGAGAACGTCAAATAACCCACGATAGCGAAGAGGACCCAAAAGAAAACAAGTTCACCGATATGTGTCTTTGCCATATATCAGGGATTATACACCATCTTTCTCTCCGCGTTGAGCAAGCTTGAGCCGCTTCAGATACATAAGCGTGAGGAAGGAAAGTAGTCCGACAAGCAAGACAAGTGCGATATTGAGATAAAAAGAAGAGGTGTCATCAGGAATTTCTTTTGGTAGAGGTGTAACGAAAAGCGGGTTCTCTTCGGCTTCCCCCGCTTGAGCGTTGGGGAGTTCCGCACTTTCGATATACTGCGCGTAGCGCGCAATATCGTACACAGGAGCACGCAAAGAAGAATCACCCAAATAGAGCATGTAGGAGTCTCCGGGGCGGACAGGAAAGATCGCGGCACGGACAGGACCCGCGAGAACGACGCGAGATGTCCACTCCACCGGCGCATCATCCTCATTAAAGACGATCACACGCACATACCGCGCCTGAGTCTCAGGGAAAGATACCCCAAGAGAAGATCCGGAAAAGAGCGGGGTCACCAAAGAAGAAACATACCCTTCACCGAGGGGTCGCCATGTTGTTCCATCTGCCGATGATTGCACCGAAACCCGCCGATCAAAATTCCGCTCATCCTCTTCTTCGAGCAAAAGTCGATTAATGGGAATACCCGAACCACCCATATCAACAACGATCTCGGTTGTACGAAACTGAACATTTTGAGTGATCATTGCGGAAAGAGTACGCACATCTTCCAAACGAGAGCGAGTGCGAACCTGAGAAATACTCGCACTTGCCACGTCGATCGCATCATGATCGGCCCCTGAGATCACAACCTTTAGGTAGCGAGCTGTGCTCTGCGGATAGAAGACATCTCCGCGCGCGACACGTGTTCCGGTCCGAAGATCCGAGAGATCGAAGACATATCCGGAATCGGTCAGCATTCGCCAAGAGGGATCAGAGAGCGTGAGGGGAACGTCGGAAGCATAAACGGATACTTGCTTCTTGAAGTTTTGAGAGGAACTTTGGATCCGGATTCTGTCATGGATCCTCCCCTCTTCTCCAACATCAAGAAGAAAGAGAGTCTGATCAAGAACACGAGAAAGATCGGAGAGTTCGACCGTTTGTTCATATCGCACATTTTCTTCACTACTGCGAATGATCCGATATGGAACTTCCCCGCCGGAGGGATCAACAATGCGCACATCAGAAAGATCGGGGCGTGCCAAATAGGAAACCTCGTCATCAAAGATGACTCGAGCGTATCCAGGTGCGGTCACCTCAGAGGGAAGCGCGAGCTCCTTCCGATGTTCAAAACGAGAAAGATCGAGTGTGGCTGAGGCAATAAAGGGAGCGACGGCAAACACCGCGACAATGTAGGGTAGCTTATTCATTGATGATACGATCCTTAAAGCGTAGATAAAGAAATGATGCACCGAGCGCGAACAATCCGAAAACGATCGAGACAATGATACGTCCGAGCTCGTCCATACTCGAGAATACCTGACCGAAGATCCGAATCGCGGTGACAAAGAAGAACGCGAGCCCAAAAAGACGAAATTCGCGGCTTCTCCGAACAAAGCCCATGACTGTCACAAGGATCGAGTAGAAGATCCAGAAGAGTGAGACAGCGATCTCGCGTTGCTGCTTCAATTTCTCGACCTTTAATGATGTTTCCCTCCGTACCTCTTCAATAGTATTCACGGCAGAACTATTCCCTCTGATTTCGCCATAATATGAATACAATTCCTTTTGCGCGTTTTCTCTTTCAGAGTACGCATGGGTGATCTGTCTGTCGAAGACATACGCGAGCTCAGAAGAGAAGCTCATCACGAAAATGATGTTCGCGAGAATAAGGAGGGCGCCGGTCGCCTTCTTGACATCGATGACTCCCTCCCGCTGCATTCCACGATAAAGAAGCACGAAGGCGAGCGGGGTGAATGTCGCAATGACCAAGAAGAATGTCCCCAGATTCAAGAACGGAATC
Organism: uncultured Candidatus Saccharibacteria bacterium; assembly: GCA_964515375.1. Classification (GTDB taxonomy): domain Bacteria; phylum Patescibacteriota; class Minisyncoccia; order Phycocordibacterales; family UBA6899; genus MHLP01. The sequence goes on from CAZERF010000005.1 coordinate 82,911, forward strand.
CCTCCCGCCTCAACACTCGCGCGCATTTGATCCAGATCAGAACCGAGCGCAAAAAGCGTGATGAATGAGACAAACCACGCGAGCACCTCAAGAAACCGGGAACGATGATACAGCCCAGCCCACAACAGAGCGGGTGCAAGGAACATCCAAGGAAGGAGCTCGAGATGATCCACGAGACGGCCAAACTCCGGAGCAAGCGCCCATGCTCCGAAAAAGAACGCGAGCATGAGCGGAAAGACAAAGAAGAGATGGGGCGATCCGGGAGTATCATTCTCATCATAGAGACGCCGAGCGGTCCACGCGACCACCGCGAGTGCCGCCGATGAGGCAAGCATGAGGAATACGCCCATGTTAAAGAACGGCGTAACGTCATACACGTTCCTGATTTTTTCCGCGTCGCTGATCGCACCAACAACGCCGAACGCGACAAACACACTGCCGAAGATCTGTATCACGCGGTCACGAAGACTTGCTCCGATCAGGGCGATTACCACACCTTCCGCGATCCACGCAAGAGAGATCCAATAACCGGAAAGCTGAAGTGGTATCGCGATCGCGAGAAATATACTCGCAATGCCCGGAAGAGCGAGATTGAGGTAGCGATTTCTCGAGTCAAAGGAAAACGCGAGATACGCAAGAGCAAGATGAAGGACGGAGAGCGCGAAGGAGAAGAACCCAAGAAGATGGTCCGCGCGAATATCGATCATATATGCCCCGAGCCCAAAATAAGCCGCCGCATTCAAGAGAAGAAGCAGCAGGTCGCCCGATGAGCTCTGCTCCCTCCGAACAAAATGCTGCGCGAGAGACATGGCCAAAAAGACCACGAAGAAGAGCGTCGCAAAAACAAACGCAATCCCGAACATCATGTCCGAATACTGTGTCGCGATGAAACTCCCAAAGAGCACGTACGTTCCAAAAAAGGAAAGGAAGTGCAGCGTGATCCATCTCCGGAAAAGTGCGATCAGGAAAGCACCGATATCGAGAACAAGAAGGTAGGTGGAGAGGACGACAATATCGCCACTACCATTGGAGAGGAGCAGCGGCGTCAGAAAACCTCCTGCAAAAGAGAAGAGTGCCAATCGAACACGTGACCCCGCGAGCGCAAGCACGATCCCAAAGAGTGTCACAAGTATCATGAGCGGGAACGCGACCGTGCTCGTAAATAATTCATAAAAATAATATCCCGCAAAGATGGAGAGGTACAGCACGCCGACACCGGATGAAACGACAAGATCCGAAAAATTGAGATACTTGCCCTGAAGGCGTTCTCCCACACCAACAAGCGCCAATCCAAACAAAAGCCCAAAAATGACACGCCATGTCTCGGTGATCCACCCCGAATCAACGGCATACTTGAAGAAAAAGACAAAACCGATAAATATTGCCACGGCACCGATAATACCGAGCCAGCGAGCACCGCTCTCTTCGCTTGTTCGCACCTCTTTCTTTGCGGTCACAGGCTCAACCTCTTCAAAAGAAGACATCGGCATCGGAGCGGGGGCGGGCGGAACAAAGGAGTGTCGGTCTTGCTCAAGACGCTCGCTCTCGGACAAAGAGAAAGAAAGAGGAGGAGTCGTCTCTTCCCGAACAGACACATGGGCACGATCTTGCTGCTCAAATGTGTTCACTCTCTTTTCAAGCGCAAGCAAACGACCGTGCAGGTGCCACACATAAAGCCCCACCGCAATAAGAATGAGTAATTCCATGATCAACGGTTATTGATAGTTCCTCCATTATAGGGCATATTTCCGAACAAAAATACTTCTTCTGCACAGGTGTGCTTTAAAAAAATGTTCCACAAAAAAGACGAGCGGGGTACAATAGGATATATGCCCACATGGACCATCTACGCGTTTCTTGCCGCCATCTCCGCAGCCCTCGTTGGGATCTTTAGCAAGATCGGGATCAAAGGAATCGACGCGACCGTCGCAACCGCGATCCGCGGAGTGACCATCGCCATCGCGATGGGCGGTGCGGCATTCTTCTTCGGAAAATGGGACACACTTGCAACCACGAGCGGAAAAGCGCTCTTCTTCATCATCCTCGCTGGACTCTTCGGCGGACTTTCTTGGTTGTGGGGATTCCTCGCGCTCCAAGGCGGCGGCGAAGCAACCGCAGTCAACGCGATCGATCGCTTGAGCATCGTCTTTATTCTCATCTTTGCCGCGCTCTTTCTCGGAGAATCATTTACCTGGCAAAAGTTCTTTGGCGTCTCACTGATCTCTCTCGGAGTTGTTCTTGTCACCATGTCGCGCGCGCAGATCGTCACGCTCATCCGATCACTCATACCGTCTTGATCTCACAGAGAGGACAGATGCTCCCTACCGTTGTCGCACTCTTCTTTCTGCAACAGAGAAATATATCCCGGCGCCGATGATCAAAAGCGCCGCGCAAAGTATCGGTGCCGATGGCGAGAATGTCGCAACCAGCACTCCGGAGACGAGAGGTGGGATGGACTGTGCCATTGCATTGACGCTTCCGTTGATACCCAAGATCTCACCCTGCACCTCGTCCGAAGCAGACCGAGAGATCGCGCCGACCATATTCGCTTGGGTCAATCCGATCGCGATCGAAAAGAAGGGCGCAACAAAGTAAAGAAACGAGACATTCGGAACAACAAGAAAAAGGAGGAGAACAACGCCGGCCATCACGAGCGAATAACGAAGCACGCGCAATTCGGAATATCGGGCCGCTACCACCCGCGTCACAAAGCCTTGAGTAAAGACGATCCAAAGACCGACAAAAGCAAAATAATTGCCGATCTGACCCTCCGAGAGACCAAACCGCGAAAGCAAGAAAAGTGCCGAAAATGTCGTATAAAAAGCAAAACCGACCTGAAAAAAGAGATTCGTAAGAAGAAGCGAGCGCAGTGAGGTGAGTCGTGTCGCGCGCGCGATATTCTGAAGCGAGCGATGCCATTCGATGACCTGTTCGCGTCGAGGACTTGGATGAGTCTCCCGAAGGAAGAAGATCACAAAAAGTCCGTTCACAAGAGAAAGTGTCGCCGCAAACCAGAACGGGGTTGAGGCGGAGAACCACCCCACACGCGATGGGTCAGCAAAAAGTCCTCCGAGAAATGGTCCGAAGATGAATCCGAGACCGAACGCAGCCCCGATCATGCCAAAATTCTTGGCACGGTCTGCGGGTGGCGTAATATCCGCGATGGCCGCCTGCGCGACAACGATATTTCCGCCAGCGACCCCGGCCAAAAAGCGCGCGACGAACAAAAGAGGGATGTTCCCGACAAAAAGCGCAAACGCAAACAATGCATGTCCGAGCGCGGTGCCGAAAACCCCATACGCGAGCAGATATTTCCTCCCAAACTTATCCGAAAATTGACCGATGATCGGCGCTGCGATGAACTGTCCGATCGAATACAACGCGAGAAGTATACCGAGCAGAAGGTAACCAACGCGCTCTGACGTTTCCGGAGCAAGGAGGTAATGCGTCGATGTCGGCTCCGCGAACAGCATCGGAATGACCGGTATCAAGATTCCCACCCCGAGCATATCGAGGAAGATCGTAAAGAAGAGTGTCGAGAGATCCCTCTTTCTGTTTTTCATCAACACAGTATATACCTCTCAACCCCCACTGTCTTTTTCATGGAAAGCGTACGAACGATCATTGTAATCCTTCGCGTCGTACAAGGTCGCGCCATGCTCGTGTCGCAAAGCAAAGTGTCCGATTCCCACATCGGAGGCCAATCGACTACAGACCGTGCAGAATGGTTCACCCGAGTACTTGAGTGCTCCTCCATCGGAAAGGCGAGCATAATAAAGGACCGATCCGCGAGGATCCTCTCCTCTCCGAAGCATGTCCATGATGGCACGCCATTCCGCGTGCACACAGCAGGTGAGATCGTATTTTGGTTTCCGCGCGCGGTCGTATGCGTCGAAGGAGCAACGCGCGGAAAGCACATCATCGCGAGGAGGCGCGTTGTACCCTTCTCCGATGATCACTCCACCACGAACAATCACCGCCCCACATTTCGCACGCAAACACAGTGCGCGACGTGCGACACGCCCGGCCTCAACAAACCAATGTTCATGTTCACCCTCCCGGCTATTCTTCTCCTCCATGGACGCCAGTATACCGCACTTTATCTTGTTTCAAGCAAAAAAAATACCGCCCCAAAGAGGGCGGCAATTTCCGAAAAAAGATTAGGACCCGTCGGTAGTCGTCGTATCATCGGCTTCATGTGCTCGTCCGTGTCGGGCGAGCGCCTCCTCCAAACGAAACAAGAGATACTCGCTTCTCGGGTCAAGTTCCTCCACATCTCTCATCGCATACACACACGCAACAAGAGTGACACAGTCAGCATAAGACATCTCGTTACCGACACTCATCATCTCCTCCTCTCATGTTGCTTCTCAAAATACAGTACCACTTTTGATCCATCCGTCAACGGCTCCACTTCCACTCGCGAATCTCGGGCATATCCTCTCCGTGCTCGTAAATATACTGCTTGTGGCGCACCAAGGTATCGCTCATCAACTGACGCAAATATGCTCCCTTCGAGCCGAGTCCGGACACACGGTCGATCACGTCCTGCACAAGATGGAAACGATCGAGGTCGTTTAGTACCGCCATATCAAAGGTCGTCGTGATCGTGCCTTCTTCTTTGTACCCGCGCACGTGCATGTTGTGATGGTTGGTACGACGGTAGGTCAAACGATGAATGAGCCACGGGTAGCCGTGGAATGCGAAGACGATCGGCTTGTCCTTCGTGAACAAAAGGTCGAAGGCATGATCGTCGAGTCCGTGCGGATGCTCGGAGCGAGGCTGGAGCTTCATGAGGTCGACCACGTTCACCACACGCACGCGGAGGTCGGGCAAATGTTCGCGAAGAATCGTGACCGCGGCAAGCGTTTCAAGTGTCGGAACGTCACCCGCGCACGCCATCACAACGTCCGGCTCCGAATCATGATCATTGCTCGCCCACCCCCAAATCCCGATACCCTCCGCGGTGTGCGTGATCGCTTCGTCGATCGAGAGCCACTGAGGCGCTTGATACTTCCCCGCGATCACAACATTTACATAATGCCGACTGCGCAAACAGTGGTCGTAAACAGAAAGGAGACAGTTCGCATCGGGAGGCAAATAGACACGCACGATCTCCGCCTTCTTGTTCACCACATGATCGATGAAACCGGGATCCTGATGCGTGAAACCATTGTGTGCTTGCTGCCACACATGCGACGCGAGAAGATAATTGAGCGAAGCGATCTTGCGGCGCCACGGAAGTTCACGCGTGATCTTCAGCCACTTTGCATGCTGATTGAACATCGAATCAACGATGTGGATGAAGGCCTCGTAACTATTGAAAACTCCGTGTCGTCCGGTCAAGAGATATCCCTCGAGCCATCCCTCACACTGATGCTCCGAAAGGATCTCCATCACACGACCGTCGGTGTTCTGAAATTCGTCGTTCTTCGCGATCGCGGCATTCCACTGGCGATTCGTCGCTTCGAAGACCGCATTCAAACGATTGGAAAGTGTTTCATCGGGACCAAAGATCCGAAAATTGCGGTGCGGAGCATTCAGTCGTATCACGTCACGCAAATATGTCCCAAACACGTGTGTATCGGCCGCGCGCACTCCTCCACGAGTCAAAACATCAACGGCAAAATTCTTGAAATCGGGAAGCTCAAGGTCACGCAAAAGCAGTCCTCCGTTCGCATGTGGATTTGCCCCCATGCGTCGCGCTCCTTTCGGTGCAAGTGCGGCGATCTCGGGACGCAATCTTCCCCCGCTATCAAAAAGCTCTTCGGGTCGGTAGCTTCGGAGCCACGTTTCAAGCGCCGCGACGTGTTCGGGATGCGCCGCGTCCGCTTGAAGCGGGACCTGATGCGCGCGGAACGACCCTTCAACAGGGAGTCCGTCCACCTCCTTCGGACCAGTCCATCCTTTTGGTGTCTTCAAGATGATCATCGGCCAACGCGGACGAATGATCTCTCCTGTTGTTCTCGCGTCGTGGTGGATCCTCACGATCTCATCCATCGCGGTATCGAGCGCCGCCGCCATCGCGTGGTGCATACGCATGGGGTCGTCCCCTTCAACAACGATCGGTGTCCATCCATAGCCGCGAAAGAGTTGATCGAGTTCTTCGTTGGTGATGCGCGCGAAGATCGTAGGGTTCGCGATCTTGTATCCATTCAAGTGAAGAATGGGAAGCACCGCACCGTCAGTGATCGGGTTCAAGAATTTGTTGGAGTGCCA
>CAZERF010000006.1:0-86521 GCA_964515375.1 uncultured Candidatus Saccharibacteria bacterium
CGCACGTGCCTCCACTACGTGTTCCATCGTCGGGAGTGCCGAGCGCGGCGCGATACCATTCACCATTCGTCGGGAGACGCTTCCCTGTTTTGGCACACACCGCAAGCGCTTCGTGTAATGTAATATTGACCCAAGGAACTCGTCCTTGCTCAGACACTCCGACGCAAGGAGTCGCACGAAGATTCTCGCTTGTCTCGAACTGATTACGCGGGTTTTCATGGGGGCAAAGTTTTCCCGGAGCGACTTCATACCGATCGACACAATACCCACCGCCCGACGAAGGAACATAGACCATCTCCGCAGAGCACGGAGCGGGGACTGTAGCACCGCCAACTCCCGCAAAGAAAAAATTCGCAGGAATACGAAACGTATCGCTCGCATGCAATGTGACAATAGTGAGCGTGCTCGCAAAAAGAACGACCAAGACACCCTTCAAAAGTGTGTGCTTTCGTTTTTTTCGAGGACGAGCATGAACAACGACCGGCTTCATAAGCGCGTGGTAAGGTCTCCCTCCTTGTCCTCGGCCTCCGCATGTTCACGAGATTCCTCACGCTTGATGTCAAAATAGAAATTCAAAAAGATCAGCAAAAGTAGGAGCAGTGTCACACCGGAGAGGACAAAAAGCGTAAGCTGTTTGTTTGAGCGCGCGGCATCATCGATCTTTCGTTCCAAAAGTGCCTCCCGCTCACGAAGCTCTTCTTCACGTGCGAGCAATTCTCCCTCTTTTGCGCTCAACTCCATAGCCAAAGTATTGTAGGGGTTCTGCTCGACTGATGCGCTCATCGCGGCAACGTTTGCCAAATGTTCATAGGCGGAAACAGACGCGCGCGAAAAGGTACGCTCGTTCACCTCAAGCATTGCAACGGAAAGCAGCATGAGCACAATGACTCCGTATCGCAATCGACGCTTCTCTTTTGTCTCTCCAAAAAGCGTTCTCATGATCATCATTATAAAACAAGCCAAACAAGAAAGCGATGGACTTCGTCACTTTGCGCAACGAAATCCCACGGCATTTCCAACAAAAGACGTCGAATTCGCAACGTTCGTCGCGTAGACTCCCGCCTTCTCCGTCATGTTCCAAAATCCTCCCCGGAACATTCCCTTCACACCGACCGGGTCGACATAGAAATAGTCGCCTCCGAATGACAGGACGGTTGAGGTGGCGGTATGCGTAGGCAGCCCGTTCGTATCTGTTTCCGCAATATATCCTTCACCCGGAAGCGTGCGTCCGTCATAGGAGCCGTCGATCGCCGTCGCGTCCACCCACTCCCACACATTACCCACCATGTCATACGCGCCAGAAGAAGAGAAGCATGCATCACGCGATCCGGTCAACTCCGCGACAGAAAGACCAACCCGACCAAGAACACACGCATCGTCGGGCGTGCCGAGTGCGGCGCGATACCATTCCGCATTCGTCGCAAGATGCTTTCCCGCTCGCGCACACAACTCCATCGCGCGCGTAAGCGACACGTTGACCCACGGAAGAGTCCCCGGAGTGGAGGCCGGGACACAGAGAGGGTTCGCTATGTTCGCATCCGTATCAAACTGATTCATGACGCGCTGATGAGGACAGGAGACTCCCGGAGATGCTTCGTAACGATCGATACAATATCCTCCTCCCGAAGATGAAACGAAGACCATACCCTCCGGACAGCGAGGTTCCACCTTGCTTGCTGCAACTCCACCAAGTAAACGCTCGGCGGGAAAGGTCACAACGTCACTTGCGTGAAGCGCGAGTGCGGAAAGGAGCATAGCTCCAAGCGTGACCACGATACCGCGCAGACGATGTTTCTTTCTTGGTTGCGGAGAAACGGCGACCGGCACAGTTTTCCGTACCGTTGATCGATCGGGCAATCGTGTCGGGCGCAAGCGGACCGGTTCCATACATACATGATACCACGATCATCACACAAAATTCCGCGCTTACACACAAGAACCCCGTAATAGGGTTCTTGTCTTGAATGCGAATTTTTTAGAGGTCAACCGAAATAGAAGAACAAGATGAAGAGACCGATGATGATCGCGAGGAGAAGCGCAATGACCACGACCGCAAGGCGTGAGAGTCCCTTTGTGGCCTGTGTCGCAGGGCGATCGGGGCGACGAATTCCCGCAAGCTGACGACGCACATAAAGTCGCAAGAGCACATAGACAACAAGGACGAGGACGAGGAAAGAGACGAGGATCGGCGTCAGCACGTCCATCGGAAGCACCCAAAACTGCACGATACGCGATATCGTCTGATCTCCGCTTTCTCCGCGCACAATGAGCGCCAAGACCGCTTCATAACGACCAAACTCGACATCCTCGGATGTCCAATTCGCCTGAAATTCACGAATCACACCGGGAAAGACCCCTGCGAAATTCTCATTCACAGCGATGGAACCGACCTTCTTGCCGAACATGTTCGTAATGTCAATGAATCCGGAAGGTTTGATGAGAACATTACCTTCATTCTCAATACGCACGGTAAAGTCGACCGCGGGTTCACCATAGACACTCTTCGATGCGTAGAACTCTCTGATTTCGGGCTTTTCAATGATCTCGCCCGCGATGCGGAAGCTCAAAATAGAAGCGATCTCAAATCCGATCGCGGAACCGTTCTTGATCTCAAATGAAGGTTCGGAGACAAGGAAGACGCCCGCCATATGTGATCCAGGTTGCGCATCTCCGGGAAAATCCACACGCACATGAAGAAGGGCTGTCCCACCCTTCGGAGCAACCGAAAGCTCGGTTTCCTTGAAGGTGATCCATGACGCGAGTTGGTACTCTTGATCTCGAAGCTCACGGGAATATTCGGGCTCTCCATTCTCACGCATGCCCACAATGTTGCGCGCGGTCGGACGAAGGAGTGCTTCCGTGTCACCATTGTTCGTGACGCGAACAGTATATTCGCGCACCACACCAGGCTCGATAGAGTCCTCGGTGACGGGAGGAGAGATCTGGAGACTCACACGCTCCTGGGCGACGCCGACAAGAGGAAAGAGCAATGACAAGGCAAGAAAAAGTCCCGGCAAGAGATGAGCACGACGCGATGATTGTAATGACATAGACATCCCCTCCAAGAACGCGGTTGCGAAAGGAGGAATTTTTATGATAAATAATTTCCCCGCTTGTGCGGGCAGTATCTTTTGATTATAGCCGATTATTCATACCATCGCCAACATGAGTTATCCTCACAAACAACAAAACAGGCCACAAGGCCTGTTTTGTTGTTCTCATATACCCGAGCGGATACTGTCTTCCGCGTGCGCACCACTAGAAGGTCGGTGTGCAAACGTAGATGAGTCGGTTCGTGTAGTCCGTCGCAGCTTCCTGAAGCGCGGACACCTGGATCTTGTAGCCCACGCGTGCCTTGCCGATGTTTTGTGTCGTACCGTCAGAAGGAGCGTTGTGCGAGAAGATCGTACGCGTGGTCGTGGCAAAGAAATTACCCGCATATTTGATCACCGAACCCGAGTAGAACTCGTTGGCATTCAAGTCCGTATCATCACTCGTGAGGCCCATGTGACCATAGGTATTCTCATTGCCGAGCGTTGCAGCCGGTCCGACCCACGCGATCGGTGTCGCTGTGTTGGCGCCATCCTGGAAGGTGTCAATATCAGCACCGTTGGACGAAAGCAAATTTTGATCCTGGCGTACCGTCACGATGAATCCGTTCTGCGCGTTGGTCGTCACGGTCAGGTCTTGCGCGGCAAGGACCGGGGTACCCGACGCGAGCGTGCCGAAGCCGATCGCCGTTGCGGTGGTTGTGGTTGAAATGGTCTCGCCGTTGATCGTCTGTCCCGACGCGACACCGGCAACCGTGAAGGTAAGTGTCGTATCGACAGATGCAGTGACAGTGACCTGATTCACAATCGCAACACGTGTATCACCACGGTCGGTTTGCGTGCCTGCGATGCGGACAATGTATGAACCGGGAGTCGCGGGGTTGGTAATGCGGTTATTGGTGAAGGTCAAGACCTTTGCGCCCGGCGCGATTGTGTCCCCATCATTACACACCGTCAAGGTAACAATATCGGGATCATTTGTAAAACCAACAGTAACTTCATTGGGGGATGCAGTACATCCGGAGACAACAGTCATGCCTGTCCCGATGATATCACTCCACACAAGCCCCGAGAGAGAGAACCCATTAGTCGTTGGGTCAAATTGAATTGCCATCGTTTGACCACCGGCCACTGTCGTTGTCGACGTGAAACGGATCGTATAGTTCGTCGCAACCGACGGAACCGACGATGATGCCGTCGCGCTGATCTGCGAGAGCTGCGCGGCGGACGCTGTAGTAAAGAATGTCGGGAGTCCGATCGCCCACGCAAGCGTACTTGCGAGCAATACGGTCGCGACCTGCTTCGAACGCGAGAGACTCTTGAAAGAACTCAGATAGTTCATAAAGAACTCAATGATTAGTAATGTCTGCGGGATCCGAGGCCGACCGACTTGATGGCCTGCGGTGTCGTGTTCGCGTGGGGTCGAATACAACAATATAGAAACTCGTTTCACTCTCCGCTTCTCTTTGAGTAAGGAGTACGCCATGCGCAACTTCCCGAGTCAAAGAGAAACGGTCACAAAACATTTCTGTCCGATACAAAACCGGGATGGCTTTCCGGCGGTGTATGGGCCATTTGGTGACCCTTGATACACCTGTGTATCATTATACATGAGTTGTTGAAAAAAAGTTCATTACCTGTGAAAACATGTGGATAACGAACGAATATAAAGATCCAAAGTTCATCAAGAAAAGCACTGTAAGGAAAAGTTATCCACTTTTGATCATTTTTGAGAATTAGTGACAAAAATAGTGGAAGAGAGAACACGCACACAAAAAATGGTGCAAAAATGTCCGCAACACCACGAAAGGATGGTGCAAAAAGACCCCCACAGAGAGGGCCTCAAGAGAATCAACGCGTCACCCCAGACGATTCGCGGAGTACTACGCGAATATGTAAAAAGTATTACTTCCCTTTCACTTGCTCCATATAATAAGCACGCTCAGAGCGAAAGACCTCGACAAAGTACCAACCGATCATTCCGATTCCGAGAGCAAAGATCACCGCAAAGGCAACGACCGCACGATTGCGTGCACACCAACCCTTACGAGAAACACGCGCGCCGCCTTGCGACGATACTCTTTGAGGTGCAGTGTTCGCACGCAGATCAAGAGATGTGCGAGCGAGTGGTCGCCCGAGCACCGCAAGGGTCACACGGGGTTCCTTGTCTTTCGCAAAAGAGGAAGGGGTTTCGGAACGCGCAGGGAAAACGGGCATATCGTCATGCGAAGAAAGACCGAGACGCTCGCGTTCGAGCTCGAGCGCTTTCTTGACATAACGACGAACGGACCAAGTAATGAACCACACAAAAAGCGCGAGAGAAAAGAAAATAGGCAACACCTGCTTCCATGGGATCACCCACAGATACGTCGTACGATACACCGTTTGTCGAGACTGTTCTCCAAACACGAGTGTCGCAACGGCCTCGTAACGACCGAACTCAAAGATACTCGGCTCACCTTCCCAAACAAACTCGAATTTGCGCGTTGATTCCGGGAGCACATTCCCGAACGTGTTGACCTTGTTGATGTCGATACGACCACGCTCCTTACCCCACATGTTGGTGATCACGATCGTTCCTTCGGGTACGAGATGTACATTGCCTGTATTTTCAAAACGAAGCGCAAATCGCGCCGAGGGAGACTGCACGATACTTTTTTCCGCATAGAAGTCACGGATCGCTCCCTCTTCAACAACATCGCCTGGAACACGCAAGAAAAAAAGCGAAGTGACTCCGGAAGATATTCCCGCCCCCGAGCCGCCGTCGAGTTGCCCCGGTCGAGTCGCAACAACGATCGCCGCGTAATGCCCTCCGGGACTTGCGTCCTCCGGGACTGCGATCGTAAAAGGAATCTCTCCTGTCGTGCCGCGCGGAATAACGATCTCGCCGTTGGGAAGTGTGAACCATCCCGACATCAAATGACGATCATTTGGTCCTCCGCGTTCTCCGAGCAATGCATTGCCCGTCTCACCGTCGGGACGAAAATCTTGAACACTCGCCGTGACCGCGAGATCAAACTTGTTCGTATTGACGACACGGAGCACGCTCGACCACACACCTCCGGGCGCTTGCGTGACCTGAAACAATGGAGGAGTGAGCGTGAGCGAAAGACTCTCGGAGGACTGTGCCGCAACAACAAAAGGAGTACTTGCAAGGGCAAGCCACACAAGAGACTGTACAAAGAAGAAGCGGATGTTATTTGCGAAGATTGACGACATGATGAGGAGCGACGTGTTTCTCACGCGGGGAGAGCGTGACCTGATGCCCGGGAGAAGGTGTCTTCTCGGGGCGAGGAGCAATGCGTGTACCAAAGATCTCATCCCGTGCGGGAACTCGCGAACGGACAGGATGAGGGATCGCAACCTCGCGCATCTCATTCACAAAGGAAGACCCATACTCCGCATCGGACCCGTGTTCATCATCACGCGTCACACGCGAACGAAAAGCACCCAAAAAACGCGTCATGCGTCCGGGTTCTCTTTCTCTTTGTGTTTCATACGCATATGCCGCCTCGGGGCGCGCAGTCATGCGTGCATGGACAAGAAGCGCGATGATCGTGAATGCGAGGATAAGCGAGAGGAACATGCTCAAAAGCTTTCCCCACGGCATCACCCAAAAGAAGACGGTGTCCTGCAATGTTCCCCTGCTTCCATACTCGAGATCGAGCATCGCCTTATAGCGCCCGAACTCCCCTCCCGATGCCCATGCTGACGAGAGGAGCGCGCTTGCTTCGGGTTCAAGGCGAGTACCGTCTTTGTTGGCATCGATGACGGCGACCTCGCGACCGTTACGGTCAAAGATCCGCACTTTCCCTCGTGGCACCTCTCCGCGATTGCCGATGTTCTCGATCCGATATTGGAACGACGCAGTCTCTCCCGAAAAGACATTCTTCTCCGGCGCAAAGGTTGCGAGCTGAAGACGCTCGTTGATGTCTTCGAGGACTTCGATATTGAGCGGGATGCTCTGCGTCGCGTTGCGGTCCGCTTCCGCGCTCGCACGATCGCTCCCCTGAGAAAGATGGAGCGTTGCGTGGTAGACCCCGGGCTTTGCGGAAAGGTTGATCTGCACCGTGAGTGGGATCTCTTTCTGCTCACCGGGCAAGAGATCGACCGACCCCCGAGTCACCTCAACCCACCGCGCGAGGGATTCATGAAGCGCTTTGTTGCCGGACCCTCCAAGATCAGTCGCACCGAGCGTTCCTGAATAAGGGTCAAAATCCGTCACCCACGGATACACACTCACCAATCGATCGGAGGTGTTGACCATGACGACGTTAAAGCGGAGGATCTCGCGGACCTTCCCCTTCCCGTCGATGACCGCGGGAGTCGCGACAACATCGGGCATTGCGGCGAAAGAAAAGGAGGGTAGCGCAAAAGCCATACTTGCACATACGGCAAGCATTCCGAACATTCGGAAGGCGCGTGCTGCGATATTCATAACGATACTTCTATTATATGTCATAGATGCGATTAGAAGATGGGGACAACGATATACTGGAGCTGCGTGGTATATTGCCCCGCCGTCTGGGACTCATGCGCTTCGACACGAAAAAGGACGTCCGTCGACTCGAGGTCGACCGGTCCCGAGTTGTACACGATCTCGTCGAGTGTCGTTGTTGAAAGTTGTGCATAGGTATCATCGACAAGAAAACGAGTCGAACCGCCATAGAGTGTATCGTCTCCGGAATGATACCCCCAGCACCCCGTCGAAAGCGCGTTGCACGCAAGCGCCCATCCGAGAGGGCTCGTATTCTCCGAAGAAATATTCGGGATGGTAGTGCCAAACGACGAGATCATCGGACCGTTCGCCTTGAGAAAGACCTGGTACCCCTCGGTCGCGTTGGTCGATATGGTGAGACGTTGCCCGGCAATAACACCCGCCGTACCGATCGGAATGTTTCCAAACGGGATCCCCGTCGCGGTCGTTCCCACGTCTGTTGTCGCCCCTTCTGTGGCGGTCGAGGTCGCGAGTCCCGATATCGTCGCGGTGATGAGTGCCCCCTCCGTTGAAAGCGAAGGGTACGATGCTCCGCCCGCGAGCGCGACAGGGCGATCATTAACGACATCCCACAAACGGAAGAAGTAGGTCGCATTCGCGCGGGCGCCGGCATGTTTGAGTGTGAACTCAAACTCGGTCGCGGTGTTCGCGAGCGGAGCCATCGTCGAGGGAAGTGTTCCTGATTCGTTGTGTCGTCCAAGTGCCATCGAGTCGGTCAAAAGAAGTGTCGAAAGTGACGTGTCGTCTGTGTCCACTCCGTCACCGTAACACCAGATCGAATTCACCGTACACGAGGTTGTCGCAATAAGGTCGGTCACGCCGAGCGAAAAGTCCGCCCATTCGGAATATTGTACCTTGAAGCGCTGATTGACTCCTCCCGAACCCGCAACCTCATTCAGTGTCATGCGAAGCTTGATCGTATTACCGTTTGAAACATCGGACGGAGCGATATTCTCCCCCGCGAGCGGGATGGTCGGCGTCTCACTCGTCGCATCGTCGTACCAACGCCAGTTCCGCGAGAGCGCGGTGTATCCGGCGGTGCGAATGGTCGGATAGAAGTCATAAGCAAAGAAAGGAGTTCCATCGGACTTGGTCATCCGAAAACAGTACGGTGTATTGGTCGCAGCATTATTGTTCTGAATATTCCAGTCATATTCGGCATATTCCCCCACCGCAACCGCAAAGGGATTGAGTGGGGTCGGATTCGCTTCACCATACACTCCCGCACGCGAGGAGACCGAGAGAAGGAGATCTCCGGGGTTTGGAGGATCGATCGAGAGGTCGGTACCGTCGACCGGCGCAGCATTGTATCCTCTCCACACTGAACCGGATCCGGGCGCACCCAGATCACTCCACGAGCTGATCGCACCACACGAGGTCACCCGCGGGGCGTACTGCAATTTAAATGCAGTCGAATCAGCAAGCATTGTCGTCGTTGCGACTTGAAGCGCCATACGCACGCGCAGATTCACGCCATTCCAGGGAGGATCGTTAGCGGCGGTCACTTCGGTATTCTCACCAAGCGAAAGCGCTCCGGGGGGCCACGCGTCAGAGGGGGTCAGTGCATTGTTGTCGGCATAGATGCGGTAGTACCCTTGAGAAAATGTGGGGATCTTGTACTCCTGTGCCGCATCGTAGGTCACGACCGCGATGTTGCTCGAATATGCATAGTTGGCGACACTCCTCGTCGAACCGACATCGATCACACGGTCTTTCCACAAGATATTTTCTCCACCCGAAAAAAGCGCCGAGGAGAGCGGGTCAAAGTAGGTCGCGTTGAATGCCTCGGTGTCCCCGTTCTCCGTGATCGTGGTCGGAAGAAGCCCTTGGTCCATCGTGAAGGTGCCGAGAGTGATCGTCGTCGCCGCACGCGAGTGCAGATAATTCGCACGCACATATGCACTCCGGTAGGTCTTTGTAACATCTTCGGGAAGTTCGATATGCAAGGTCCTATTGGTCCATGTGTTCGCCACGCTCGTCACTCCCTGTTGCGCGGCGGAAAAGAGTACTGTGCGCGTTGTCGTCCCTCCAAGTGATCCGTTCCATGTGAACGTGATGTATGTCTCCGCGCCGATATTTGACGCAGCGGTCGAAACGGAATACTGCGCGCCTCCAGCAATGGTCGTTGTCGCCGCGAAGAAATTTCCCGCGTCCGCACTCATATCATGAATGATCGTCGGAGTGTTACCGGCACGATTGCCTGTTGCGATCGCATAGGCTTTGGACTTCTCGGTTGATGTTCCCACTCTACTATAGAGGGTGAGGTTTCCGGAGCCGTACGGTGTTGTGTGTACCTTGAACCAAAGATTTTTGACCGACACTTCGCCGTTTGAAAGTGTGGGCGTGATCGTGGAAAAATTTACGCGCGTCGTGCCGGGAGTCGCCGTCGTCTGATGATTGAAATAACGAACAGTCTCGGTCTGTACCGGTGCGCCGGTCGAGAACCGATAGGTGACCACGATCTCCCCGCCGAGCACATTGAGCGGGGCGGTGCCGTTGCCGACATTCAAGGTCTGGGTCGTGTTGCGCTGGAATCCGCCTCCACCGATCGGTGGTTGATAGAGCACGTCGACCGTATTGTCGTCATTGATATTTTCCCCCCAAGGAAATGTGTTGCTGGGTGTCGACATGCCGACGATCTGAAAATCGAAGTCCGACGCGGCGCTCGAGTTCACTTCCGCATGCATATCAAAATGCACATCAAGAATATCCGCATCCGCGATCGCGTCGGGAATGTTCGCGATGTAGGTGAACCCGCAGATCGCGCCAGATGGACACGCCGTTGTGCGCGAACCGGTATCGGTGCCGTTCGTCGAATCGAGTGGGAAGCGAACAGTCTTCACTTCATTGTGCGGCACGAGCGTATAGTCCGACTCGTAAGTGACGACAAGTTTCATTGTGGAAAGCGAGCGACTTCCCGCGGACTGCGTTACCTGCATACTCCCTACAACAGGAACCCCCGCCGCCCACGCGCTGTCAGACTGTCGATCAAAGAGCGCGGTCACATCATGCGTCCCGCGAATATGTCCCGTGAGCCCCGTCGTCGAAAAGATCGCGACTCCGACCGCCTCACCAACAGGAACATCAGTCCCCGACGAGGATGTGCCTCCCGCATCGAGCGTCACGTGCAAGTTGGTCACGTTCGCAGAAGCAGTTGTATAAAAACTCGTCTCCACAAAAGCGTGCACAACACGAATATTGTAGCCGTTGATAACGATCCCGCGCGTACCCGCTCCCGCCTTTATTGTCCCCCATGTGTTTCCCGCCCAGGTCTGCGTTCCGCTCGTACGTAGCGTTGCGTCAGTACTTCGCCCGAGGACATACTCCACAGTGCGAAGTTGTTTCTTGGGAATCGTTGCCCCGTCCTCGCCAAGCGCCGCATCGTAGGTGATCACCACTTCATTCGAAAAATGCGCATAATTGGCGACACTCCGAGACTCATTCACCTCAAGTGTGCGAGTACGCCACAATATCGTGTCGCTCGCGGCAAGTGTCGAAGACGCGATCAGAACAACATAACGCGTATTGTGCGCTTCAGTGTCGCCGATACGCGTTATGACGGTCGTCGACGCGTTCACTCCGAGCGTCGCGGTACCGACAGTGATCGTCGTCCCGTTGAAATGTCGATATTGCGATGAAAGATATGCGGAACGGTAAGTCTTGGTCACCGTCTCGGGAAGCTCGATCGACACCGGACGATTATTCCAACCGTTCGCGACCGCATTCACTCCTTGCATCGCCGCCGCATAGGTGACCGACTTTGTGACAGTACTTGCTGTATCGCCATCCCATGTGTAGGTCACAAAGAACTCAACACCGACGGGACCGTTCGCCACCGACGAGCGGCTCTCCCCCGCGATCGTCACCGTATTGTCAAAAAGTTTTTCCGCATCCGCGCTCATGTCGTAGATGATCATCGGAGTGTCCGCAGAACGCGCGTTCGTCCCGGTCAGAGTATAGGAATTGAATTTCTTTGTACTCGTTCCCACTTGTCCTCCGATCGTGAGTGTCGCCGCTTGATATGGCGACGAATGAATGCGGTACCAAATATGCTTCACCGCGCGTCCCGAATTCGCAATGACCGGAGCAATACTGCGAAAGGTCGAGGTTGCCGTACCGGGCGAGGTCGTATCCTGATCAACAAAATAACGCAGTGTTTCGGACTGTTCTGAAGCTCCGGTCGAATACCGATACGTCACCACCACTTCCCCTCCGAGTACATGAAGCGGAGCGGTGCCGGCGCTATTCACAACATTCAGTGTTTGCAAAGTGTTCCGCGTAAAGTTGGGAGCGCCTATCGCCGGACGCCATGTCACTCGCACCGCGGTGTCATCCGCAATGGTCTCCCCGCTCGAGTAAGTTGATCCCGCGGCACCCCCCACGATCTGTGGAGTGATGCTTGTGATCAACGCACTATCTGATTTCATCGAGAACTCAACAAAAACATCGAGCATGTCGGCATCAAGTGTCCAGTCGGGGAGGTTGCGTGTATCGTACGTAAACCCGCACGTCGCACCCGCAACACACACCGCTTGTCGTGATCCGGTATCGGTGCCATTGGTCGAGTCGAGGGGAAGACGCACGGTCTTCACCTCCTCATGGACACTCGATGAAAAATCCTGTTCATAGGTGATCACTAATTTTACTGTCGTCAACGTGCGATTGGCCGCGGCAGAAAATGTCGTCGCGACACCAGCGACCACCCCCACTCCCGCATTCCACTGTGCATCACTTGTCGTTGCAAAGAATGCCGTCACATCATGAGTTCCACGCAAATATCCCGAGAGTCCCGAGCCGACCCATGCAAGATTGGCGGCAAGCTCCTCCACTCGTTCGTCCGTTCC
This sequence comes from uncultured Candidatus Saccharibacteria bacterium, assembly GCA_964515375.1. Taxonomy (GTDB): domain Bacteria; phylum Patescibacteriota; class Minisyncoccia; order Phycocordibacterales; family UBA6899; genus MHLP01. The sequence continues at coordinate 12,393 of CAZERF010000006.1, forward strand.
CGCACCAGCCGAATGATCCGCATCAAAGACCACCTGATGAGCGGTGACGTTCACCGACGCGCTGATCTGATGTGATACATCAAGATACGCCTGCGTGACTCGGATCCCGCTTCCCTCGATCACGATGTTCTTCTTTCCCGCCGTTGCCTTCGTTGTATTCCATGAAGTTCCTGCGTACGAAAGCACCCCCGAAGCCCGCACGGTATTCTCCGAACCATTACCAAGATTGTATTCGATCGTGCGCAACTGCTTTCCCGTGTACGCCGCGCCAACACTGGTCGGCGCAAGTGGTGTTTGTATACCAAAAAAAATGTCTATTCCTCCAAAACTTGAAAAAAGCATACTGAAGACGAGCAGCGCGGTACCGACACGTTGAGTGAGCGCGTGAGCCCGACGAAAAAACACTCGAAAGACGCGAGACTTCACCATCATACTTCAAGCTCATTATCCGGAGTATCGTCACCGTCACCGCGCGCGGGAGAGGACGATGCGGTTCCGGTCGACGTCGACGGAAGTGCCGCCTGATTCGTCTGCGTGATCGGCGCTTCGGGCGTGTACGGATTGGTGCGATCGGCACTTTCTCTTGCGGCACCGGTAAGGTCAACAACCTCGCCGGTCGCAATATCGTAGCCCATCATACGTACCGTTCCGTCCGCCAAACGTTCGTCCCACGTGACCGCGAAACGAGGATTCTCACTCTTCACGCCGTCGCGCGAGATCTTGGCGACCGTCTTTGTTGTCATACTATAGACCATGACATTCCATGTTCCGTTGTGGAATGCTTGCCACGTGATGAGCCCTCCCGAGATCGATGGGAACATATCATGGTCGGCGTTCGTGGTCACTCGTTCGACGCTCCACTCATGCGTGACACCAAGACGCGCATTCTCTTCGGGGAGGGGGTTGTCATCGGAAGGCCGGTCTGCGGGAGCATACCGAGTCGCAAGATAGATCTCCCAATTTCCATCAACCCATGCCTGCCATACGACGGTGTCTCCTTCCACGCGCGGATTGAAATTACTCTCACGTGAATCCGTGACGCGCAATATCTCAGGAGTGCTTGTCCCCGATGCGTCGGCAAAGAAGATCTGCCAACGTCCGTTCACATTGCCCTGCCAAACGATCGAATGCCCCGAAAGGTCGGTCGAGGCGAAAGCATTGTCCCACGTGTCCATAGTAATAGGTATCGAAGTGTCGCCCTTCGTCATGACCACTTGTTTGTACGCACTGCCGGAGACACTTTCAACATCGACACGAGAAACGGGAGAAACAGAGGATGTCTCTGGTATTGATGAGGTTTCCTTGAGACAGTAGTAACCGATGCCATCCATGTCGATGCATCCTTTTGTGTATTCCGATGCGATCTCCTCCCGAAGAGTATTGCGAAGGATCGCTTCTCGTTCTGCGAGCAATCGAGCAACGATCACTTCAGGAGATTCGACGGGAGTGGGTTCATGCACAACCTCATCAACGACAGTATCATCCGTACTTGAAGCGATGCGGTCATCGGTCGACGATGCAACTTCTTGAGAGGAGACGTCTGAGAGCGAAGGGGTGGTCGACCCGGTTTCTTCATTTGTCTCCGTTGTGGATGTTCCAACTTCTTCACTCGACCCTCCCATCACGGGAACTGAATCATCCGAAAAATTTTCCGACGAGGTTGCGGAGGTTGTCTCCGTTTCCGAAGAAGGAGGTGTGTCTTCTTCCGACAGATCTGTCTCCTCTCCGGAAAGAGCGGCAGAGTTCTCGTCTGATGTATCCGTCTCACCCAAGACCTCGCCTTCAGACGGATCAGTGGTCAACATGTCACCAGGAGTGAGCACATCGCCCTCATTCGACACTTCCGAAATAGGATCCTGAGAAGAGGGGGTGTCGAAAGAAGTAGTATCTTCAACCGGAGAGTCCGTCGCCGGTTCCGAAGGAGTCGACATGTCCGGAGTCGGCGCAGCCTCGACAACTTCCGGTGCGGGAGCACTTACACTTACCTCAGGTGAGGGGGCCGGGGGTGCGCTTTCGACCGGAGCGGGAGGCGGGGCAGATACTTCCCCTCCTTCATCAGCATAGAGAGGAACGAGCGGGTAAAGAAAGAGCAGCGGTGCAAGCATGAACGAAACCCCCCGCGCAAAAACCCCATGAAAGAAAGGAAAGAGGATCACACGACGAGGTCCACGCGCAACCGGAGGACGTGAGGAAAGTGGCGACCGGGAACGAAGAAGTGTTGTCGAAGGAGGTATGACTCGTGTCGAGCGTGCCACAACACGAAGCGGCTCCACATGAGGAACAGAGAGCTTCGTCAAGCGCACGATGGCGGGTCCTCTACTCTCCATACGCCATTGAAGTAAGGTGAGTAAGGGGAATATCAACCGAAAGACCGGAAGCCATGCGCTCTTCAAGACGTCGCTCCGCCGCGCGCGCAAGGTGATCGTTGATCGTAATGGAAAGGAAGTAGAAGACAAGGAGTCCCGACAAGACCAAAAGGATCGTTGCGGCACGAAGAAACCACGTGAGCAAAATGACAATACGAGGCGAGAAAAAGCGGTCCGCAAAAGGCACTCGCGTCGCGGCGGAAGAAAGAGGGGTATTCCCGGAAATATAGTCACGCATCGCGGCTTCGGTCGTGACCCATGCGACATTGGCAACGATCTGTTTTCCTTCGATCTTGCCCTTTCGGATCAGTTGTCCAATATAGTCCGGGGAATAGCCAAAACGCTCACTCGCCTGTTTGAGTGTGAGGTATTCGGTTTCATCGTGCTCAAGAAGCGTCATGTGATGAACTCCGAGTTCGAACGTTCGGATGGAGAACAACCGGGTAAGTTTCCAAAAAACAAGGAATCTCGAGGGTCGTACTCAACACCCTGTGAACATCTCGATACTCGATATTTCTATTTTACCTTGAAAAACAATGAAATAAAAAAGTTATCCCCACCCAAGACACAGTTTGTACACCTCTTGTCCACAGAGGCAACAAAAACCCCTCTGAATGCAAAAAAACACCCTCTCGTTTCCGAGAAGGGTGTTTTTTGAACGGAAAGCCTAGCGGCTACCGTACTCACGAGGAGCACCGTAATCACGGCGCGGTCCGCGGTCACCCATCGGACGATCCTCTTTGGGTCGGGCGATGTTGACGGTAAGCATGCGCCCACCGAACTCCTTGCCGTGCCACATGTCGATCGCGGCGTTTGCCTCATCCTCAGTGGACATCTCGACAAAACCGAATCCGCGCGAGCGGCCGGTCATGCGGTCGATGACGATAGAGGCTGAAACAACGTTCCCCGCCGCCGCAAACGCGTCAGCGAGTTCCTGATCAGTGGTCGAATACGGCAAGCCGCCGACGTACAATTTCTGAGCCATTGTCACAAAACTACTTCGATAAAAATCGCGTACGACCTTTTCTCGATGAAGCACGCACTTGAGCGTAGGCTCGAGCCAAAGCACACGAGAACACACACGATTGGTCAAATTATACACGAAGTGCTGAAATATGCAAGGGCATGAAGAAAATATCTCATTTGGTCGTTCCTTGAGGATAAACAGCGGTACAGAGACCGAAAAAAATCGTATAATCCTATGATATGAAACGCACGATCATTATTCTCGGTGTGACCATTGCCCTCCTTGCGATCGCTTTCACTGCGTTGCGTTCTTACACCGCCACGACCATCGACCAAAGCACAACGATTGTCGGAGACCTTACAATAAAAGGAGGAGAGGTGCGCACCATAGCCAATGGAGCAACCCTCCGCGTTTCCGGAGACCTTGTCGTAAAGGGAACACTGGAGTGCTCCGAGAATACCGCTCTTCGCGGACCCCTTCTCGTGGAAGCGGGTGGTACGCTCACCATCAACGGGACATTGCGCTGCGTGAGCGGAGAAGAAACCATCAACACAAATGGGAGGGGTATCGCGCTCAAGGCGAAGAATATCATCATGAGCGATACCTCCTCCATTATCACAAACGGGAGTTTTGAGATCGTAACAAACGAAAAGCAATTACTCGCACCGGAAGATGTCGCGCGATTCTTTTCGAGCATCGAACAGCCGGAAGAGCGAGCGACCGCGATCGGCCCCCTTCAGACGAAAGAAGAACGGACGGAGCACAATGCAAATCCCTCCCCACTTTCCTCCCCCGACAGTATCCTCGCGGGAACATGGCACATCGGAGACACACAAGCGCTCACACCGAAAAAAGGAGAAGCTCCCCGCGCGGTCCCGACATACCCGTTCATTCGGATCGATCTCGAAGAGCGCGCTGTATACGTTAAAAACCTTACAGTCTATGGAGCACACGGAAAAAACGGTTCTGCCGTTGATGAGCGCTGCACCGCAACAGGAACAAACGGTGGAGATGCCGGGCGACTTTTCCTTCGTTCAAAAGAACTCACTGTCGATGCGCTGCAACTCGAGCTTGGGAGTGGAGGACAGGGAGGCAGTGCCGTCGCTCAGGGGTCATGCCAAAATGCAATAGCACGAGGAGGTGACGCCGGACGATCCGGAAACTTCAAACTCACCGCCGACCGGATCGTACTCACTCGCCTTACGGTCAGTTCTGGAGGAGGAGGCAAGGGCGGAGACGCGACGGCGCGCGGGGAGAGCAAAAGCACATCATCGACATGTTCGAGCGATAACGGAGGGAGTGCCGACGCGATAGGAGGTCGTGGAGGCGACGACCTGCGGGCACTTCGTCTTTCGGGAAACATTACCGGAATAGAATTCATCACGATCTCACGCGCAGAGGGTGGTGCCGGAGGCAACGCGATCGCACAGGGTGGCGCGGGTAGTAATACCTCAACTTGCGGATGCAAAGGCGGAAATGGAGGAAATGCACGCGCGATCGGAGGAGAAGGCGGAGACGCACGAGTGACTCTTGTGTCAAGGAACGGAGAATCTCACGGTGGAGACGGAGGAAACGCCAACGCAGAAGGCGGTTCAGGAGGATGGGGCGGCTCCTGCGCAACAGACAAACCAGGAGGCGATGGGGGGCATGGCGGAGACGCACGGAGTATCACCGGAAGTGGCGGACAAGGACACACTCGCGCGGGTGAGGGAGGCGAACTACGTACCGTCGGAGGAGCGGGCGGTGACGGCGGCGAAGGATGTCCACCAGGAGCGGGAATGCTTGGCGGGGTAGGGGCTCCCAATGGAGTACGCGGCAAAGAAGGAGTACATCGATGCCCCACGTCGGTACAGACCCCAAAACCTGTCCCGGATGAACGGCCAAAGACAAAAGCGATCCTCTATCGCGGTCATTATCTCCCCGAGACTCAACTTCGGATCACAACATCGACCGGGTGTACGGAACCCCACTGGAGGCCGCTTGATTATAGTATTACCGCAACTGACGATACGGTCATCGAAGACCCCATCGCGCCGTGCGGATTCGGAAAAGTAAGCGATATTCCCCTCTCTGATATTCCAGATATCTATTTCGTCGGAACATCAACACTTCCTCTTGAGGACTGACCACCCTGACGTCGCGCTGTCGGAGGAACTTCATCATCATAGACACGAAACACTTTGGTCGGCGTTGTGCGACCGCGGATCAAGCGTATTCGTTCACCGGGAACTCCGAAGTGTTTCGAAAGCAATTCGCGCGCTCGCTCATTCGCTCTCCCCTCTTTCCTCGGCTCCGCAACAGAGATCAGAAAATGACCATCCTTGCGCACAAGTGCAACCTCTTTTTTTGCCCCAACCAACACCTTCACGTGAACATCTCTCATACTGCCATTACAGCAGTATATTCCAAGTAGCACAAGAAGGTTGACAATCGCATCATCCTTCGGTACCCTCGAAAAGGAATCTGCAATTCTTTTTTCACTGTACACACGAGGTGCCCCATGGAATGCCTTCCTCTTAGCAAGAACGTGTTTCACTCAGCAAAACAGTTCTCGAATGCACGTTTTGCGCCCTCACTAGACAACCTCTTTTCGCTGATGGATGAATCGATGCCTGTTAAATACAGGGGAAATTTTGTCCTTCCACCGCTTGATCCTTCCGCGAAAAAGACGCTTCTCTGTCACGCACACCACAAACAGATCACGCTCACTCTCGCGAACAAAACCTTCGTGCAAGACGGCGTCCTTTTTTGTTTCTCAGAAGTACGAGTGATCTCATGAGAAGCAACGATCATCACCAAGCCCCAAAATATGGGGGCTTTTTTACAACATGTAACACGCCGCAAAATAAAGAGTAAAGTGACGAAAAAAACAATAGTGTGTAAGAATTCACCATGTAAAACGTCTCCATCATTATGGTGACAGGCACAATATTATTCATTCATACTTGATCATGAAAAGAACTCTTATTACCCTCTTCGCGACCTCGCTCCTTTTCGTCGGAGCGACCGCGTCCGCCAATACGGGCACAAACGCGATGACCGTCGAGCAATTGATCGCGCAACTCAAAGCGCAGATCGCAGCACTGACGACTCAGATCGAAACGCTCAAGGCGGCACAACAAAATGTTTCCACATCAAAACAGTCGGTCAACGAGACTCTCCGGCTCATTGGAGACATGAGGGAAGGAATGACGAGTGAGGAGGTCACACTACTTCAGACAACGCTTGCCGGAGACCCGACCCTCTACCCTGAAGGAAAGATCACCGGATACTACGGCGCACTCACCGCCAAGGCGATCAAGCGCTTCCAGAAGAAATATGGGATTACGGAGACCGGCAAGGTTGACGCAAAGACCCGCGAAGAGCTGAACAAGTTCATCAAGGAAACAGGACTCGCCAAGGAGAACGGAAAACTTTGCATTCCTCCGGGACACCTCGTCGCTCCGGGCTGGCTCAAGAAAGAAGCGAAGGAGAAGAAAGGCAAGGGAAACGGAGTCATACAGTGGAGCAAGGAAGACGTCCTCCTCCCCCTCTGCAATGCGAAGGCGAGCTCGACCCCGACGACAGGAAAAGACACTGTCGCGCCAACGATCTCCACATTCACCATCTCCGGATTGACCGCAAATACGGCAGCGATCGCATGGACAACCAACGAACACACCGCGTCGAAGGTCTTTGTGAGCACCGTCTCCCCTGTGGCAACCGCGACCGCGGCGTGGACCGACACGACGTACACCCTCGCGCACAACGCGACACTCTCGGGACTTACGGCAAATACGCTCTATTACTTCCTTGTTGAAGCAAAGGATGCCGCGGGCAACGTAACGATGAGCACGCAAGGAACTTTCACGACAAGTGCGATCGCTGACACAACCGCCCCGACGATTTCGGCAATGAGCGCGACCGCGACAGGGTCGACGACGGCAACCATCGCATGGACGACGAACGAAAGCGCGTCGAGCAAGGTCTACTTCGGCACGACGAGCCCGCTTAGCCTCGCGACCGCACCCTTCGTCTTCGACGCGACACTGCGCACGACGCATAGCATGAACCTTGTCGGACTCACGACCGGAACCGTGCATTACGTAGTAGTGGAATCAAAAGACGCCGCAAATAATGCTGCGATCGGAACACCGCTTTCGTTCACAACAACCGCGATCTAAAAAGACGTCACAAACATACAGAAAAACACCGCGCCTTCGTGCGGTGTTTTTCATATCGCAAAGTACACGGCTCTGTAGTAGGATAAAGCGACATGAGCAACGAGCACAAGAATCATACGGGGTGGGACGTGATCATCGTCGGAGGAGGTCCTGCGGGGATGATGGCAGCAGGACGAGCCGCGGAGCTCGGGAAGCATGTGCTTCTCCTCGAAAAGAACCCCGGGCTCGGAGCCAAACTCCTCATCACCGGAGGTGGTCGCTCGAACATCACCAACAACATGACCGACGTCCGTGCATTTCTCGGGCGTTTCCCCGAAAGTGCGAAGTTCCTTTATTCCCCCTTTTCACAGTTTGGGGTAACCGAAACACTCGACTTCTTTCATGAGCACGGCATGCCGACCAAGCAAGAAGCCGAGGGGCGCGTCTTCCCCGCTACCGAAAAAGCGGCAACCGTCCAAGAAACGCTCATTGTGTACATGCGCGAATATGATGTTACTGTGCGCACGAACGCGCGGGTCGAAGGATTTGAGGTCGAAGAGAGCGACGTGCGCGGAGTACGCCTTGCCGGAGGAGAGATCTTGCGCGCGCGCTCGTTCGTTCTTGCGACAGGAGGACTCTCGCACCCCGAAACAGGGTCAACCGGAGACGGATTTCGGTTCATGGAAGCGATCGGATGTCGCGTGCAAAAACAAGGAGCGATCCTCGTCCCCATCCGCACAAAAGAAGTGTGGACACACGCGTTTTCCGGTATTGCCTTCCCCGAGGCAAAGGTCACCATCACCCGAGACGGCGCAAAACAATATGCACGCGCCGGAAAACTCCTCTTTACGCATTTCGGATTAAGCGGGCCACTTATCTTGAACATGAGTAAAATGATCGGCGATCTTCTTCCGGAGGGACGCATCACACTCCTTGTCGACCTCTTCCCCTCGCATGACCCCGGATCGCTCGACCGCATGATCCGTGACCTTGTTGATTCTTCTCCACGCAAACAGATCGGGAAGATTCTCTCGGAAATACTTCCCCGAGCACTTGCGGAAGCACTTCCTGGACAATGCGACCTCAACCCAAACACTCCGGCAAATGAGCTTGGAAAAAGTGAGCGCATGAAACTCGCGCAATTCGCCAAGGCGATTCCGCTCACTCCAACCGGACTTCTCGGTGCGAATAATGCGATCGTGACCGCGGGAGGAGTTCCTCTTGCCGACGTAGACACAAGAACAATGTCCTCACGACACTATCCCAACCTTTTTCTGGTCGGTGATGTTCTCGATGTAAATCGCCCCTCAGGAGGATTTTCTCTTCAACTCTGCTGGACCACCGGCTGGGTCGCCGGAAGTCACGCATAGCAGTCAGAAGAAGATCTTTCGAAGCGCACTTTTGCCGCAGAAGATCGCTTCGACACCAAGAGCTTCTTCAATACGCAAGAGTTGGTTGTATTTCGCGACGCGATCGGTGCGTGATATCGATCCGGTCTTGATCTGCCCGGTCCCCAACCCGACCACAAGATCCGCGATCGTCGTGTCCTCCGTCTCTCCCGAACGGTGCGAGATGATCGCCTTCCAACCCGCTCGATGCGCCATCTCAACCGCGCCGATCGTCTCCGTCAGTGTGCCGATCTGATTCAACTTGATCAGAATCGCATTACCCGCGTGCACATTGATCGCGCGCTCCAAAAATGTCACATTGGTGACCAAAAGATCATCTCCGACCAACTGCACCTTTTCCCCAAGTGCTTGCGTGAGCGCGCTCCACCCCTCCCAATCCTCTTCAGAAAGTCCGTCCTCGATAGAAACGATAGGATACCTATGCGTGAGCTCAACGAGCCAGGAAATCATTTCCTGCGTCCCGAGTGACCTCCCTTCCGTCTTGAGTTCATAACGTCCGTTCACGAAAAATTCCGACGCGGCAACATCGAGTGCAAGAACAATATCCTCGCCGGGACGATATCCGGCGCGTGTGATCGCCTCCATAATAAGGTCGAGTGCCTCGGTATTACCACGCACAACACGCGGAGCATATCCACCCTCATCGCCCACCGTTGTCGAATATCCGTGTTCTGCGATCACGACTCCGAGTACATGGAAGACCTCCGCGCACATCCGTACCGCATCGCGAAAGGTCGTGGCGCCGATCGGCATGATCATGAATTCTTGAATATCGGTCGAGCCCGCGGCGTGACGTCCGCCGTTCACAATATTTACCATAGGAAGCGGGAGCGTCGGCCGAGCGGGATCATTGAGAAGTGTTGCAAGGTAGGAAAAAAGTGGAACCTTGCGCTCTGCTGCCGCCGCCTTCGCCACCGCAAGCGAGACCGCGAGAAGTGCGTTCGCGCCCAAACGCTCCTTGGTCGGAGTCCCGTCAAGCGCAATGAGTCGCTCATCGATCGCGCGCTGATCGTCTGCCGCCATACCCATGAGCGTCTCGCGAATGACAGTGTTCACATGCTCGACCGCGCGAAGCACACCCTTACCGCCATAGCGAGTCGCATCGTCGTCACGAAGTTCGATCGCCTCGTGCGCGCCCGTAGAAGCACCGGAAGGAACAGCGGCCCGACCAATGATACCGGAGAGAAGTGTGACCTCCGCTTCAACCGTGGGGTTCCCTCTCGAGTCAATGATTTCGCGCGCATGAATATGAGTGATCTGCATAGTAAAAAATATCGACAAAATAATGTATGGTCAGTGTACCACAACGAGATGTCTCAATGTAGCAACACGCAACAATCTATTCACCGGCAAATAGTCGCGCGAGACGGATATCCTCGAACGACACTTCATCATTCAGGAGTCGCTTCACGGGGGTGAGTCGTCCTTCTTCCTCCGTTCCCTCGATCTCTTTAAACGCGTCACGAACTCGCGCAATGAGCCCGCTCGGAAAGGTTGCCTTCAAGTGCGTAATGTCGGGAGGTGTATCACCATGAAGTAATTCTTCGATGTGCTTTACGATCGTCCCAAACGTAAGCCCCCGGATCGCAATGATCTCCGCGACACTCTTCCCTTCTGCAAGTAACGCGCGTGTGACCTCGCGCGAATGGATCTTTCCCGCACGTTCATCGTGCTCATCAGAAGAATCCGCCCGCACTTCTCCTTTCTTTGGAAATCTTCCTCCACATGCGCTCACGAAGTTATGGTGCATAAGCGAAAGATCCTTCGGCTCCATCCCTTCGAACGCCTGAGCGGTGATCGTCGACGCCTCACGAAAGACGCGGTCGTGTTCAAGCACAAGCGGGTGCACCTCAAGCGCTCGAGCATTGATTCCCTTCAAATGAAGGCCCGCGAGCGTCCGCACACGCGAGAGCGCGACATACCCCTGCCCATACTCAAACGCACGAGAGAGATCCATGATCGCCGCATCCATGCTCATTCCTTGACTCTTGTGGATCGTGATCGCCCACGCGAGGCGGAGCGGGATCTGATTCAGTTTCGCCAACGTCTTCCCTTCTTCCTCGATCGCCCATTCGGCCGGTCCCGCCGTGACCTCCTCTCCGTCGCGTGTTTCCACGACAGGAAAGCCCGTCTCTTCGTCAAAACGCACAACAATACCGAGCGTGCCGTTCACGTATCCCGCGTCAAAATTGTTCTTCGTAAACATGACGACCGCCCCCTCTTTGAGCGCAAGCTCCTCCGGAGAAAGGCACCCTTTCTTCATCTGCTCCACAAGCGTCGACCTGCCGTGCGCGAGCATGCGAAACACTTCGGTCTTCCCGGCAAGCCGACCAAGCTCCTCGAGATTTTTCCGATCGACGTCCATGTTGTGCGTGAAAAGATGCGGCACGTCGTCGGGATGTTCGTCTCCGGGGGTGTGGCGATCGGAGAGACATTCGTACACCGCATCGTCCACATCGCCACGACGAATTGCGCCCAGTGTTGAAAGGAACGTCATATCATCTTGACGATGTTGCTCGGAGAGATAACACACGAGGGGATTGAGCTTCGCCCACACGGAAGACTCAAACGCGAACTGCTTGGGCACTTCCCCCATCTTCGCGATCGGCGGAAGTTGAAAGAAATCACCGACAAGCACAACCTGAAGTCCACCAAAAGGTTCCTCGGATCGACGGAGCGAGCGAGTGACCTCTTCCACCATCGCAAGCGTCGCACCGTCCAACATCGACACTTCATCAATGATGAGCACCTTCGCCCGCGTGATACGCTTGACCAACGGCTCCCTCATCGAAAGGTCATCAAGATCTCGATCGGTGAGCGTACGACGAATACCGATCCCGCTCCATGAATGGATCGTCATGCCACCCACATGTGTCGCGGCGATTCCGGTCGACGCAGTGATGGAGGGAGCGATGTCGTGCTCGCGCAGGTAGCGCACATAAGCATTCACGGTATGCGTCTTGCCACTTCCCGGCTCACCGGTCAAAAAGACGTTCGCCCCTGTCTTTAGTATTTCAAGTGCCGTTTCCTGTCGCATATCTGACTAGCATACGTGTATTTGAGAGGCGGAGCAAGAATACCAGTTTGGACTAAGGCAAGGCGGTATTATCGACATCTTGATCATTTTGTGGTTACATTCGCAAAGATGTCATCCGTCACTTCACAAGAAGTGCCCGAACGAACAACCGGAGAATTTTATGACCACATTTCGTCGAGAAGTGTTTCACCCTCACCCCATTGCGCGAATTTTCGTGGAGACGACCACTCCTCTCACTACCGAGTTGTTGGATACCCTGCGTGGCATTCCAGGAATCTCGGAAGCAACCAAACACCACTCCTGCCTTGTGAGCGTGCGACCCACCACCGAAGAAGACTGCGCTGGAGTAGCGAAGAAACTCTCCGAGCTCCTCAAATAACCCCCCCCACGCCGGGAACACAAAGCGGCCTCACTGAGGTCGCTTTTTCTTTACCCACGAGGAGGTTGAATGTACCCAAAAAATACTTGACAGTATGAATGTTTTATGCTAGTATGCAAACAGATGCATCATGGTCACTTCATGGTGGAGTGGTCAAAATCCAACCGGAGAACGTCATGTCTTTGAACCTTCGCGCCCTCGCTACCCTCCTTTTCCTCTCCCTCATGGTGCCGCTTGCGGCGCTGGCGGGAGGACTTCCCCCTTGCCCCGTGGCAAAAGCAGTGAAGTGCAGCGAGAACGTTGCACTGGTGTCTCGCGACTCACCCAGCGGTCCGTCCATATGGGTTCACACAAAACAGCGAGTGACAACAGAAAAACTCGATGCGATAAAAAAAATGGAGGGAGTTGCATTCGCAACGACCTACAGCGACTACCTCGTAGCGGTTGAGCGGGCACCGATGGTGCCCGAGAACGAGCTCGTCGAGAAGATCTACGAGCTCCTCAAATAACCACCCCACGACGGGAACCAAAGCGGCCTCACTGAGGTCGCTTTTTCTTTACTGCATGTTAATCCCTTTTTACTTCTCAAGATCAAGCACCTGGTCGATGCGGATCTGCTTTACGAATTCGGGAACGTGCGAAACAAGGACCATCGTCCCCTCATATTGATCAAGCGCTTTTGCGATGACGGGGATATGGCGGAAATTGATATGGTTGGTGGGCTCGTCGAGAATAAGGAGTCCCGGACGCTCAAGTACCAAACGCGCGAAGGCAACAAGTCCCTTCTGCCCTTCCGAAAGCGCGCCGATCTTGGTGTGGACCAACTCCTTCGTGATCAAGAACCCCGCAGCGACACGACGCAACTCTTCTTCATTCTCCTTCTTCATCACCCCCGCAAGCGACTGATAGACCGTGTCTTCAAAATTGAGCGTTGAAAAATCCTGTCGGTAATATCCCACGCGAACCCCTTCTGCGATCTTTGCCCCTTTGGCGGTCCCCTGCGCGAGCGACTCAAGGAGTGTTGATTTGCCGATCCCGTTCGGGCCCTGCAAGAGGAGGTGCTGTTTCTTGCGCAAGGCAAGATGGATCTTCTTTTCTTTGGGCTTGTGATCCTTCATGATCGTGAGCGACTCGATCGTAAGGACGTCCCCGATGAACTCGATATCCGCGGGAATCTGGAACGGTCGGATCGTCTTGTCCTCCTTGCGCACATCGACAAGCTCGTCCTCCATGTCCGCCGCCTTTTCACGCATTCGCTTCGCGAGCGCGCGCATATTGCCTCCCTTATGCGAAAAGACGTTCGCCTGATCCTTGTTCGCCTGGATCTCCTTTGCCAAAAGTGCATTCTTGCGATTCTCTTTTTCAATGCGCACAACGATCTCCTTCACGACATCATTGTAATTACCGGAATACTGCTCGAGTTTGCGCGTGTGGACATCAAGATAAAAGACTCCTTCGGTGAACGCGTTCAAGAAATGCGCGTCATGCGAGATGACGATAACCGTCTTGTCGTAGTTCGTCAAAAATTCGGTGAGATGCGCGATGCCCGCTTTGTCGAGATTGTTTGTCGGCTCATCAAGGAGAAGGATGTCGGGGTTCTGAATGAGCGCGGAAGCGAGCAAAAGCCGCGCCTGCTGTCCGCCGGAGAAGGAGCGCACGATGCGCTCATGTGGCGCATGAAGATTGACCACCTCGAGGACCGCGTCGATCTTGGGGTCGATGTCGTAAACCTTTTTCGCAAAACACTTCGCGAAAAAATCGCGAACAGAAAGATCGAGCTCCTCACGAGGGATCACTTGTCGCGCGATCGCAACACTCGTACCGTGGGCGATGATGAGTCGCCCTGAATCGGGTTTGTGTTTCCCGGTAATGAGCCCGAAGATCGTACTCTTCCCCGCCCCATTCTGGCCCATAAGCGCAAACTTGCTTCCGCGACGCAGGGAAATACTCACCTCATCCAAAATGGGCTTGTTGTGATTGTATTCGAATGAGCAATCCTCAAAACGTAGTACGACTTCTCCTGACATTTATCCTACGTTACCCCAAAACGCGAAAAAATGAAAGCCTTGCTACGGAGAAACATCATAACACGCTTCATTGCTCACAATATCCGTTTGGCATTCGGCGCTGTCCCCAAAGAATGACGCAGTGCGGACGTCGGCGTCCGTATCCAAGACCGCATTCTCCGAACGCTCAAGCGTGATACCAAGCAGGTACGAATCGCATGGCGTCCCGGACGGCGCTCCCGCGTCACACTCGGTCGGCGTCGCTCCGTAAAGGCCATGATAGACATAGAAAAGATCAACCCCGGGCGGAGGGGTGAGGTTCACCGGAAGAAGGCCCGCATCAGAAAGGAGAACGATCGCTGCGTCGACACCCGAGTACCCCGATGGTGTCGTAGACGGATAACTCTGGTTTGAATCGTAATACAATTCGAGCGCCCTGGTGATCTGTCCAACCTGCGCGATCCGCTTCCCATCGCGAGACTTCTCTCTCGCCGAGGTGAACGAGACGATAGCGACCGACGCAAGAATACCGATGATCGCGATCACTGCAAGAAGTTCGATCAAGGTGAAACCGCGATTCGTTTCCCTGAGACGACAAAATGATTGTGTTTTCAATAGTTTGACCATGTAGAATATCATAACATGAAGATACTCGTTGTACAGTTTCCTTGTGTACGGATAGTGCCGATATGGGATAATAGAAGCACATCACCATGAAGCACCGATTTTATACGACCACCGCGCGCGCGACAGAAGGCATGCTCGACGCGGTCAGAACTGCAACCAAGTCGATCTATCTCGAGATGTACATCTTTGAGTACGACAAAGTAGGGAGCCTCTTTATTGCCGCACTTGAAGAGCGGCTTGCCGCGGGAGTGCGTGTCGTTCTCATCCTCGACGCGATCGGGAGTTTCGGTCTTCGGTCGGAAGCGGTATCCAGACTCCGCGCAAAGGGTGCGGAAGTGCTCTTTTTCAGCTATTGGCTCACTCGAACCCATCGCAAGATCCTTATCATCGACGAACGGATCGTCTTTTTAGGAGGAGTGAATATTTCCGGTCGTTTTTCAAAATGGAAGGACCTCCACGTGCGACTTTCGGGGAAACATATCGCGGGAAGCGCTCTAAGGTCATTCGCGCGCGTCTACCGCAAATGCGGAGGGAGAGATACTCGCCTGCTTTTACTTCCTCCTCCGCGCGTCTGGTCAAGAGCGCGCATGTGGTTCCAAGAACACGGCCTCAACCAAGGTCACCGGTCTCTCCGCGCGCACTACGAGCAACACATCGACCACGCGAAGAGCACCGTCACAATGATCACTCCTTATCTTTTCCCACGACGCTGGCTCATTGCCCATCTTCACGCGGCGATCCTCCGCGGAGTCAAGGTGACGATCATGATTCCCACCGAGACCGATCACCGCATATTTGATCGCGTGAACGCGTATTACGCAACCCTCCTCGACGGGATCGGCGCCTCGATCCGATTCCTCCCCTCGATGAATCACGCAAAAGCGATCCTGATCGACGAGCGCATTGGGACCATCGGATCGCAAAACCTCGACACACTCTCCTTTGATTGGAACATGGAAGCGAGCGTCTTTTTCACTTCACCCGCGATGGTCGCCGATCTGACCAAGATCATGCACACATGGGAGAGTGAGGCGGTCTTGCCGTCCTTGAACATAAAACGAAAATGGTATGACCCATTGCTTTTCCTCCTGTTGCGCATCCTAAGATTCTGGTAAAAAAAAGCGACCGCATGGAAGCAGTCGCTTTTTCTTTCCGGTTTTCGTATTCTAGTAATTGACAAAGTAGGAGATGTTGGCGTTCTCTCGAAGTTCGCCGACCAATGCTCCGGCCTCGACAGCGATCTTCTGCTCGCGCATTTGCTTCGCGATCTCTGCCTGTGCCGCGGGAAGATCCGCCTCCGCGATCTCAAGCTTTGCCTGCGCGAGATATCCACCAACCTCCTCGTCAGTCACCTCGATCTTTGCGCCAAGGAGTTTCTCAACCTGTTTCTGAAGAAGAACCTGCTCGCGCACTTCTTCCATTGCAAGACCCCTCTCCTCAAGCATCTCTTCAAGTGTCGCGGTTGTTTGCCCCGCGATCTCTTCGCGCAACGCCGCGATACCCTCATCAACCTCGGCTTCGGTGACAGAGACACCCGCACGCGCGATCTCCGCCTTGATGAGCTCTTGAGTAATGAGTGTTTCCAACACCTCCTTCCCGGACGACTTCTCCAATTCACCCACAACCGCAAAACGAGAGATCGGCGATCCATTGACCATTGCGGCGACAAACAACCCTCGCGCGGAATACAGCACCGCGAGGAGAACCAAGAGGATCGCGATCACGAGCGCGGTCTTGGTGCCCAAGATCCGTTTGATCCGCTGCTCAGGACGGACGCCTTCCTCCGAAACAACCTCGATCTCGGGGTTTGTTGATTCTTTTGTCTCAAACACCTCCTCTCCCTCTTTCATTTCATTCTCTTTCTCCATGATTTGAATTTACGCAAGTAATAACGGCGGCTCAATGATCCATCGAGCGCAAACGTCTCCATACTATAGCACGAGGCAAGTTGTGAGGCCAAGAAAACTACCAGTTCGAGAACACGTCGAGAGCCGCGCGAGCGTAGACCCTGTCCTTTTCCTTCGTTTCCTCCGAAAGTTCGACGTAAGGGAGCCGCTCTTCAGGGTCAGCGCGCGAGCGGTTGCGCAAAAGCCATGCGTCATGCACGACCTCGGCGATCCGTTCGACGAATGCTTCCTTTGGTTTTTTGCTTTTCTCACTTGATCGCATCACCTCGCAAAGCGCCACCCGTGCGGAAGACAGCTCTTCTCCTGAAGGGGAAAATACTGTTGCCAAAGAGCCGGAAAGAGATGCCCTTGGCTCACCATAACGAAGCACGTGTGCGCGACGTGCGACACGCTCGACCATATCGGAAGGAATATCGCTGTTTCCATAATGAAGGAGATCACTCATGTGAACATTATAGGAACAAAAGAAAATGCCGCCAATGACCAAAAGGTCACGGGCGGCATGGAAATTACTTCTTCTCGATCAAGGCACGGACAGCCTGTTCAAAATTAGCATGACAGGCGATGGCGGCGTCACGAAGGACGGAGTCCGGAAAATATAAATCTCCACGAAGGAAATCCGGACGATTCAGCGCCAAGAGTGGGAAGGCATGCCACGGAGATGGCGGTGCGTGATCGTGAGGAAAATCCCGCTCCCGATAAAGTCCCACCAGGCGAATATAGAACGCCACAGCTCCAGGGGCATACATACCTCTCCCCGACGTAATGACGCTGTCGACATACGCGAACAACTCAAGCTCCTTCTCGGTCAAATCCTCACCGAGAAGGTTGATCGCAGTCACGAGCAGGTCGCGACGAGAGGGCGCATACCCGAATGCCGAATGAAACACTGTCGCAATGGTAAAGATGCGACAGATGAAGAATTGACACTCGCGATGTGTCTCTCTCACGAGCACGTTTTCCCGATGAAACCGGAAAAACGAATTGAGAGACTCCCACGCGGTCGACAGATACTCGTCGACGCGAAGAGTGTCCTCAGAATAGATGAGGCTATTTCTCTTGAGCTCATCACGCAACTCGAGAATGTTCATGACGCACCTCCATCCTAATCAAGTGGAAAGAATACCTTGATTAATTATAGCACAAAAATGAAAATAATGCAATATCGAGCAAAACTCTAGCGAGCCGAGGATTCCTCCCCCTCTTCCTCAAGCACGACACCCCCTTCGACCACATCCACCGCGGGCACGGGGAAATATTGAGCGATTTCGGCATCGAGTCGATGTCGCTCATGATACAAACGCGAAAGTTCGTCCCGGAGAGTGTCACGGGAGAAAATTGAGCGAAAAGAAACTGAGGAAAGCGTGCTCTCGATCTCGCGGATCCGATCATTCGTTTCTTGAAGTCGACCCTGAAGGGACGAGATCATCTCCGCGGTATGGTCCGAAAAATCTTGAGGAAGTTCTCCTTGAAAAGGAGGAATGGGAGAGGTATTCGATGTGGAAGATTCAAATGACATATTCATGATGACCTCTATGGTACGCCGAAGGGAACTCGAGGGCAAGGATGTCCTAGCGCAGGTAGCGTTCAATGTTCGCCTGATGTCCCGCGTAATCCTTCGCGCAATGAATGTTCCCTTCCGGATCGTGCAGGTAGAAGAAGCACTCAGTCACCTCGGGAAAAAGTACCGCCTCCATTGCCGCAATGCCGGGATTCGCGATAGGGCGCGGGGGGAGTCCCGCATTTTTGTAAGTATTGAAAGGTGAATCAAGCTGCTTATCCTCGGGTCGAACGGGTAGCCACCACCCTCCCTCCTCGCTTCCCTTCACATACTGCAACGTCGCGTCGATCTCGAGACGCTGCCCCGCAAGCAAGCGGTTCCAGATGACTCCGGCAATGAGCGGCATGTCATGCATTCCGGCGGCCTCACGCTGAACCAGCGACGCGATTTTCATGAGTGTCGTCCATTTGATGTTTTGGGTTGCGGCTTCTTCGGCAAGCGGGGCGAAGCGCTCGCTCCATCGCGCGCGCAATCGCTCGGCGACCCGCGCGGGACTTTCCTCGACAGGGATGAGATAGGTGTCAGGGAAATACACTCCTTCCGTGTGATCAGTATCGGGGGCGGTGTCCACTTCAACCCATTGCTTCTTTTCTTCATTCGACCACCCAAGCTCGCGCGCCAACACCTCCGCGATCTCCTCTTTGCGGTACCCTTCAGGAATAACAACCCACTTCATGAAAGGCCCGTCGGCGATACGACTCGCAAGTGCCCACATGTTCATCCCTTTCGAGATCCGGTATGCACCGGGAGGCAATTCGGCGGGAATACCGCGAAGACGAAGGAGGAGTTTCAGCGCGGCTTCATTGTGTGCGTATCCGTCTGTAAAAAGAGTATCGAAGGCGTCCGACGCGCTTGTTCCGCGAAGAATGACCAGATTCCCCACAAGATCTTCAGGATTGCCGCGAAAGAACACCTGCCAGACACCTCCGACAACAAGCAACACGACGACAAGCACAAGAAGTACACTTTTCTTCATCTTCCAATTCTATACTTCCGAAGCGACATGAACAACAAAAAAACACCACCCAAAAAGGATGGTGTTCTTTGTCTCAAGCAGAGAGGTCTTTCTTCTTCTCTTCGAATTCCGCCTTGTCGATCTCCCCTTTTGCGTAACGCTCCTTGAGGATCTCGAGCGCGGACGATGATGCCGACGAAGGGCCGTGATCAGAGCGTCTCCATTCGACGATGAGCATGCGTGCGCCGACAAACACAAGAAGAATGAGGAGTCCCCAGAAAAGAAGTGACGACCATCCTCCGATCCCGAAGAGTCCGGGACAATAACTATCCCACATGGTGTGGTAGTACATAGTGTGTATGTTTAACGAATAACGATCAGTCCTTTACTTCGACCTTGATCTCGGTCCGTTCGGGAAGCTTTTTTGACACTTCGGGAAGTGTGACCGTGAGGACACCCTTCTCATACGAAGCGGTGATCTTTTCTTTGTCGACATCCTTGGGAAGTCGCACCATTCGCTCAAAGCTTCCGTGACGGATCTCCTTGCTGTAGTAATGTTTTTCTTTTTCTTCCTTCTCCTCATTTCGATCCGCGCGAATGCATAAATAACGTTCGCCGTCGACAGAGACCTTGATGTCCTCGGCATTCATGCCGGGAATATGCATACGCGCGACAAGGTTCCCCTTTTCTTCAAAGAGGTCCACCGCGAGGTCAAGCGATGCCGTAGAGAATGGAGGGAATGATGCAGGATGAAGGTCGTAAAAGAAACGATCCATATCGCCAAACGGTTCCCATTTGATGAGGGCCATGATGTTTGAAGAGTTATCGAATAAGGGCTCGGATCGCGCGAAGCGGAAACGATGCGGTTATCACGATGTACCACCGCGCACGATGGAGCTTTGTTCATTATAGCACAAAATGCAAGAAAAGCGAGAGTGTGAAATCTTAAAAAATGTCCCAACAGGGCCGTTTTATGGAAGACTCTCGCACACGCGACCGTCACCATCCCGATCGAGGCGATGCACGTCGTTTGCGACGCCACCACACTGATCAAAGACCTCTTGCGCTCGCGACTGCGTCGCAAGGTCGGCGCAGTTGTAGACATTGCGTGCGCATTCGATCGAGCTGTCCGATACGAGCAACGAGACGGGAGCAAGGAGCGCCGGAGCCTCCGGCACCAAAGACGAGGGTGGGGGTGCCGCGCGACACGCTCCTTCCGCCCAAAGACCCTTCCCTTCCGCGCGTGCGCTCCGCTCGGCGTCACGAAACTCCTTTTGATAACGATACGGTTCGTTGTAGGTGTACTCGTACGCGTACCCTTCACGGACGAGAGATAGATTAAAGAATGTTCCGTCCGAAAGGAAGAGATACGCAAGTGTTCTCCCGTACTTATCTTTCTCACCTTGCGAAGGATCGCCCTCGACGCGCACCTCTGCGCCGGAAAGCACGCGCGTCGCGAATGCAGATGCTTCCTTTCCGAAACACTCGACCGGACGTCTCGGGTCGACCGTCTCGGGGGTGTTCACGCCGATCAGCCGGAGTGTCTCATTTCGACCTTCTCGGGCAATGACAATCGTGTCTCCGTCGACCACACGCACAACAGAGAAAAATTGAGACGATGAGCTCTCGAGGTGGAGATCAGAAGAAGATGCAAGAGAAGCAGAAGGGAGTTCATCCACCGCTGATGTCGAAGGAAGGTCTACTTCTGGAGTACTATCGACAGCAGACTCCATGTCGCGAACAAGAAACCCCAACCCGAACGCAACGACAAGCGCAAAGATATACACGACTGTGCGATGATGAGGTGTCAGGGGTGAAAAATGACGCGACATGCACTCGATAATACCACAAGAAAGCGCAAAAGAATCCGCGTACAGTGCGGATTCTTTTGCGTTCACTTATTCATCCTTTGCTCCACTAAAACGCAAGTAGAGAATCGGGAAGATGACAAGCGTCAGCACCGTAGAGAGGGAGAGCCCAAAGATGAACGCCCACGCGAGTCCACTCCAAACAGGATCAACAACGATTACCGCGGAGCCAAGCACTGCGGTCAGTGAGGTGAGCATGATCGGACGCAAACGGGTTTGACATGCCCCGATGATAGACATTTTAACACTACGCCCGCGCGTGCGGAGTTGCTCAATGAAATCAAGCAAGAGGATCGCATTCCCAACAACGATCCCACCGAGTGCAATGATACCGATCATGGACGTCGCCGAGAAATACAGGCCACTTGAAAAATCAAGCAACGCGAATCCGGGGAGCACACCGGCAAAACCGAGAATGATCGTCGACATGATGAGCATCGGTGTTCGGAACGAACGGAACTGCGCGACCAAGACCACGTAGATCAGGAAGTATGAGACGAGCATTGCGATTCCGAGATCACGAAAGTTATCAAGCGTCATCTCAAACTCACCTCCCCATTCGATCCGATACTCCTCATTGCTTTCGGTGTCACGGTACGTAAGACCGTAAAGGTTCCAATCGAGAAGCTCTCCGTTTCCTGAAGGAAGGCGATAATCGAGAAGTGCAAGAACGAGATCTTTCACAACGTAAACCACAGCACGTCCTTCTGTCTCCCCCATCACGATCGACGCGGATTCTCGTTCGTCGTGTACGATCGGAGCAGGGAGTGCGACGCGGAGAGTACGAGTCACGCTCGAAAGGGCAACATGTTGTCCCATTGCGTTCTTAACGGTAATGCGTCCAATATCCGCAATGTCATTTCTTCCGTCACCAGCAAAACGCACAATGATCGCGGATTCTTCCATTACGCCAAGACGCGCGACCGCGACAGTATTTCCCGAAAGCGCGGTACGCAAGGCCGTCGCAACATCCGACACGGAAAGTCCCGATCGTGTAAGTTTCTCATGGTCGATCACCAGCACTTCTTCTGTTGCTCCGGAAGCGATACCCGTATCAAGGTCGACAACACCGGGAGTAACACGGAAAAGTGCGAATAGGTCTCGCGCGATCTCATCCCGCACGGCTGGATCCGGACCTTTCACACGTGCAAGAAGTGTCGAGAGCACGGGAGGGCCAGGAGGATCCTCAATCAACCGGAGACGAATATCGGGAATGTCTCCGTATTCAGAAGACAGATCCGTGCGTACGCGAGTGACGATCTCCTCGCTCGTGACCGAACGCTCTTTGGGATGCGAGAGTGACACTTTCATGGTCGCGTGTTCAGGGCGATCGCGCATATCCGAACCACGGAAGAGACCGTTAAAATCCGCTACAGGAGGAGTCCCCACAAAATACTCCACTGCCTTCACTTCAGGGTCAGTCAGAATACTCCCCTTGACCGCGTCAGCAAATTCCTTTGTGGATGCAAGCGCGGTTCCATCGGGCATGTCGACATAAACATAAAACTGTTCTTTGTCGGCCTTCGGGAGCATTCTGAAATGCACGAGCTCAACAAAAGGAAGCGCGAATGCGAGCACAACACCAACCAATGTTCCGACCAATATCTTGTTCTGAAGACGCCGATCATCAAGCACGCGATGGATGAACCGCGTATACGCCGCATCGAGACGTGAATGTTCTTCCTTTTCCTCATGAATGGAATCTTCCTTCTCGGACTCCTTAAGAAAGATCGACGCGATGTATGGGGAAAGCGAGTAAGCGACAAAGAGAGACATCAAGCGTGCGATGGGGGCAAAGAAAGCGATCGGCCCCATATACGCGCCCATCATTCCGGTCACAAGACCCATGGGGACAAACACAATAATAGCGGTCACCGTCGAGAGAAGCACACCCATACCCACCTCTCCCGTCGCATGCGCGATCGCATCAACCTTCCCTTCCCGCTTGTTCAAAAATCTGCGGTGAATATTCTCAACCACAACGATCGCGTCATCCACAAGAAGTCCAAGTGAGAAGATAAGCGCGAAGAGTGTGATCCGATTGATCGTCTGATCAAAGAAATACCCCACAATGAAGACGAGCGCGAGTGTGAGCGGTATAGCGGTGGCAACAACAAGAGCTGCGCGCAAACCCAAAAAGAATATGAGCGTGATTGTGACGATTCCGATCGCGAGCGCAAGGTGCTCCGTGAGAACCATGATCTCCTCCCCCGCGATCTCGCCCTCATCGCGAGTGATCTCAAGGTCAACAGAGTCCGGAACCATCCGCAACGATACAAGTTCATCAATACGCTCACGCACGGCAGTCGTCACGTTCGTCACATTGACGCCTTGTGTCTTGGCAAGCGAGAGAAAGACCACATGCCTATCGTCGGGAACACCTCGTTCCGAGAGACCGACATGACTCTCAACGACACCATATCCGTCCGATATCTCCGCGACATCTTCAAGGTAGACCGGACTTGCGAAACTTCCGCCGACCACGAGTCGTGCAAGGCTCTCCGCGGAAGCGATCGATCCATCAAGAACAAAAGAAATGTTTCGCTCCGTGCCTTCGATCGCACCGACCCGCATCCGGAGGTTGTTCATCTTGATCGCACCCTCGATTTCGTTCACACTCACATTACGAGCAGCAAGCGCATCGGGAAGGAGTGTAACCGAAAGCACTCGAGCACGGCCTCCGGATACTTCGATATTGGTCACACCGGAGATGGTCTTGAGGTCCTCACGCAACTCGAACGCGTACGCACGAAGTCCGTCTGGTCCGATCTCGGAACTCAAGATCGCAACAGTCATGACTGGAACATTCTCAGGGTCAACTTGCTGAATGAGCGGCGCCCCCACACCAAGAGGCGCGAGATGAAGATTCGCCTGCATCTTCTGAATGACTTCCGTCTTGCTCCGATCAAGGTCGGTGCCGATCTTGAAAGTAACGAGAACAACCGAACGTCCTCCGTCGAACGAATACGAGGAGAGCGTGTCAACACCGGGAAGTTCGGCGAGTTTGTTCTCAATTTCATTGGTAACAAAACGCTCAACCTCATCGGCGGTCGCGCCGGGATATTCGGTCACGATCCGAAACGCAGGAAGCGTGATTTCAGGATTGTATTGCTTGGGCGTAGCAACAAAGGCCATGACACCAAAGACAAAGCTCGCAAGTGTCAGTAAGAGCGAAAGTTGTTTATTTTGAACAAAGAACCGCGCAACATGAGCGTAGATATTCTCTTTTTCCTCTTGAGGTGAAGGGTGTGTGTTCATAGGTAAAAATAGTGAATACGGACAAAGAAAGACCTATCGCCCCGAGGGTTTTTCGACAGAAACGAAAGGTGGCGTCGATGTTGCAACAAACACGCGATCACCGTCGCGCAAATAGAGATTTCCCGCGACGATGACCCTCTCGCCGTCCGACACTCCGCTTCCGAGCGCAGTCAGCATGTCGGTACGCTTGCCCGACTCAACAACGCGACGCACCGCAATCCCCTCTTTTTCAATAAAGACATACTCCGTTCCATATCGAGAAATAACAGCACGAGAGGGGACGACAACACCGTCAACCTCGGAGAGCGCGATCGTTACGCGCGCGAAGGATCCGGTACGCAATGCGCGGGTCGGATTTGCGATCGAAAACTCGATCATGACCTTACGACTCGACGGATCGACCGTCGGGGCGATCTTTGTAACTCGTGCGACAACAGGAGTCGACACTCCATCGATCTCGACCGATGCCTTTGTTTGCAAAGAAAGTTGAGACGCAAAAACATCCGGAACGCCGACACGCAGAAGCAGGGTTGAGTCGTCCGCGATAGTAAGAAGAGGTGTTCCGGGGGCAACAACAGAACCTCGTTCGGTGAATTTCTCGGTGATCACCCCGCTGTAAGGAGATCTGACGACACTACTAGAGAGCGCGGCCGTCGCGACCTCCTCCTCTCCGCGCAACGCGACCAAAGAAGACTCGAGCTGCGCAAGTTGGGTATCTTTTTCCTTTTTGAGTACAGCGACACCGGAATCCGCATCGCGCAATCCACGAAGAAGCTCTTCGGCCTGAATACCAAATTCACCCACAACACGTTTGCGCTCAAAAAGTTCTCGTTCACTAAGACTCACGGAGACGATAGAATAAAGAAGAACCTCGTACGTGTCATTCAAAACCGACTTTGTTTCTTCAAGAATACGACTTGCACGGTGAACACCCTCCGCGAGTTCTTCTTCATTCGGACTCTTTCCCATGATCGTCACATCAAAGAAACGTTGGTATTCAATATTCTCAACCTGGTAAGAGGCAAGGTGTTCACGCGCAGCGATCTTTGCCGCACTTGAGCGAGCTCCGAGTTCAGTATCATAGGAAATCTCGGGTGTGATATGACGACCATCCCTCACTCCAAGTAGTGCGCCAAGCGTGTCGCTCACCTGATCGGAGAGCAGAGCGGTTGAGGTAAGAATCGCAATATTCCCCGTTGTTCCGCTCACTCCGCCGTACGAAGGAGATTCGGCGGTCTTGATACGCTCGCTATAGAGTTCTTCGAGTGTCGCAATGTTATTCTTTGTTGCGGAGATGTTTCCAGCGATGCTTGAAACAACAGCACGTTCGTTTGTAGCATCGAGCTCCACAAGCACCGAACCGGCGGAAACACGAGTACCGACGTCGGCACCAAGATAGGAAACCCGCCCCGGAGCTTTTGAGGAAAGCTCGGTCATCGAATTAGGAAGAAGGACGCCCGTAAAAGTACGATCAAGTGCAACCTTTTCACTTTTCGCGACAACGATCTCGACCGGAGAAGGAGGGCGCTCCGCAGATTCCTTTTCTTCACCGCCAAACACGAAGAAAGATCCGACAAGGGCGAAAAAAGCTATAGTGACAAGAGGTGCGGGGCGAAAAAGCATGGGCATGATCCTGTTCATGTTCATCATAATTTTTAGAAGTAGTTATTCTTAATCACACACACTCAATCTCTCGGGACACCGAGTCGGGCAAGAATCGCCGCCATCGTGCAAAACCCGGTGAGCGCAAAGACGATCTCTGCCCCCGCAACAAAAGCGGCAAGCAGGAGCCAAAGGTCGTTCGCAGTCACGAGATAGGCGCCGAGAGAAATAAGTACGAGTATCCCCGCAAAAAGAAAGACGAGGCGGGTAACATGCCAACGAGATGTGTTCATCTTGTAGATGCTCATAGCGATTTGATCATTATTTGGTTAATTCGGAAAGGATGCCTTCAACCTCAAGTTTCTTTTGACGAGGAAGATCGTCAATACCGATACATTGTTTGAGATGAGATTCCAAGAAGATCGTAAGTGAACGGTCAAGACCCGCACGCGCGGCCTTGAACTGAGTCAACACCGAAAGACAATCCTCTTTTCTTTCCACCATACGCGCGACTCCGTCGATCTGTCCGCGTACATTATTGAGTCGCCGCAAGAGTCCCGCCGTAGCGACTTCATCGGTTATTTCAGGTTTCCCTTTTTTCATATGTATGCTATTGTATATGACACCCCCCAGGGGTGTCAATATTGCACGGAGCATACCACTCCGATACAATAAATGATACGGATCATCTCCCTATTTTTGATGGCCAACGACTGGCCGAGGTCAAAGTGCCACGGAGTGGCGCAGGAGCATGATCCTCTGTATCAATCTTATTCAATTTTTATTCATTCATCATTCACTACTATGTCGGAACACACATTCCCCACACAGGTTCCCGAGGTCACCTTTAAGACCCGCGTGCGCGACGAATCGGTCGAAGGACCGAACCCGTTCCGTTGGCAAGACGTAACGAGCAACGAGATCTTCAAAGGAAAGAAGGTCGTGCTCTTCGCGCTCCCCGGCGCCTTTACCCCTACCTGCTCATCGACTCACCTTCCCGGATACGAGGCGAAGTATGATGAGCTCAAGGCGCTTGGTGTCGACGAAGTGATCTGCCTCTCCGTCAACGATGCCTTCGTCATGTTCCAATGGGGCAAGGCTCAGGATGTAAAGAAAGTCAAAATGCTCCCCGACGGATCTGGAGACTTCACCCGAAAGATGGGCATGATGGTCAAAAAGGACAACCTCGGCTTTGGCGAGCGCTCATGGCGCTACAGCATGTTCGTCGATGACGGCGCGATCAAGAAGATCTTCGCGGAACCGGGCATGGAAGACAACTGCCCGACCGACCCCTTCGAGACAAGCGATGTCGATACAATGATCACCTATCTCAAAGAGAATCAGTAGAAAATAAAAAAACCGCTCAATAGAGCGGTTTTTTGTTGTCCGATGTTTTATTCGGATCTTTCACCATTACGACCGGCGAATGCGTCAAGGATGATATCAAAGATGTCCGGAATGCCGAGCCCAGCGGCAATCGTCGCCTGAGTGGTTGTGGTCGACATTCCTTCAGAAAGCGCCTTACGTTCCGCGGCGAGCGCACGCGCGATGTTTGCACGCAGAGACTCCTTGCTCACTTCCTTCTTCATGAAGATGTGGTACCAAGGATAAGTGATCTCAACCGCATCATCGGAAGCGACACGCGCGCGAGCGGAAACGTTCGTACGGAAAATTCCTAAAAACTTGGCGGGCTGCGCGTACTCTACTTCAACAAGACCCTCCTTCACCTCCACGCCACGGAGATTTGCATCCGCGCGCGCCTTGCCACGAATAAACTCTTCGAGATCGGCTTGCGTACGCACTTCGCTTCGCACGCGGACAGGGGTCGCCGATGCCGTCTCTTCGCCTTCATCCAAACGAAGGCGAAGCTCGACACGATCAAGTGCTCCTTGCCCGGATTCATTAGCCCGCAGTTGTGCCTGATCAATACCGACCCCCGCAGCCTCGGCCCGTACTTCTGCACGAATCGGCTCGCCGTTCGCACGCAAGGTGGCCCCCGCTTCTTTGCGTGTTTCTTGTTCCTTTCTCATTTGAAAAGGGGATTCCTCCGACTCGAGATCGAGACGCACCGGAACCGCGTTCTCCACAACAACATTCCCCATCCCCTCAACGACGAGTTGCGCGGACGCAACGGAAGGGAGAAAAACAAAAAGCGCCAACGCACTCATTAGATATGTCTTTTCCATATCTTTTAATTATACCACAAAAGAGCACACATTGGAATGCAGCGCGAAGGTCATTCCGCTCGTGGAGCATTGCGCGCGCGCATACTCGCAAAGGCGTATGCCGCGAGTATCGTGGTAATCGGGACCGTAAGCGCGAGCCCGATCGACCCGACCAAGGTGCGCACGATCTCCGTCGCGATGATCTCGTGATTCAGCACCTGTTCGGTGTTCCAAAACGGCGCTTCTTGGAAACGAAAGAGGAGGAGGAGCGGAAGTGATGCACCGGCATATGCCAAAAAGAGCGTGTTAACCATCGAGGCAATATGATCGACACCGACCCGCATCGCACGACGAAAGAGTTCGCGACGCGAAAGTGTCGGATCTGCTCGTTGAAGCTCAACAACAACAGAGACCTGTGAAACAGCCAGGTCATCAAGTACACCGAGTGTTCCCACAATAAAACCAGCAAGGAGTAAACCTTCGAAGTTGATCGCACCCCCGAGCAGTCCGGCGAGGAACATTGTCTCCTCTGCGGCGTAGCCCGAAAGACGCGCAAGATGTGTAAAGACAACCGAAAGGATACCAACAATGACCGTCCCCGCAAACATCCCCGCGATCGCAACCGTCGCCTTCTTATTGAATCCGTAGACCATATAAGTAGAGACAAGGACAATGACTGTCGCATATCCAAGCGAGACAAACACGGGGTCATGTCCGGCAAGAATGCCAGGGATGATACCGGCGGTGATCACAAAAAAACTAAACACGAGTCCAAACAATGCGCGAATGCCACGCATGCGACCGATCGCCAGAATGACGAGCACAAAGAGAAATCCGAGGAAAAAGAGGGGGCGAAGACGAGCGATATCAGTGATCACAAAAAGAGCGGACCCGTCCTCCCCTTCTTCCGCAAGCACAAAAACCTCGTCGCCGGCACGATGAAGTATCTTTGTGTCCGCTTGACGGGCGATTCCATCAATAAGAAATTCCTTCCCTTCATAGTCTCCATCAAGACCGACAAGCTTCAACGTCTGGAACGTTGTTGCGACTCCGGGAAGCGTCTCCCCGCGCTCTTCTGCGACAACCTCAATGATGCTCGCACGGAAAGGCGCGACGGAAGCACCTCCTTCAGCGAATGCAAAGAGTGGAAAAACAATAAAGGAGACCACGAGTGCAATACGCCATTTTATTTGCATATGAACATCGTATCAAGCGGTACCAGCAAGTTCAACCTGCAAAATATTAACCGAACATCAACCACTCGGGTCTAAAGATAAGAGAGAGCCCGACCATGATCATCAAGAGTCCTCCGACAAGACGAGAAGCTCCGACATATTTTGTCGTAAACCCGGTCAAACGGAGAGTTGTCATTGCAACGGCGAACACAAAGAGATCGTCGAGCATGAAGAAAAATATATAGAGAACAATATAAAAATAGTACTGTAAAGTCGAAAGATCATTAAGCACCAGAACCTGACTAAAGACAGCAGGAAGTCCAGCGGAGCAGACAAGTTCAACAAGATTAACAACGAACGCCAACCCAATGATCCCGACGGAAGCAAGAAAAAGCTGATGATTCGCGACAACACCTTTCATTCTTGCCATGATCGTCCGCTTTTGTCCCGGGTTCGTCACCTTGCAAGTACCCTCTTTGTTCACACGATATTCCCAAAGACTGTATACTCCTCCTCCAAGTGCAAGCATTCCGATCGCGATCCGAATGAAGGAAATGAAACCCAAAAAGATAATAAGATGGAGCCATGCCGCCATGAAGAGGAAATACACGACCGCAGAGGTTGCGATAAAAAGAGTCCCGAGAATCCACATTCGACGGCGATCGCGCATCTCAAGAAGAAGTCCGACTAGAAAAACAAGCGCCCACATCGCGCATGGGTTGAACCCGTCAAGCGCACCCAGTGTAACCGCGAGAAGAGGAAGGGAGAATTGTGATGCGTCCATATCCCCGAACAACGGAAGCGAGAGTGGGATCCTTGGAGCAGAAACGTCAATCTCTCGAGATTCTTCCTCCGGAGGAACCGGGGATTCCTTATGCATTTCTTCCGGCTCGGTCGCGAGCAATGTCGGATCTTCCAAGATGTCACTCGATGAAATGACAGCAACGGGAGATTCTGAGACTTTTGTCTCGGGAAGAAAGACTGCGACCACGTCACGACAAGAGGCCGAGGCACACTCTAAAATGGCGGAACGAATCTCTTCGGATGTCACTCCCTCCGCGTAACCCACCATGGAGCGTTCTCCAATAACAAGGAACGGGACGCCATTCACCGTGGCCCCCACTTCTCGAGCGACAGCACCCATCAACGACACATTCGACGGGCTCTTGTAGACCTCAAATTCCCGAATAACAAGATCGGGAAACTCTTCGCGCAGAGGACCATACAAGAATGTCTTTTCCTTCAGACAATGAGGACATCCCTCTCCATAAAAAAGATACGCAGTGGGAAGTTCGCTCGCAAAAGAAAAAGCAGGAAACAATAGCCAAATAAAAAACAACACCGCAATGACATATTTCGATCGGTGATGAAGTGACATAAAAAGATTCATGAGTGCGAATAAGGAACATCAATAAAAAGAGGGTGCCCGTCGGCGAGTGCGCGCGCGATTTTGATCGCGGCGCGTTCAAGCATGCGCTGGTAGGTGCTCTGTGAGGTCCCCATGTGAGAAGCCGCACTCTCCTGCCCCATACCCTCAAGATGCCGCAGACGGAACGCTTCGAACTCCTCCGTCGAAAGTCTTATCTCCAGATTTTTGCGCGCCAACATTCCGCAAGGACGAAAACAACGCTCCACGGGGGAGAAATCGACCTGTTCACAAAGACATTTCTTTGGTCTAGGCATGGTGCATGTCTCCTCTGCCCAAAGAAGACAGGAGGATAATATTTTGAGTATATACCCAATATCAAGCGCGTCAACATCAGCATGATCACGTTCAATATAAAAACGTCTTATGGGTGCAGAATATGGGAATGAAAAATAATCACCCCACACAAGAAAATACACATACTTTTTCTTCGCGGTCCACTCCGGAATGTCGGAGGGAGAAGCCGTGGCAATTGGATTCACGACGCTCGTGCTTGCAAGCATACTTCTGATCGCAGTCAATCTTTCATGGGGGGGGGAAATTTGCTCTCCAGTCACTCCGAGTCAAGAATGCCGCTCTCCGGATCATGCTTGCGACATCAGTCACTCTA
Source organism: uncultured Candidatus Saccharibacteria bacterium (assembly GCA_964515375.1). Lineage (GTDB taxonomy): Bacteria > Patescibacteriota > Minisyncoccia > Phycocordibacterales > UBA6899 > MHLP01. The sequence continues at coordinate 43,853 of CAZERF010000006.1, forward strand.
CTTCTTACCATTCTCTATGTCCCCTTCCTTGCCGATACCTTCCACCCTTGGCCCAACTCGAATGAGAAGAGCTTGTTATGGTCACTCTCGTCGCGTTTGGGAGCCTCATATGGTTCGAGATCGGAAAATGGTACCACCGCTCACGAGTCGCCATGTAGTCAAAGGAAAAAACCTCTCCATCCGGAGAGGTTCCCTCGTGTGAATCAGCGAAAATGCATGATCGTCCCATCGGAGAGCACAAGCTCAAGCATTCCCTTTGACGTAAAACGATATTGAACAGTCTTCTCTAGAAGTCCCGTGTACACCTGCTCTTCGGAACCTTCGCAATACATCTGTGTTGAAAACATTGGTCCGAATGAGAGGGCACCCGAAATCCCCTCCGTATACTCCGCCCCCGCCCCGTTGCAGTCTGTCGACGCAGAGAATCTCTTTTCCGCTCCAAACTGCGCTGTGAAGCGCCCAACTGCTCGAGGTGTAAACGTCTTCCCATCCGCATAGGTCACCCCTTCCCACACCCATGTCTTCATGGCAAGCGTCATACGGGAAGGATCTGCCTCTCCTTCAAAGTTCTCCGCAACAACACCAAATTGCATGTCAGTCGGATCAAGGATGATGCGGAGTGTCTTGCCGATCGAAGGCGCAACGGAGAAAGGTTCATCCTCCCCGCGCACGGCATAATTTACAAGCACAATATTCCCTCCTCCGTCGTTGATTGTCTGCGGCGCGATGCGATCACCAAGAAATACCGCATGACTTCCGGAGAATGTACCATCCGGACGAGTGAGCGCGGCAACCACATAATAGAATGTTCCCGACCCTCCGCCGTCCTGCGTGACAAGGAACACCAGATCAGAGAGACCGTCTCCATTAAGATCCTTTGCAAGTTCATTCCCGAAATAACGAGTCGTAACGGAGGACGCGGAACCGGGAGCCGCCGGCTCGACCGAAACACCATCACGGAGCGTGACCGGTCGACCGTCAATGAAATACATCGCGTCTTTGGGAGAGTGCGAGGAAGATGCGCGTGACGCTTCTTTTGAAGGGTCTTGGTCCACCTGCTTCCCGTCTGAAAGAATAAGTATGGAAAAGATCACAAGAAAAAGTGCAAAAATAAAAGAGAGGATCGCGACGAGTTTGGTATTCATGGCAACGTGTCAAATAGAGAGTAATAAGAAGGAGAATGAACCCCTTATGTCACCAATAACACCGTCTCACTGAGAACGTGACAATCAGTCTTGAATGCGGGGCAGATTCTCTTCGATATCAAACATGTTATAATCCTCACATGAACGAAGAAACAACGATCCTCCTCGTCGAAGACTCTGCGCTCTTGCGTGCAGTGGTCGCCGATGCACTCAGTGCCGAACATTACAAGATCCTCGAAGCGGAGAACGGTCAGATCGGTCTTGAGACCGCACTCCGTGAACACCCTGATCTTATCATGCTCGATGTCATGATGCCCGTCATGGGCGGCGTCGAAGCCCTTTCACTCTTACGCAAGGACCCGTGGGGCGCGACCGTTCCCGTCATCATTTTGACCGGAACACGCGACGAACGCCTGATCGAGGAACTCAAGTCTGACGCGCGCGTTGACTTTCTCCTCAAGGAAAATTGGATGATGGACGAAGTGATCAATCACGTGAAAAAAGGACTCGACATGCGCGACAAACATGGACTCGACACGATCGTCGCACACGTCAAGGAAGGCCTCCAGTAAAAAAGAACGCCCCAACGGGCGTTCTTTTTTGCAACAACAAAACTCATCTAGCGCAAGACCCAGCCACCGTCAACAATAAGCGATTGTCCTGTGATGTAGCTCGCGCCCTCCGATGCGAGAAAGACCGTTGCGGCGGCAATATCCTCGGGCTGCCCCTGTCGAGCGAGGGGAATCATGGCGAGTGTTTGCTTCAGCACTTCATCGCTTTGCGCCCCACCTGCTCCGGGTGTCGCAATAGCACCGGGCGCGACCGCGTTGACGGTGATCTTCTTCTTGGCAAGTTCAAGCGCAAGCGCGCGAGTGAATCCGTTCACGCCCGCTTTTGACGCGCAGTAGTGCGTGAGGCCCTCAAACCCGATCACCGATGCGACCGAGGAGATATTCACGATGCGACCACCTTCGGGAAGCACCTTTGCCGCCTCACGCGCGGTCAAATAGACACCCTTCATGTTTACATCCATCACCTTTTGCCAATCACCCTCCTCCATCGCTTCGAGTGAAAGGAACGGGAAGATCCCAGCATTGTTCACCAAGACATCAACATGTCCGAATGTTTCGACCGCCTTCGCAAAAAGTGCCGCGACATCATCCTTTGAGGAGACATCGCAACGCATGGGAAGCGCGCGAACACCCAGACCCTCAACCTCACGCGCAACATTGACGCATGAAGTCTCGTTCATGTCGGCCACCACCACATGCGCTCCTTCGGATGCGAACGCATGCGCGATACCTCTCCCTATTCCCTGCCCCGCACCAGTAACAACAACGACCTTGTCCTTCAATTGTGTATTCATAGAAGAAAATTAATTTTCAATACATGAAGTATAACAAATAGAGACCAAAATAGTCGCATCGGCTCACGGTGATATGTTCGATTTTTCTAAAAAAAGCGGTGCGTCCGATGATTCAGAGCGGATGTTCTTCTGTTATTTTCCTGTAATTCTCGTAGGTCTTGAACGCAAAAAGGAGCAACGCGGAAAGAATTCCGGACGGGGTGCGGAGCATTGAAAGGACCCTTGCCTCGTCACGAGCAAATGCCTCCCGCTCCCTGTTGGCGTTCCGAGTAAGCTCTATCGTCGCGTACTCATGCGGTGCGGGAACAAGATACTCCGCAATGCGAATGAGGTCTCCTCCGTCAAACCATGTCCCGCCGCACGATATACATTGATCGAGGATCACTTTCGAGTCCCCCGCATAGATAAAATGTTTTGTGACCTTCCCGTCGACAGGGCACACAACCCCGTCACCATAAGTGAGTTCAGAAGAAGATATATCGAGGCTCTTGTTTGCACGAAGGAGTGCTTCATAGTCTTTCACTTGTTCGGGGATATTCTCGGCAAATACTCGAGCGATCCGCTTCAACTCCTCACCTTCGATCCACAACCCTCCACACGCGGGACACGACTCCACATGTCCCTCACGGAGCGCGATGCTCTTCATTGGGGTTGTATCGTTTGGGCAATGCATAAGTTTTATTTCGTGGAATTATGACGATGCGCACGCTGACGTTCGCCGAGTTTTTTAATGCGACCCTCCGCAATTGCCGCCAAGGAGAGCACGCCGATCGCGCTGTGCACCGCCTCCACCTCACGCTCCGAGAGCGGGTAATGTGCCATGATCTCCTTCAACACCACGATGCTTTCTTTGTCATCCATAGAAAAAGCGAGCTCAATCAAATATCTCCGCGAGATAGCCGTCAATGTCACGCTGATCCATATCATAGAAGTGGAGCCCTTTGTTGTGAAGCTCGGTCGCCAGCTTCACACCAACAAAACGCCAGTGCCACGGCTCATAAATATAGTAGGAATTCTTTTCGGGGTATGAAAGAATGAATCCGTACTTGTACGCGTTTGCGTTCAACCATCGAAACGCGGGGGTTTCCGCGAATGACTCGTCGAGCTTTCCTCCCATTCCGGAGGTGATAAAGTCGAGCGTCGTCCCGATCTGATGTTCGGAATAACCTTGATCCGCTGAAAAAGTATTGGCCGTCCCCGCGCCATAGGTCATGACGTGGTCGGACTTGAGCGCCTGCTGTGTCTCAAAAGAGCGATATGCCGAGTGAACATAGAAGGTCACACCTTCTGACTTTGCCGCATCGAGCATTTCGAGCAGATAAGGATACGCGCGGGTCAAAAAGGCCTCGGACCTGATATTGCTATAGAGGTACGATTGCGGAATGGTCGTCAGGTGTTCGGGAGCATAGTTCTCGTTCAAGAAATACACCTTGGAATATTTCTTGAGAAGTTCAGGGTCGGTTGCGGAAAGTTTTTGGAGTGTGGTCACTGTGCCGGTAATGGAACCGATACTCTCCTCTACGCCACCCACTTTGTTCTCGACCGCACTCAACGTATTTTGTGCAAGCGCGACATCCTGCTTCGTAGTGGAAAGGTTCTCGGAGATTCCCCGCGTCTCCTGCGCAAGCAAGGCAATGTCTCGAGAAAGGACCTCGCGAGACATCACCAGTTCCGCCGAAGTTGACGCGAGTGTCGCATGGAGTGTCGTAAGACGCGTCTCGAGTTCGACCATGCGCAGATACGCATAGGTCGACACGCCCGCAAGAAGCGCGATCGAAAGTGTAAGCACGATCCACACCCACATCAAGTGGTGCGGCTCATGCGTGCGAGGTTGTACGATAAGTGGTTCCGGCATATGCTCTTCCTTCCCGATGAAGGTACCTCTATTATACCTCTGTTTAAGGGCGGTGATAATCAAGGAGCGCGCGGATACCCAAAAGATTGCGCCCCCACTCGATATCTTCGTGTGTTTTGAGCTCGACGGTGATCGCGGGAATACCGATCGACGCAAGCCACCCTTCGGCATCTCCGGTGATCGTATACGCGTCAAATGAATCAACCGCAGGATACCCCGCCGCGCTTGCGTACGCGTTCATGATCGCGCGTGTTCCCGAAAGGATGCCCGCTTCACACTCGGATGCATAAACAGCATTGGACTGACTATGCCAGAAGACGACACTTGCGGGGCGCTCGCGGAGGACGAGATCGCGCAGCGCGGCGCTTTCCGGTTCCGAGAACGCCACAGTGCCCGCAGAGACCGTGCGACTGCGCCATGTACTTGTGGGTTGCCACTTGCATGCGAAATTGCGATTGAGGTCAACCTGATTCGCATTGAAGCGCCCGAGTGACTCGTCCACCCCTTCCGAAATATCAGCAGAGGTGAAGCGCCCCTCCTTCCCCACAACCTTATATACGCCATCGGGATTGAGCGAGGGAACGACAGTCACCGAGACCCCTAAGGGAAGTAGAGTCTTGTAGTTCGCATCGAGATGATCAATGAACGCATATGCGAGCAAGACACTATTCCACTCGTACCCACCATGGACCCCTCCAACGAACAAGAGTCTCGTTGTCCCTGTTCCATAGGTATAGGACTCGATCACACGACCCTCAACCGACCGTCCGATCACATCGCGGAGCGGAAAGGAGATCGCTGTTTCGGGAACTGGGGGTAACGGAGTCGGTTCCGGAATGTGCGCGCGCGGACGGAGCAGAAAATACGTTCCTCCCGCAAAAACGAGAAAAAGGAAAAGGAGCGCGACCGGCGCAAATGAACGCCACGACATCATCGAGCGAGGTGCGCGATCGCCGCCATGACTCCCGCGCGATTCTTCTCCCACTCGGTATTGTCATGAGTGGTAAGGAGAACGCTGATCGCAGGAACACCGATCGAGGCGAGCCAGTTGGTCATGTCGCCGGTGATCTCGTAGTGGTCATAAGTCTCAAAGGACGGATATTTGGACGCCTGCGCGTATGCCGCCAAAAGTGAGCGTGTCGCGGTAGACGCGGCTCCGTCACAGTATGACGCATAAACACCACCTCCGGCACTGAAGAGCGCGATCACTCCGGAGAGCGAGCGACCCTCGACGTATTCCTTGATCGCCCCACTTTCCGGTTCGGAAAAAGCGGCACTACCCCCACTTACGCGTTTTGACTGCCACATTCCTGTAGGCTTCCAATCACAAGCAAAATTACGATTGAGATCGACCTGGTTTGCGTTAAAACGTCCCGAGGCTTGCACTTCCTTTGAAGCAGATACATCCGCGGATGTGAAGCGATCCTTGTTCCCGACAACTTTCGCAAGTCCGTCTGGATTCGCGACCGGAATGACCGTCACCTTCATGTTCGCGGGAATCACGTTCGGTTGCGCTTTCAAATGATCAATAAACTGGTACGCAAGGAGCACCGTCCCCCACTCATACCCTCCGTGCAATCCTCCGACAATCAAGAGTTCGCGTTCCCCTGTTCCAAAATGATACGCAACAAGCTCGCGCCCCTCGATCGAGGTGCCGAGCACAGTGCGGTCCTTGTTCTCGACCTTTGCGGGCGTGGACGTGGGATTCGCTGACGAAGCGGGAGATGTTGGTGTTGATGTCGCTTGTGGAATCGGGTCTTCCGCGACATACACAGGATCAGGAGACTGACGAGTAAAGAAATAGACGCCGGCGCCGAGCAATATTGCGAGCACGACAACGCCGATGATGATTGCGGTGTTTTTCATAGTTGGTCTATTATACCATGCAATAAAAAAACCTTGAGGAATGGGGAAAAATATGTTGCAAAATATGGTTCAAATGACACAAGCTCCACAAACATGCCCCACCGGAAATATGCAGTAGCACAAAAAAACCGCGAAATCATATCGCGGTTCTCGAATACACAAGACACGTTCAGTACTCTACTTTATCTATTTTTTCCATCCAAAGCCGAAAAGCTTTTCCCGCACCAGGAAGATCGATCCGATGAAACGGGATCTTCCGCGAGCCGGAAGGCAAAGCGAGTTCTTTGTAAATGAAAGAGTCGTCAAAGCCGATCGCCGCCGCCTCGGGATGAGGGAGGGCGTAATAAACACCCGAAAGACGCGCCCAGTAGCACGCCGCGAAGCACATCGGGCAAGGTTCGGCATTCGTATAAAGCACGCAATCATCAAGCTGAAAGTAATTGAGATGCGCGCACGCATCACGAATGGCGACGATCTCGCCATGCGCGGTCGGGTCATTTGAGGTCGTCACATGATTGCTCCCTCGTCCGACGATCACACCATCCTTCACCACAACAGCACCGAACGGCCCTCCACCCGAGGCAACGGACTCCTCCGCCAAACGCACCGCTTCGGAGATAAAATATTCATGGGATGTCATAGGATTGCTCATAACATTACTCCTCACTCTCTTCAAAAAAGAAAAACCGGAATAAAACTACCATCTACCGAGAGTTTGCACAACACGAAACTCAAAGAGAAGACGAATCCTTCCTCTCTTTCATGACTATCTCGTAGAGGTCGATGAAACGGCGCATATCCTTCACCAGCACGGCGTTCGGATTGACGCGCAACACCATTCCGTCGAGATACATGAGACTTCTGATGATCGGAAAGATCCCCTTCTCGAACTTCATTCCCGAATTGACTCCGAGTTTGATCGTCTGCATCATCTGTTTGGTCAGCGACACTTCACTTACCGTACTGTCGGTGTAGTCGGCATATAGCGTGATGAACTCCTTTGTGAATCGCTCAAATACCTCTCCTTCGATCCGCGTCTCGGCCATCTCGTTCAGGCGCTCCGCGCACGCGGGATAATCATAACGAGAAAGCGCTTCAAAGAATCGGAAGAGTCCTGTGCGGATCCGCAGACCCACCTCCCCCACAAACGCCGTGTCGACAAAGTAAAAACGCTTCCCGTCGTAGAGGACATTCCCCGGATGGAGATCACCATGAAACTTTCCCGCAATGAACATATAGAAACCCTGGATGGAAAAAAGTTTGAGGAGATCGTCGTACGTGAACTCATTGCGCGCGATCAGCTCGTCGACGCTCGGTGCGGCAATGAATTGGGAGACCATCACGCGCGCGTTGGTCATTGCGGGATAATGCGCGACGAACCCAAGATTGGAAAGGTCAAAGGTCTCCCCGTACGAGCGGGCGATCGCTTCAAGGAGCGCGGCTCCCGACGCTTCGTTCCGCAAGTCGAGCTCGGCAAGTGTGTAGGTCTCAATATCGGAAAGGATACCGAGCGGGTCGCCCACGCGACGCAAGCGCGGAAAAAGCGCAAGGACGATCCCGAAGAAACGACGGAGCGATGCGACATCATGAGTGAAACGTTCCGCAAATCGCGACTTGATAAACTTCACGACGACTTCCTCTCCCGAGTTGAGTGTCGCACGATACACCTCCCCCACCGACGCGGTCGCGATAGGCACTTCGTCAAAGCGTGAGAACGAACGAAGGAACTCTTCCCCGCCCTGCTCCTCGATAAGCGCGCGAATATCCTCTCGCGCGACAGGGATATTGCTCCGATACAGTGTCGCCAAATGGTGACATTTCTCGGGGGGAAGAAAATCAAGTCGGAGCGCGTGGATCTGTCCGATCTTTACCGCCAACAACCCGAGCGACTGGATCTTGACCAGATCGGGAAGTCCCTTTTTGAAGTAGAGCTCGCGAATGAGCCAGAGTGACTGAAACGTGTTCATGCGTGGTCGGAAGTGATGAGGTCCGCCGCGATGCGTCCCGACTCGAGGATCGTCGGAAGTCCACTCCCGGGATGCGTTCCGCCGCCGACGATGTAGAGGTGGTCGATATCATCGAACTTGTTGTGCGGGCGCAAATAGAGCATTTGACTCACCGTATGCGCGAGGTTGAATACCGCGCCGCGGTACACACGCAATTCATTCTGCCAATCATCCGGAGTAATGATACGTTCCACCTCAATATGCTCGCGGATATCTTTCATCTCCGTGCGCTCTTCGATCTTTTTGAGAACAAGGTCGCGATAGCGTTCCTTCTCAACGCTCCAATCAATGTTCGCTTCCTTGTTGGGCACGGGGACGAGCACATAGATCGTACTCTTCCCTTCCGGAGCAAGCGAAGGGTCCGTCGCGCAGGCGTTTTGTACATAAAATGCGGGATCCTGCGGCAAGACCTTTTCATCCGAGATCTCCGCCAAGTTCTTGCGATAATCGGACCCAAAGAAGATATTGTGATGCGGCATGTCATACTTCTTATCCACTCCAAGATAGAGCATGAAGGTCGAACATGAGTATCCTTTCTTCTCTAACTTCTTGTCGGTATACGAAGGTCGATCGACTTCCGGAACAAGTCGACGCATTCCGTCGGCAAAATCCGCATTCATGATCACCTCGTCGGCCATCACCTCCTCCCCGCTCGCAAGGATCACACCGATCGCCTTCTTGTCTTTCACGATGATCTTTTGCACTTCGGTCGAAAGCGAGATCTGCCCGCCTTCTTCTGTGAGCACTCGCGCCATTGCGACAGAGAGTTGATGTACTCCACCGCGATAATGCGCAACACCGAACGCATGTTCCATGAACGGCAAGATCGTGAATGTGCCGGGACAATACCACGGAGACATGCCGAGATACTTCGCCTGAAACGCCATCGCCATCTTGAGATCCTCGCTCACGAAGTAGTCACCGAGTACGGACATCACCGAACGGTGCGCCTGCAGATACGGCAACGCTCTCAAGATCTTTTTGTTGAAATAGCTCCACCATGTTTGATACGGTATGCGCAAACAATCGATCACCCGCTTGTGCTTCTTCTCGTGGAACGCGTACCACCGCTTGTACCCCTCCCACTCACCGGGAAAGACCCGCTCAAATTCTTTCTTGAGGGCGTCCTTGTCGTGATGCACAAAAAAGTCTCGACCATCCGAATAGCGCAGACGATACATCGTTCTCAACTCCATGATGTCGAGCTCCTTGTGATAGTCTCTACCCGCTTGAGCAAAGACATCGGCAAACACCTCCGGGAGCATCACGAACGTCGGACCGACATCAAACGTATATCCCTCCGCGCGGATCGGCGCATTGCGTCCGCCCACTTCGTTTTGGCGCTCAAAGACATGCACGTCGTATCCGCGATGCGCGAGGATCATGCCGGTGGACAATCCTCCGGGACCGGCGCCGACAATAATGACTTTTTTCTTCATGAACGTAACGTTAGGTGAATAGGCGGAGCGCCAGAGGGCACCCCTCATGTGCTCAATTATAACACTTTTTAGGATCGAGAACGACAGAAACTATGTGGACCCTTCCTCGCGCCGATAGATCACGTACGAATAGACAAGGGTAACGAGCGAGACAAGGAGAATGGGGACAATAAGCACACAGATGGCATATGCGGGAGACACAACCATGCCGAGAAGTGAAACGACTCCGGCGACCTTGAAAAGTTTTCCACCCAGCCGATGCGTCTTCTCCCAGACAATATCGCTCGAGAGTGTCCACGGAGTGCGAATGCCCATGAACCAATTGCGCCTGGAACGCTCCATGACTGCCCCGATGACAAAGAAGAGCGCCGCCATAGCGGGAATGATCGCAACCGTGAAATTGAAGCGGTAGCCGAGATTCCAAACGATCGTCAAAGAAAAGATGTATCCAAAGAAGACGAACATGAAGACCCAAAAGGCGTTGTACGCCGAGGCAAAGAGCGCAATGTTCTTTTTGAGCGGATCAATGCGCGGGATCACGAGATAAAGGAGATACATCCCAAGCATGAGAAACGGAACAAAAAAGACGCCCCAGAATTTCCCCATGGTCCCATCAACCTCCCCCGCCGCATTCCAATGCGACGCGACCCTCTCGGGAAACGACGGATACACCCACGCGCCCGCAATGAACATGGCGACCGTGATCGCAATGATGGTGAAGTGTGCCGCGCGAGGAGACATAGACATATTTTATCACATCACTTTTGTTGTGGCATAAAAAAAAAGACCCCCCCTGAGCGGTGGGGTCTTTCCTGTGCACGGTGACTCTCAATCCGTGCGCGTGTATTGCGAGAGGCCGAGAATATTGCCTTCGGAATCCTTGAACCATGCGAGGTATCCCATTGCGCCATTCTCGCCAAGCGGCATCTTGCCGCGAACGACATTAACTCCGCGATCACCACAAACGCACGTTCCCGTACCCTACGGTTATACTATGGGAAATTTCGCAACGTGTGATAGTCTACAATGAGACAATACCTTGACGATGGAGGGATAGATGAAACCCCTGAAACGAGCAACGAGGTACATGAGTGTTAATCTCCTCATACTCCCACTCAATATTGGCATTGCGTGGATGCTAACAAAAGCGGGATTACACTATCTCTTTGCCACCGCGACAGGAGTAGGACTCCAACTTGTACTCACCTTCTTTATCAACCGACGCTGGACCTTTGATCGATCTGAGATTAAAGCAAAGAGCGGGCTACTCCGTACAACAATGGTCGAATTGGTCTCAATGACGAACATCCTTTTCATTACCGCGATCGGAGTAGAGTTGTTCAAACTTGAGTTCACGCTTGCGCGCATAAGCGCAATGACCATCGCCGGCATCCTCGGCTATGTACTCGATTCATTCTTTACATTTCGCACATCACCCTTTCGATAGCCCACATGGAAACATGTGGGTTTTTGTTATCCGTCATTACTCTTTATTTTCTATCAAGCCGTCTTTCAGCCAGATCACACGATCCATGTACTTTCTATCTTCCGGCTCATGGGTGATCATGATGATGGTCTGATCGAGTTCTTTGTTCAACTTTTGAAAAAGGCGGTACACCACCTCCGAAGAGACCGTATCGAGGTTTGCGGTTGCTTCGTCGGCAAAGAGTATCTTCGGACTATTGATGAGGGCTCTCGCAATCGCAACGCGCTGCTGTTCACCGCCCGACATCTCTCCGGGGTAATGATGGAGTCTCTCTTCCAGTCCCACAAGTTTCAGAAGTTCTGCGGCGTGCTCTTTGTTGTCGGTTGATCCAAGTGCCATTCCAGGGAAATAGACATTCTCGAGTGCGGTAAATTCAGCGATAAGCGCATATTCCTGAAACACATATCCCAAATGCTTGAGACGAAACGAAGTACGCTCAGCATCAGAAAGCGCGAGAATATCAATACCATCAATAGAGACTGTGCCGGACGTTGGAATGTCCAAAAGCCCCAACTGGTGGAGCAATGTTGATTTGCCGGAACCACTTCTTCCCATAAGCGCAACAAACTCGCCCTTTTTGATCTCAAAGGAAACACCCTTCAGTGCGCGAGTAGGAACCTCTCCGGGATACGTCTTTGTCAGATTATCTACTTTGATCATGATGAATGTGTTTAACCCCAGATGGATTTTAAAATATTCTGTCTCGCCACCATCTTTGCAGGAATGAATCCCGCGAATATCGCCGAAAGAGTGAGACTTGCAATATTGAGGAAGATTTCAATGGGAGTATATACCAAACTTGCGTTTCCAAACGGCATCGGAATCGGCCGAACATGCAAAAGAGGTACGACAAGGAAAAATACGATCATGAGCCCCAGGATTGTCCCCAAGGTGACATAAAAAAGAGACTGGAGAACATAAGACACCTCAATGATACGCTCTTTGATCCCGATCGCCTTCAAAATTCCGATCTGCCTGCGCTTGTTCACCGCATTCACATAAATCATCACAAAGATTGTGATCGCGGCAACAATAATACTGATGATTGTTACAATAATCGTAATGACATTGAACGCATCCACAAGAATACCCACCGTACTGAGGCGATTCGTATACTTCTCGATCTTTAGGTTTGGCGCGATCATCGCGATCTGCTCAACATAATCATCAAGCGTCACGCGATTAAGATCAGCGCGCACCATGATTTCCGATGCGTTATCATAAACCGACAAGATAGATTCCGCCTCCTGTGCAGAAATAAATGCCGTACCTCCCACTGAACCGCCCATGCTGATTTTGAATATCCCCCTTACTGTGTAGCTTCGCGTGATACCGTTGGAATATGTCACCTGAACTTCATCCCCCACCACTGCACCACCAAGGTCTGATGTTTGCTTTGTTCCGAATCCCCCTGAGAGATTTGCCCCAAGGACGATCTCGTCATTCTTGAGCTCATCAGGAAATTCACCCGAAACAATGTTCTCATGGACGGTCAATATCTTCTTTTCCTCCGACTGAGTCACGCCGATCACCGGAGCAGAGACTCGTTTGAATTCACCCATCTTTTCCTTGTCATAGGCAAACGAGCCTCCCAACTGATAGTGCCGAGTCGTTCCAATGATCCCCGGAATCGTCTCGATCTGCGCCCGAACTTTCCCTTGGTTCAAGATGAATTCCTTGACGGTCGGTTCCTCTTGCGGCATGACGATGATGTGCGCGGTCGAATTGTCTATCATGGACCGCATGATGCCGTCGGAAAAACCATTCAAAAATCCGGATACAAACATCAAATTAAAGAACGAGAGGGACAAGATGAAGATAGTGAAGACTGCCGTGGATTTATTGCCCCTCGTGATAGTTTTATATGCAACAAAGAATGCGGTCTTGAGATCAGTTCCGTTCATGGTCTATTTTTGTTTTTTCTCGGCACTAAGAATGACCTGATCGCCTTCGGAGAGACCTGAGGTGATCTCTACCATCCCTTGATCATTTTCAATCCCCACAGTCACTTCCCTTTTTACTACCTGACCATCGGCAAGTATCTGCACTATCTTTTTCTCATCATTACGCTGCACCGCACTCGCCGGCACAAAGATCGCATCTTCTGAAATGGCGGTGTTGATCCATACATTAGCAGTCATTCCCGATCGAACACGTTCATCCTCCTTGTCGAACAATATTGTTGTCTTGTAGTACACCGCGCCACCAATGAGAGTCTCCACCGGCTCAATAGCAACAACCTTTCCTCCAAACTCCTCCCCAATGATCGCGTCAAAAGTAATCCTCGCCTGCTGCCCAACACGCACATCCACGATCTTGTCTTCAACGACATTCAATTGTATTTGCAATGCACCGCCTGAGGCAAGAGACACAACAACAACATCAGCGCCAACCACCTCACCGACCTCACCACGGACGTTCGTTATCATTGAGGACACTGGCGCGTAGATCAACAAATCCCTACGCTGCGCCTCAATCCTTTCAAGAGAAGCTTCTGCCTGTGTGATCTGCGCCTGATATACGGCAATATCCGACAATCGAACCGGAGCGGTCTTTAAAGAAAACTGATTCTTTGCGATGTGGAGTGCCGATTCTTTCGCTTGAAGATTTTCTTCCGCAAGAAGGAGGTTTGAGATCGCCGTATCAACATTCGTTCGGGCTGTAGAAATATCGTTCTTCCACTTATCGATCGTCGCCTGGGTGATCTTGGAACTTGGAGTCAGTGAGTTCACGACCAATGCTATATTTGCAAGAAATTCCTTAACCTGCGCGGTATTCTTTTTCGCGAGTGAAATCGCAAAGACAAGATCGCTTTCCATTGAACCCGACCCCAGATTTCTCTCCCACTCGACGAAAGACTCCTCAATAGCAGACCTCGCCTCCTCTACTTCTGCCTCAAGTTGCATATCGTACGGAAAGCTAAACAACAGCTGAGGGTCAGACGTCTTGGGATTATCAAACAACTGGTCGGATTTTGCCCGTACCGCATCATCAGATTTCGTATATGCACCATGCAACCTATCGATCACCGTCTTCTTTGCATCAAGAAGCGACTGCTCGGCATTAAGGACCGCAGTCTCAGATATACTCACATCTTCCGGAGACGCACCACTTAAAAGCTGGTTTAATTTTGCTTTTTGGAGATCTATTCCCGCTTGCATCTCTTTGACCTGAGCATCGAGCTGAGTGGTATCCTGTTTGGCGAGGAGTTTTCCCGCGGAAACTTTTTCGCCCACTCGCGCATTCAGAAAAGTGATCCTACCGCTTCCCTTGAAACGCAGATCGATCTGTGTCGGTGATTCAACTTTTCCACTTGCGGAAACCTCCTGGGCAATATCTCCTCTTTTTGCGACTGCAAGAGTGTATGAAGGCGCATTAAAACGCTGCACAAGAAATACGCCGCCCGTGGCGATAAGGACGAGGATCCCTGATGTGATAAATAAAGTTTTCTTGCTCATACGGTAAAAAAGAATAAAGAGTAAAAAGAGACCACTAGTTCATTCCGCTCGTTCATCATAATATAAAATATCTTTACGGACAAGTTACTTTATGATAAAGTAATCTCAAATGAAACGTGAAGAAGCAACAGAAAAGCTCACCACCTCGATACACAAGGAAGCTCGAGCTGCGGGGCTTTTTGTGCACACCATATCCGAAATCACTGGAATACATTCCACCGACATCCGCTGTTTGGAATTTTTAAGTGACACACACACCGCAACCGCCGGCGAACTCGGCAAGGCGACCGGACTCACCACCGGAGCAGTCACCGCAATGATCGACAGACTTGAAAAGGGAGGATTCGTTCGACGCGAGACAGACAGCAATGATCGGAGGAAGATCATCATTAGACTCCTGGGAATCCCCGACAAACTCAAATCGGTAAAAGAAATGTTCTCAACACAAATACCTGATATTCTTGCTGAGTACAGCACAGCAGAACTCCGGCTGATCACGGACTGGAACACAAAAATGGCCGCCGTATTTCACGAAAAGATAACCAAACTCAAAACAAAAAAATAATATTCGCGGGGCAACAAAAAGACCACACATTGAAATGAGTGGTCTTTTTGTTGCTTTTTAAACACGAGCAACCGCATAGCAAAATTCTCCTTACGGAGAATTTTGAGCGGTTTGCTGCGGGACTAGGATTCGAACCTAGATGACAACATCCAGAGTGTTGCATCCTACCATTAGATGATCCCGCAATAGTTCTAAAAACACTGCCCTATCGGACAGTGTTTCTATCATACGCAATTGGGGGATTTTTTCAACCCTCACAACAAGGACACCTCATCGACCCGAGAGGGCGCTATTCCTTATCCTTATTATGCGCAAAGCCAAGTCCCGCGGAAACAAAGGTGAGCATAAAGAAGACAAGACCGAGAAAACAGGTCGGCACACCGAACGTATAGGCGGAGAATCCTTTCTCGAGGAGCGCGGGGACTTCGATCGCGGTCAGGTATCCGGAAAAGAGGATACCGAGCAAGGCGACACCGGAGAGTGCGACAAAGGACGAAGGGAGCGTCAAGCGCTTTTGCCATGCAAGGACCGCAAGTGCAAGAAGTGTCGCGTACAAGAGAAATCCGTACACACACGCGGGTTGACCCCAGATGATCGGACATTCTTCATTGAAGGCACATGCGCCGGAAAAGAGTTTGACCGCGGAGAGGTATCCCGAAAAGAGGAAGCCCGCGACTGAAAAACCGAGGACAAAACGAAGTGCGAGTGAGCGTTGTTCTTTCATATGCACGCATTATACCGCACATGACGGAGGAGACTCAACGTGAAACGTCTCCGCGCGAGACATTGACACTCAACATATTCATGATATAAGAAAATTTGAGCAACACGGTACCTTAAAGACAACCATTGGAGGAATCATATGTTTGTTAACCTCGAGGGACTCAAGTTGGGTCCTCATGTCGAAGAAAATGCACGAATAGTCTTACGGATCATCACGGAGGAATGCGGCGAACAACGAACGAATCTGACCATCGATGTCGGGATAAATGACGCCCTCCGAGAAGCGCTCCGGTATCTTCAGGATCATGGAGAGATCGCCGTCATCGGCTGGGAGAACATGCCGATCAAGTATCCTTCGCACTGTGTCGACGTCACAATACCCTCAATAACGCACGGTGTGCGTGATGAAACAGATGCGGAGCGATTTCCCCATTATGTCTATGCCTTCGTCGATTTCCCCAATATCAATGAACAACCGAACGGTCTTTTGACCGCGCAATTCGACTGGGAACTCCTCGCTGCACTCATCAAAGAGGCGGCGGGGGTACACGATGCGATCGAAATGCATCTGTATTTTCACCACAACGATCTGGTGCCCAAAAAAGAGGGTTGGGCGCAAGAGGTGCTTGGCCCCTCGCGCAATGCGGGATTTTTGACCCACGTCGCGCACAAATGGTCAAAGGACACCGATTCGCACATGATCGTCGACATGATGGATATGGACCTGACGCACATTCCGAAAGGAAGTCGAGTCACGTACGTCCTCGTCTCCGGCGATCGTGACTTCGCCCCGGCACTCTTACGCAAGAAAAAACGTGCGCAGGACAGAGGGCTTTCTTTCGACATCACGATCATGTCGCTACGCGAGAGGATCTCGAACGTCTTTCCCCATAGCACCCAGGCGACCTTTGTCCCACTTGATGATGCGGACCTCTTCAAACGCGGGATGACGCGAAATGAAAGCGCCCCCGCAGATACATGAAACACCACACCACCGGAAACCCCGGTGGTGCTTTTTTGTATCACAAAAAACAGAGATCACTTCTTCTTGCTCGCGGCTTTGACGAAGGCGTCGAAGAGCGGGTGGGAAGTGAGCGGACGCGCGGTGAACTCGGGATGGAATTGCGTACCAAGGAAGAAGGGGTGTTCCTTCTTGGGCAACTCGGCGATCTCCATCAAGGTGCCGTCAGGAGAAGTGCCCGAGAAGACGAGTCCCGCTTTTGTGATATCGGCAATAAATTCCGGATTCACCTCAAAGCGATGCCGGTGGCGTTCGGAAATTTCTTTTGCGCCATACGCGGTCGCGGCAATACTTCCCTCTTTGAGCTTTGCGGGATACGCACCGAGTCGCATACTCCCTCCAAAATTTCCCTTGGCGAGGAGTTCTTTTTGTTCAGGCATGATATCGACGACGGGATGCGCCGTTGTGCGGTCGATCTCGGTCGTGTTTGCGTCCTTCCATCCCAACACATTGCGGGCGTATTCGACGACCATGAGTTGCATGCCGTAGCATAACCCGAAATACGGGATCTTGTGTTCGCGCGCGTGACGAATGACGGCGAGCTTGCCTTCGATCCCGCGTGAGCCGAATCCTCCCGGCACAATGATACCGTCATAGGACTCGAGGTCTTTCAAGTGTTCCGCCGCATTCTTTCCTTCGAAGTCGTCCGAGGCAAGCCAGTCGATCTCCGGTTTGCGCCCCGCCTTGTACGCGGCATACTTGAGCGCTTCGATAACGGAGAGATACGAATCTGAGAGCACGAAATCTCCCGAGGCAAAATATTTGCCGATAATGCCGATGCGCAAAGATTTGGTCGAACGGTGCACGCGCGCAGTGAGCGCCTTCCATGCCGCGAGTTCGGGGGTGTGACGCACGCGCATGCGGAGTTGTCGCACCAAGAGATCTCCCAGGCGATCCTTCTCAAAATTGAGCGGAATATCGTAGATGCTCTCCGCGTCGGGAGCCGAGATGACATGCTCCACGGGGACGCTACACGCGAGCGAGAGCTTCTCCTTGCGCTTCGCGTCGAGCGGATGGTCGGAGCGGGCGATGATGTAGTCGGCCTGAAGTCCTGTGCCGTTTAATGTGCGCGAGGCATACTGTGTGGGCTTCGTCTTCATCTCCCCTACCTTGCTCGGGACAGGAAGATAGGACACGAGGATGATCGCCACATCTTCGGGATGGCGGAGCTTCAACATGCGGGCCGCTTCCAAAAAGAGAAGGTTCTGATACTCTCCGATCGTCCCGCCGATCTCGATGATACTCACATCAGCGCGCAACTCTTTTGCGGCGAGATTGATGCGCTCGATCACCTCAAGCGGAATGTGTGGGACGACTTCGACACACTTTCCTCCGTATTCAAGGTTGCGCTCGCGTGCGATAACGTGCTGATAGACAGACCCGGTGGTCATATAGTTCGTGCGGGAAAGATCGATGTTCAAGAAGCGCTCGTAGTTACCCATATCCTGGTCCGTCTCGTAACCGTCGTTTAATACAAAGACCTCGCCGTGTTCGGTCGGGTTCATTGTTCCCGCGTCGACGTTGATGTACGGATCGATCTTGGTCGGCGACACGACAAATCCGCGTGACTGCAAGAGAAGTCCGATCGAAGACGCCGCGACGCCCTTCCCAACCCCACTCATCACTCCACCTACTACAAAAATATACTTATGCGCTTTTGCCATAACAGAAGAGAAGCGGGGACTTCCCCGCTTCGGTTAGATCTTTAAATAACGACGGACCGCCAGATAACTCGAGATGGCGCCGAGCGCGACACCGGTCCCGAGCATGACCAAGAATATCTGGTTAAGATTGGCGATGTAGTAGTAGAAGAGATCGAGTCCGTCATAAAAATTCTCGGTTGAGCTCTTGAGCCAGAGCGTGGCCGGATAAAAAAGCGCGGTAGCGACAATCGCGGAGACCATGCCGTACATGACCCCTTCAACAATGAAAGGTCCGCGCACAAAGGTGTTGTTCGCGCCGACTAGTCGCATGACGGCGATCTCTTCGCGAGAGATGTAGATTGCGAGGCGGATCGTGTTGAATGTGATCACGATCGCAATACCGATCAAAAGCAAGAGAATAGCGACAGAAAGTTTGTTGATCCCGGAGGTGATCGCGGTCAACTTGTCGATGACAATCTTATTCTTGGCGTAGTTGACGCTGTAAACGATATCGGTGCCCGGCTCGGCGGCATTCTGCTCCTTCGTGATGTGTGCCGCGATCGCATCGTATTGAGCAGTGTCCTTCGCTTTGACATTCAAGATCGCTCCGAGGGGATTCTCGGCGAGCTCTTCGAGTGCCTGGGTCATGAGGTAGTCGTTGGAGTGACGCTCCTTGAAATTCTCGATCGCCTGATCGCGCGAAATGTATTCCACGGACGCAACCTCGGGAAGCGATTCGAGCTCGCGTTTCATGACAAAGATATCTTCTTCGGCCGCGTCAGAGTTGAGGTAAATGTTCACATCAACCTTGTCTTTGATGGTGTTGAGCGCGTCCTCAAGAAAGACGGAGGTCAGCATCGTGGATCCGACGACGAACAGAGCGACGGTCATAACAAAGATCGCGGAAAGCGAAACGAGCGCGTTGCGCCAAAAGTTGACGAACCCCGCCTTCACGATCCTCTTCGTGTTGGTGAAAACTGACATTGCACCTATTTTCGCATGAATGCACGATGCTCGCAACGTGGAAATATTCTATCCCTTCATTGCGCCGTTTTTAATGAATGTTCCCTCGTCGAGTTCACGGAACGCCTGCGCAAGTTCTCCCTGCGTATTCATGACAATGGGCCCTCCCCATGCGATCGGCTCGCGCAGTGGCGGAGCGAAGAGGAGAATAAAGCGCGCGCCGGACTCCCCCGCGCGTACAAGTACCGCGTCGCCGTCACCAAAGAGAACCGCGTGTTTCTCTTTGACCGAATCCTCGTGTGCACCGATATGTCCTTCGCCCGAAAAGAGATATGCGAAGGCGGTCAGCCCCGACGCGACAGGAGTCTGAAAGGTCGAACCCGAAACAAGATCAACATCGAGATATGTCGCGGGAACATATGCCCCGGTGAATGCACCACTGACCCCTTCGTACTCCCCTGCAATGACCTTGACGCGCACACCCGCCCTCGTGACCGTCGGAATATCCTCGTGACGAATGTCACCATAGGCGGGAGTTGTCATCTTGTCTTTTGCGGGCAAATTGAGCCAGATCTGTGCGCCGAGCATACGCGCCGACGCGACGGGCATTTCTTGATGAATGATCCCTGATCCGGCGGTCATCCACTGACAATCGCCGTTCTTGATGCTTCCCTTGTTTCCCAAACTATCGCCATGCTCGATATCACCCTCGATGAGGTACGTGATCGTCTCGATCCCACGGTGCGGATGCCACGGAAATCCGAGCACATAATCATCGGGGTTGACGGAATCGAACGCATCGAGCATGAGAAAGGGATCGAGGTCGCGGATGTCGGCATGCCCGATGACACGGGTCAAATGCACCCCCGCGCCGTCGACGGCGGGCGTTCCCCGCAAGATCTTTTTGATCGGACGAAAAGTAGTCATAAGGCAAAGATGAAGAGGATAATGGATGTTCATTATATCGCAATCCTGAGCGCTTGCCTCGCCAATGTGATGCGGTATAGTAAGGTCATATGAAGATCAACTATTCCGGCGAATCATCGCGAGCAGAGTACGAAGAGACCGAGGCGAAGCGTGACAGCGCCCTTGCAGAGGTCAAAACACTTCGCGAAGAGCGAGACGGCATCGAGGAAGAGCACCGTGAACTACGCGAAGAATTCGCAAGCGAAGAACCGGGCACCCCTTACCCGCTTGGAGAAGAGGAAGCTGAAGCATTCTCCCGCGTCGACGAACAGCTCACTCCGGCAGAAAACGCACTCCGTGAATCGGAAGAACGACTTAAGCGCCTCTACAACAAGGCATACGACGAAGCAAAGGCCGACAATATGAAGTGGGACCAAGCCGCGATCGCCGAGGCGGATCGGATCACGATCGAAAAAGAATTACTCCCCAAGATCAAGGAAGAATGCGCAACCATTCACACGCAATGGGAAGAAGTCGAGCATCGCGGACATTGGCTTGTAGAGCGCGCGGACGCGATCGAAAAAGAGATCGAGGAGATCCTCAAAAAGAACTTCCGAATGGAAGAAACAAAACGCATTGTCGAATTGATCAAAGAGTTCTGGGAAGTTCGAGAGGAGATCGCCAAGATACACCAACGTGCGCTCGGGTGGAATATTCGCGAAAAGAAGGACTGAACCCATCCTCTATGCATCCATGCCACAAAGCCCCGTATGGGGCTTTGTGGTTCATGGAGTACGCACGCATACCGAACACCCGCGTGAGCTTGACTTATGTGTAATTTTGTGATAGTATGAAAACACCGCTGTCGTAGTGGCAGAGGAAAGCCCTTTTCAACATCCATCTCAGCCGAGCCGTATTGTGGCAAATCCACAAGCGGACAACCTCGGCGAGGAAATAGGAGAAACATCATGTCGCAAACTCTTCTTTCCGTCTTCGTGTCGATCAAAGACAAAGAATGCCATCCGAGGATGGGCACTACGAATCTCTACTGGAAGGAATTTCCGGTATACAAAATGGAGGAAGGGTGGCGTGTTCACTTGGCAACGGAGTGGGAGAGTGTTGAATTCATCCAACTCCACTCCGACATCGTCGAACGTTTGGCACACATCAATGGTAGCGCAACCCTTTGCCCCGCAAGCTACAGAAGTGAGGGTATCTACGAACTGCGCACCGCGCGAGTGGTGGTATTCAAGAATAATTCGCTGTGGCAAAACGTCGACATTACAGCGAAAAACATCGATGACCTGAAGGAACTCGTGGTCGCGATCCGCAACGGAATGCCGCCCACGTACCCACTGAGTCGCCCCCAGAACGCCCCCTCCTACGAGCAGCTGCTTGCACAGACGAGGAACATGTCGGGGGCTCTCAACAGACTCACCGAAGAGGCGGAGACAGCACTCAGGGTACTCAATGCCGCTCAGGAGATGATCCTGCAACAAGGCGAGGAGATCGCCGAACTCCGCAAGCTGGTCGCCAAGGCCAGCCAGAAAACGGCATGATCGCTCTCACGTAGAGCAACACGAGCCCAACACACGTTGGGCTCTTTCTTTTTGTATTTGCAAAAAACCGTGAGGCACACGGTGAAGACTTGAACCGAAGCGGTATTCCCATCCTCTCAATATTTTCGAAGTAATGCGATGTGCTGGACAGAGGCAGTATCGTGGAGACGTGGGTCTTCTACGTCGACTCGATCTGCCGAAGGAAGCACAAGCAGGACTCGAAAATATTCAGAGGATATATTTGCCGTGGATGTCATCGCGGATGACTTTCCCATTCTCCATCGTCACCAC
Source organism: uncultured Candidatus Saccharibacteria bacterium (assembly GCA_964515375.1). GTDB lineage: Bacteria > Patescibacteriota > Minisyncoccia > Phycocordibacterales > UBA6899 > MHLP01. The sequence continues at coordinate 66,145 of CAZERF010000006.1, forward strand.
TCTCTTCTTGAGTGCATCGATGATGCCCTTGTTGTGCGTGGTCAAGATGACCGTCGTCCCCATGTCGTTGATCTTCTTTAGGATCTGAATGATGTCGTAAGTGTTCACGGGATCAAGATTGCCCGTCGGTTCATCGGCAATGAGCACGTCCGGCTGAGAAATGATCGCACGGGCGATCGCGACACGCTGCTTCTCCCCTCCCGAAAGCTCTCCCGGAAAATGAAGTGCCTTCGAAGAAAGGTCGACAAGCTCGAGGACCTGGGGCACATCAGCACGGATCTCTTCGTCGCTCCGCCCCGCCGCTTCCATTGCAAAAGCGATGTTCTCGTATGCGGTTTTGTTGGGAAGAAGGCGAAAATCCTGAAACACGGTCCCGATGCGTCGACGATACTCGGGGACATGATGCGACTTGATCCGGTGAATATTGGTAGACTCAAAAAAGACGGCGCCGGAGGTCGGGCGATCCTCGGCAAGGAGGATGCGCAGAAGCGTGGTCTTGCCCGCTCCGGAATGTCCGACAATGGAAAGGAACTCTCCGGGCTCGATACCGAAGGTCACATCGGCGAGCGCCGCATGGTCAGAGTAGAGTTTTGTGACATTATCGAAATAGATCATAGGTAGTAGGTAGTAGGTAGTAGGTAGTAGGTAGTAGGTAGTTTCCGCTACGAGAAAATTATATCACGGATCAACACGATGTAAAAAAAACGGAAAAGAATATCGCGCGAACAATCAGGTGCACTACAACCCAAGCGCCTTCTCCGCTTCGATGAATTCGTCGAGTTCTCCGCGCTCAAGCACCGCGTCTACCTTTGCGGTCTCGACATCGGTACGATGATCCTTGACCATCTTGTATGGATGAAGCACGTATGAGCGGATCTGACTCCCCCACTCCACCTTGGTGGTCTTGGAAACATACAGCTTCTCCTTTTCTTCATCGGAGAGTGATTCAGTCGCATGGAAAACCTTCGCGGCGAGAAGCTCGAGCGCGCGTTCGCGATTCTGGAGTTGTGAGCGCTCGGAAGAAACGTGAACCGCAATGCCGGTCGGCTCATGGATTGCGCGCACGGCGGTCTCGCGCTTGTTCACATTCTGCCCTCCCGCTCCGCCGGACTTCGCAAACTCGAGGCGCACTTCCGCTTCGGGGAGCGTGGCGATCTCGCCCTTCTTGAACTTGGGAATGACCTCCACCATCGAAAAGGATGTCTGACGTTTCGCATTGGCATTAAAGGGAGAGATGCGCACCAGACGATGGACGCCGCTCTCACCCTTCAATTCTCCAAAAGACGACTTACCGACCACCTCAAACGTCAAACTTCGATATCCTCCGTGATCGTTCTCGTTCTCGTTCAAAACCTCGTAGCCCCATCCGCGGCGCTCGCAAAATTTGAAATACATGCGCGCGAGCATCGCCGAAAAATCTTCCGCGTCATCGCCTCCCGCTCCCGAGAAGATGGTCACAACGGCGTTGGCCTTGTCGTACTTTCCTTCACCCTCTGCGACCGTCTTCAATTCCTGCAATTCTTTGATCATCGCCTGTGCCTTGTCCTTGTCCGCCCAGAAATCAGGCGACATCATGGCCTCTTCTATAGTGGCGATCCGTGCTTGTGTCTCGTCCATGTCCTCGATACTACCACGCGACGAAAAGAACGACCAGAACCAAAAGAAAGACCGCGACGTAGCTGGCGTCGCGGTCGTTATTTCAGAAGAAAGCACACTGTTCACTTCTCCATTTGCGTGTCTTCAAGGTAATCAAGAAACTCCAAGAACTTATCGGCATATCCCGGGGTCTCACCGTTGAGACGTTTGCCGTATGTGGTGTAGGAGCGCTTGCCGGGGCGCACAACACGAACCTTTTTCGACAAACTCAAGGAGCGAGGGAGCACAATATCGACGGCCTCCGCGTCCGGATGCTTCTCGTGAACCTTGCGAAAGAGCTCTCGTGCCCAACGTGGACCTCCGTTGTATGCGGCGATCAAGTAGATACCGCCGAGTACCGGGTTGCGCAAGTAGAGCTCGTGCGTTTCGGGAAGACCCGCAAGATTGAGGTCGAGGAGACACATGGCCGCCTTCCCCGCGTTGCGAAAATCCCGCACACCGCTCTCGTACGACGGATCGAGTCCCGCATTCGGGCACATACGCACGACAGTGTCGTAAGTCGGCACATTCCGCGAGTTCATGAACTGCCATGCACCCGATGCCCCCGCGGAAGAAACGCTGTACGCATTCCCCTCTCCACGATTGAGCGCGTAAACAACAAGCGCTCCTTCGATGGTGTCCCGACGCGCAAACTCAACACACGACCGACGCTTCACTTCCATGATGATCGCGGGGTCAATACGCGGATTCTCGTCATCGCCCTCCTCGATCCCGGCACACGCGATGTTCCCGTTGTACTGTCCTTGATCCATGTGTTCGATCACAGGAACCGACATAAGGACTTCCGGCGGGATGATCTCGGTCAAACGACGCCCCGGAAACGCATGAGATGCCACATTGCGCGCATCCAGATCCGCGCGGATCGCTTCCGCCTCCGCAAAGAGCCACGTAAGCGCGATGCGATCGAGACCGATTCCGTGAAAGTCGGGATGATCGGGAGTAAGGTCGACATATTCCATCCCGAGTCGCATCGCGGAAGGGTCTCCCAAATTGAACGCGCGCGAAGCAAATCGCACGTGCTTCACTCGGTACACCGTAAGCGGACGACCGTGCAAAGAAAGGCTGACCGAAAGACGACTCACGCCAAATCCGGATCCGGGGACTCGTGTCGCAACATACCCGCCCTCGGTGATCGGAATGATCGAAAAGCGCTGTTCTCGCCATGCGGGAGAGCGCGTCCAATCATCACGAGAAAAATGAGTCATCCGCGCGATGACGGTATGCCATTTCCCTTCTTCCTCGTCATACGCGCAAAGCGCGAGAGGTCGCAAGACAACACGACCGTTCCGAGAGACCACCAGTTCAGGAGAAAGCGAGACTGCTCGACACAACTCGGTCGCCTCTTTCACCAGACGGACCGCGCGTTCCGCTTCCGACTCCTTCTTCTGTTCCGTTTCGTACGCGAGAGATTCTTCAGGCAGGATCGACGAAACATTCGATAACTGAGAAGCGGGTGGCGGCAACGCACACCCGTTGAGAAAGATCGATACAAAAAGCGCGACCGCAAACACACGACAAAAAACGACACACATGTTCAAGTTCCTCCAAAAAAAATGAACAATCCACTTCTCAGGGTAGCGGAATGACAGAAAAAATCAAATAACAAAAACCCGCGAAGCCGGAGGCACTGTGCCTCCGCTTCGCGGGTCAAAAAACAAAAAGAACTGCTCAATCAGGATCGGAAGAGATCTGCTCCTCATCGGAAAGCGGAGGTCCTTCGATCTCATCGGGCATCACCAGTGCATTGTTCAACTCCTCAAGAAGCACCGGATCGGTTGTCACATCGAACGGATCAACAACGATCGGCAGTTCAAGCCCCGATTCCTCCTGAAGAGACAGCTTCTTGCGATGCTCCCATTCAAGCAAGACACCGTCCTGATATATCGGACGGAACGCATTGCCCGGCTGAAGAAGCCCGCGTTTCTCTTGCAAGAACTTCAGGACCGTCGCCGCGGCGTGTGTCCAATTCCGTCCGCCAGTCTCGGCGGCTTGTCCTCCTCCGAGTCGCCCGCGTGTTCCGAGCGCGTGATCTTTCGAGTCTTTTCCCATCCAGAAGAGAAGCATCACACCCTGTTCCGGATGTGCGGCCGGTCCGGGTACATAGAGGATAAGCCACACATCGGAAGTGCGACCGTCCGCGTTGGTTGCCGTGCCGGTCTTGCCCGCGATCTGCCCCGATGTTTCTTCAGGGAAAACGATCACGCGCGCGTCCCGCTCTTTCTTGGAGAGCTTCCACACTTCACTCCCCAGAGGGTCGAGAAACGGGATCACCCCACGACGCAACGACTTCACCGTGCCGTAAGAATCTTCCACCGGCCCTCGAAGCACTTCGGTCATGACGAGCGATACCGCAGGATGAAGGACACGTTCGGGAACATTCCGACGCTCCCCCTTCAGGTCGCACGGAAGAGGTATCCCGTTCTCGTCCTTCGAAAGTAGCGAGCGTCCGTCCTTGCAGAGATCATTCACATAACGAGGAGTGACCTTGTACCCTCCATTCAGAAAGGCGATCGTCCCCGCCATGCCAAGCGGATTGATCTCCGACGCGCCGATCGCGGTGGTCGGATAGGGTTGAAGCGGATGCTTCTCGTCCTTTGGCATACCAAGACGATGCGCAAGCTCAATGATGTTCTTGATCCCCGCCTGCTGTCCCGCACGGATCGCCGCGGTATTCTGCGAACGACCGAGCGCTTCGACGCACGTCATCATCCCCCAATAGCGCGGAGTCTTTGCGTTGCGCGAATGGAAGTTTTGGATGATATGCACTCCGCGACCACGACCGAGTGAGACACCGACGGGCGCATCGAGTACACGACACGACCGCAACGCCTCTTCAGTCAACGCATCGAGCGTGCTCGGCGACTTTTCAGACGCAAGCAACTTTGTGACAAGATGTTCGGCCAATCCTCCATAAGTAAAGATCTTGAACGTCGATCCGGGCTGGCGGTGCCCCTGACGGATAACGTTGTACTTGAAGCGGGAAAAATCGATATTCCCCACCTCGGCGAGTACCGCTCCGTCAAAACGCACTGCGATCGCGGCGGCACGCAGATGCGCGTTGTCCGGATCGTTCGGATACCGCGCAAGGTGAGTACGCACCGCACCTGAAACAGCATTCGTAAGTGCTTCCTGCAACTCATCGTCTCGCGTGACCGCAAGTGTCAGTCCTCCCGTATTGAGCGGAAACCGATCGGCATACGACACGCGCACGCTTTCAAGGAAATAATCACGCACCCCACATCCGGCCGACGGCATGATGATCTCGTTCCGCAGATCGTTGTCGATCGCGTCGGACGCACGCGCAAATTCAAGCGACGAGATATACCCGTCCTCAAACATGCGCTCAAGCACACGTCGTGTGCCCGCGGCAACTTCTCCCCAATTCCCTTCGCGGATCGTCTGCGGCGGACCCCCGACCCGAAGAACCATCTTGCGGTCGGGAAGTGCCGGCTTGTTGATGAGCGAGGCAATGAAGGCAGCCTGATGAAGCGACAACTGAGGCGCGGAACGCCCAAAGTATGAACGGCTTGCCGACTCGACACCATACTGACCACGACCAAAATACGGCATATTCGCGTAACGCAAGAGGAGTTGTTCCTTGGTAAAGACTCGCTCCAAACGCAAGGCAGTGACGATGTCTTGCAATTTCTCTTCTTTCGTCGAACGACGTCCTACCCCGTTCCGCAATTCCTTTCCAACCTGCATCGTGATCGTTGAGGCGCCGGAGGAACTTTCCCCGATGAGCGTCTTGAACGCGGCGCGATAGATCGCACGCATGTCAACGCCGTCATGTTCCCAAAACGATTTATCTTCCGAGGCAACAAGTGCGTATCGAAAGTATGGCGGTATCTCCTCAAAGGTCTCGAACTTGATCCGATGTTCCGGAGAAGAGATACACGACATGCGCGTACTTCCGTCCGCGCCGAAGATCTCGGTCTGTTCGGCGTAATACCTTGGATCGCGGAGCTTGGTGGGCACAAAACGATCGGTGCCAACATGTCGATCAACAAATTCAGGATATGCAAGATCCAGCACGTTGATCAATTCCGGTGCGTAAAGTCCGCCCAAAAGCACGGAAACAAAAACAGCAAAGACAACCCCGAGCGAGACAAAGACCCAACGAAATAATGATCTGAAAAATCGCAAAACCCCCCGAAGAATTTTTCCGACAAACGTCCAGAGTCCGCGAAGCAGTCGCATCGGATGATACCGGCGACGCTCCTTCCCTTCTCGGCGTTCCAAAGTTCCCTCTTCATGACGCGAAGCGCCCATGATAGCTCTCCTTATGTGAGCAATTTTTAAAAAACCAGTCCAAAGAATATCCTAGCCGTTGCACCGGCTTTTGCAAGCGAAAGATCAGTACGCCTTCTGGAGGTACGCCGTCACCGTGCGCCGCTTGAACGCTTTGCCGTCTTTCATGTGTTTGTGCGAACGCTCGATCTTGCAGACCTCAAAATAGGGTTCAAAATGCTCGCGGAGTGAACGCTCGGTCCACACATGCTCCGCAACTCCCATTTCGGGATGAATATAAGTATCCTCCTCCTGCGCGGGACTCTCCTTAAGCAAGCGCTTCACATGAAGATCTTTCTCGGCAAGAAATGATTTGAAGAAAAGCCACCCTTCGGGGCGCAACACACGCAACACCTCATCGCGAAGAGTTTCGCGAGCCTTCGCGTCAAGAAAATGCGAGGTCATCATGTCGAGAACGATGGTCACGGACGAGTCGGGAAGATCGAGCAATCCTTCGATCGAACGAACGGCATACACGATCGGCAATTCTTTCGAGGCCACTTCCGCCTGCTTTACCGCTTCACTCGAGATATCATACCCTTCTCCTCGCATGCCATACGTCTTCGCGAGATAAATGAGATTACGCCCGTTACCCGAACCGAGATCAAGCGCCTTCGTTGTGACGTTCAAAAAACGCTTGCCATAATTGCGCTCAAGCCAACGGCAGAACTTCTCGAGGTCCTCGGCGGGCTCATCGGACAGACGAAGATGTTTTGCGGTGCGATATTCATTGTTCCAAAACTGCTGGTGCTTTGACATAAACGCATGATAGCGTGTTTTCCTTTTTCCGCAATGGAGTGAGAGAAACCTTTGGAGCCGTTGCCCGTGGATTCCACCAGGGACCTTCTTGTTATGGGTGATCGGCTTCGCAGTGAAAGTGAGACCTTCAAACCTTTGGAGCCAGAGCCCGGGATTGAACCGGGGACCTTCTCGTTACGAGTGAGACGCTCTACCAACTGAGCTACTCTGGCCTATAAACATATATTCAATTACATCTCTCATCTCCCGCCTCGTCCCACTCGCAACGAGTGAGCCGGCTGAGTACTTTTCTTGCCAACTCCGCTACTCTCCCCTACACACAGTACGTATTGGATTTTAAACACCCTCAACATAAGCCGAACGTGACCATTCTATACAAAATTAAGAAAAATGAAAAGGGGCCCAATGGACCCCTCGGAAACAGGATGGTAATCACGGCACCTTGCGACCTTGGTCATCAATCCCATGGGAATGCTCAGGAACTTCCACATCGTTCCCGTAATCATCGATCACATGCTCGCAGTGCGGACACCCGTCTTTTTTGCACTCCCCGCATTCGGGGTCGTCTTTTGCGTCAGAAACACGCATCGCAAATGCCGAAAGGATCGAAGGAACCGACGGTTCCAAAAATTTGAGGTAGTTCATGAACTGCTCCTTAGAAAAGTACACCGGGAAAAATCCATACTGATAGTACTGCACCAACAAAAAATGTAAAGCAAACCGGCCTTTCGGCCGGTTTCTCAGTGCAATTGGAAACGTTTTATGTTCCGGTGCAACACCCTGCACATGTCCGGAAACGCAACGATCCACAGGAAGACAAAGAACAAAAACGCGAGAAGTCCAATTCCAGTCCAGCGAACGACGGCTCTTCCTTTACGCAGAGAACGCTCGGGCAAATAAGAGATGGTCCGCGTAATCGCGCGAAGTGAAAGTATCGATTCATTGTGAATATTGCGGCGCATAAGAAGCCTCCCCACTTGAAAAATACGATCTCTCCTGATGCTATACCTCGTGATATTTTTTGCAAATATTCGAGCAAACAAAAATGTGACCTTTAAGTTTCAAAAAAAAGAGCCAGGACAACGCGGTTTGATTTACACAGAAGAACCTCAAAAAAATGATGGTCCCGTGAATTCTACATGAGAACCCTTGTCTTACTTGGCACGACTTCAGAGTAAAGTACGAAAAAATATAAACCAAAAATTGGAGCCGTTGCCCGGGATTGAACCGGGGACCTTCTCCTTACCATGGAGATGCTCTACCAGCTGAGCTACAACGGCAATGACTGAACACGGCTATGGTACACCAGATCGACATTTCAATCAATAGAATGAACGGTGTGTGAAACACGAGGAAACACCTTTTTGAGGCAATCAACAAAAAAAAATTCCCTTGCATAAAATGTTAGATTCGCCTATAATCCCAATATTCTTGTTTGGAAAGACTCATCGCTCAAGCAGAGGGTCCTGAAAACAAACACGAAGCGGGATGGAGGAGCGGTACCTCGTCAGGCTCATAACCTGAAGGCCCTGGTTCGATTCCAGGTCCCGCAACATGAACAAAAGAACATCCCTCCAAGAGAGGGATGTTCTTTTGTTTGCGTGGAATAAAGAGGTATTGCCGTTTCTGAATTTTTTGCTATGATTCGTGCATTGTCGGCGTAGCTCAGTCGGTTAGAGCGTGGGACTCATAAGCCCGAGGTCGGAGGTTCGATTCCTCCCGCCGACACAAGAAAGACACACCAGTGGCTTTCGGTTCGGCGAGCGGGTGAAGATTTCTCTCGTCGTACATGTGTTTTGATTTTCTGTGAGTTGTGCTAGGATAGGAACGTTCGCGATGATAAGAAATGCTGATAAAAAAACATTCTTGTCCACCGCGGCATTCGGAGAAAATAAGAATGATGCATTTTTATTTTCATCCTCATTTGCGGTGGTAGCTCAACTGGTTAGAGCACCCGCCTGTCACGTGGGAGGTTGCGGGTTCGAGTCCCGTCCGCCGCGCAAATGCAAAAGCACCCCGAAAGGGGTGGTTTTGTTTGTGCGGTGGAGGAAGCATCTGCATGCTTCCGTGCGGGACGAGAAAACCTTGGTGATGTTTTGGCCCTGCAAAACCACCAAGGTGTACCGCTCCAGTAAGGAGAGAGTCCCGTCCGCCGCGCAAATGCAAAAATCCGCTGTTTAGGCGGATTTTTGTTTGCGTGGCGGAGGAAGTGCCCTGCGGCACTTCCGACGGGACTCGAAAGGGTTTTCGTTATTTATGAGCGCATCGCGCGAATAAATCGAAAACCACCCGCGGCGGTAGCCGAGAGTCCCCGTATTTTCACCGCGCAAATGCAAAAGCACCCCGAAAGGGGTGATTTTGTTTGTGCGGTGGAGGAAGCATCTGCATGCTTCCGAAAATAAACGAGGAGTCAAAGATACCCCAACTCCTTGAAGACACGATAATAAATGTTGATCGTTTGTTCCGCTTCGGAACGAGAGAGCGGATAGTCGGTTCCCTTGTGCGCGATCGCATTGCGTACCTTGTGCGCCTGCCACGCCTCATCGAGATACGGAAAATCACTTGCTTCGATCATCTTCATGCGTTCGCCGAGGGTGCTTCCTTCGTAACCCATTCGCTCGACGATCTCATCAAGAATATTGTCCGCCTCAAGAATACCGATCTTCCAATCTGAAGAGTTTGTGGATGCCATGTATTCTTCCACCTTCCCCCATCGGACATTCTTTTGAGCCTTCTCCGTGGTCCAGTTGAGCAAAAGTCCGAGCTTCTTGTTCTCCTCGGCGGAAAGTTCGCCGATACGCATATACGCATAGACTGCGACAGCAAGAGCCGCCATCACAACAAGCGTGGATATAAGTTTAAGAATATTGAGTACCGAAGAAAGGATCCCCGTGACCTCAGTACTCCTCCCTGCCGCACCCACCAACTCCAGCACCACAGGAAGAAAGACAAAAAGCACAACCAGAATAGCGACAAGTTCGAGTGTACTTGGTCCCGCTGGGGGTGGTGCCGGTTTCTTTGCGTCAGCCATAATGAGATCCTCTTGTTTTGTTAGCGTTGAACATCTTCGACCACTCGCGCGGCGAGAAAAAGTCGTTCTTCAGCAAAATGTGGTGCGAGGAACTGAATGCCGATCGGGAGCACTACCCCATCGCGCTTGACCATGCCCGAAGGGACCGAGATACCGGGAACTCCCGCAATATTCGCGGGAACAGTGAAGATATCTTCAAGATACATCTTGATCGGATCGGATGTTTTTTCTCCGAGGCGAAAGGCCGGCGAGGTAGTGGTCGGCGTCGCAATGACGTCCACATCGGCAAACGCGCGCTCGAGATCTCGCGTGATCATGCGGCGCACCATATTTGCTTTGTTGTAATACGCATCATAGTATCCTGCGGAAAGTACATATGTACCAAGAAGAATGCGGCGGCGCACCTCCTTACCAAACCCTTCTCCGCGTGTCGACATGTAGACACCGAGGAGATCATCCGCGTCGTTGGAAAGTCCATAACGGATACCGTCATATCGCGCAAGGTTTGCCGAAACTTCTGCGGGCATCAAGACATAATACACCGCGAGTGCCGAAGCGAGGGAAGGAAGTTCAATGTGCTTTACCGTATGCCCCGCAACCTCAAGTGCTTTGAGTGTCGCGAAGAAATTCTCGCGCACGTCCGGATCGATGCCATCCATCGCGACAAATGAATCGGGAACTCCGATCGTGAGAGACTTCTTTGCGGGATAACGTGTCCGCATCGGATTTTCTTCGGACAAAGAGGTGCTGTCCATTGGGTCATGTCCCGCGATCGCGCGAAAGAGTATCTCGGTATCCTCAACGGTCCGCGCGAAAGGTCCGATCTGGTCGAGCGAGGACGCCATTGACATCAATCCGTAGCGAGAGACCGCACCGTAGGTCGGTTTGAGCCCCACGATTCCACACAGTGCCGCGGGTTGGCGGATCGACCCTCCGGTATCCGAACCAAGTGAGCCAAGTACGACCCTCGAAGCGACTGCAGCAGCGGAACCCCCCGAAGATCCCCCCGGAACACGGGAGAGGTCGTGAGGATTCTTGACGGGACCAAACGCGCACGTTTCCGTAGAACTTCCCATCGCAAATTCATCCATATTCGCCCGGCCGACAATGACCGCTCCCGCATCACGGAGTTTTGTGATGACCGTCGCATCATAGACCGCACGATGGTTCGCGAGGATCTTCGATCCGGACGAAGAGATCTTACCCTTCACGAGCATGTTGTCCTTTACTGCCAAAGGTATTCCGGTCAACGCAGTCGCCTTCCCTTCTGCGATCATACGATCGGCACGCAGAGCATCGGCAAGTGCGTCGTCAAAAAACTCGGCAAAGGCATTCGTGTCGGCATTGGATTTTTTTGCGGACGAGAGAGAGGACTCGACAAGTTCTCGTGCGGAAAATTCCTTTGCGGCAAGCTTCCGCGCGGCGGATGCGATAGTGAGCGTGGAGAGGTCGATGGTCATGATGGTCAGATTATCTTTTGTACTTTGACATACCCACTCTCAGAATCGGGAGCATTGGCAAGAATGTCTTCCGTATAGGTGCCACCCGAGAGCGGGTCCGCGTCGGGGCGCATCACATTGCGCAGGTCTCCCGCACGCACGATCGGCGGCAATTCGTCCGGAGAAACTTCCTCGGTCGCAACCTTCCCGATCTCGGAAACATAGGTCAATACAGAATCAAGCTGGGCGGCAAAATACTCCTTTTCTTCCTCGGAGATCGCCACACGCGCGAGCACGGAAAGATGCTCAATATCTTCTTTGGTCAACATGGTCTTATCCTACCCTATTTTACGAAAGGCGAAAAGGAGGCGGGCAAGCACCGCAGCCGCATACTACTTCCTCAAAAGTCCGAGAAATTCATCTTCGTTCATGATCGGTATTCCAAGCTCCTTCGCGCGCGCAAGCTTTGATCCGGCCTCAGTCCCCGCAACGACAATGTCCGTCTCTTTGGAGACCGAGCTTGCAACCTTTCCACCCGACGAACGGATCAGTTCTTTAGCCTCATCGCGAGAAAGGGACAAGAGTCCACCAGTCAAAACAACCGTCTTTCCGGAGAACGGGCCTTCCTCGCTCGTTTCCTTGTTCTCAGGAATGATCTCGATCTCCTTTCGCAACCGCGCGAGCATTGCGCTGTGTTCAGGATGGGCAACCCACGAGACGAACGAACGAGCAACCACTTCCCCCACACCGTCAACACGAATCAACGCGTCCGTTGTCGCGGAAAAAAGCGTGTCGGGGTCGCCAAACTCACGAGCAAGAAGATGCGCGGTTTCTTCGCCTACATGTTCGATCGAAAGCGCCGTTACAAATCGCGCCAATCCGATCCGTCGCCTCGCCGCGATCGCCGCAAGGAGATTCTCCGCGGAACGCTCACCAAAATGTGGGAGCTCCAAGAGATCGCCCTTCGTTAGGGTAAAGAAATCAACCGGGGTTACAACAAGTTCCGCCTTCATAAGTGCTTCAACGATCTTTGGTCCGAGTCCTTCGATGTTGAACGCGCTTTTTGAAGTGAAGTAAGACAATGCGCGCAGAAGTTGTGCAAATGAATTCTTGTTGACGCACCGATACGCCGCTTGGCCCGGCACACGCTCGATCCTTCCATCCCCCCCGCATGCCTCCACATGAGTCGGGAAAACATACGGCTTTTCTTTCCCTGTGCGCAACTCGGGAAGCACGCGCACGATATCGGGAATGACATCCCCCGCCTTCTCCAAGACCACCGTATCTCCGACACGCACGTCGAGTCGTTTGATCTCGTCCTCATTGTGCAATGTCGCGCGAGAGACCACCGTGCCGAGTACGGAGACCGGGCGCAGATGCGCAACGGGAGTAAGCACCCCCGTCCGCCCCACCTGGAGCACAATATCCTCGACAATAGTCGTTACTTGTTCGGTCGGGAATTTGAATGCGATCGCAAAACGTGGCCCCTTTCCGGTGTACCCAAGAAGAGACTGAAGCTCCCGCTCATCAACCTTCACCACCACGCCGTCGATCCAATAGTGCTCCTTTTTCGCCTTCACCTGCCACTCCTTCCAGAATGAAATGATCCCATCGACGCCATCAACACGGCGCGCATGAGGATTGACCTTGAACCCCAATCGGCGCAATTCCAAAAGCGCGTCATACTGTGTCTTGGGGAGTGCGCGGTCCCATGCGGCAAGTTCATAGATGAATGTGTCCAACCTGCGAGCGGCGGCGATCTTCGGGTCAAGTTGGCGAATAGAACCGGCGGCGGCGTTGCGCGGATTGGCAAAGGGTGCTTCTCCCCCCGCCTCGCGCGCCGCATTGATCCGGGCAAGCTCGCGTGTTGAGAGCCACACTTCCCCTTCAACGGTCATATCGACCGGCTCGGGAAGTTCGAGCGGGACAGATTCAATGGTCCGGACGTTAGACGTCACATCCTCACCCACCTTCCCGTCACCGCGCGTTGCCGCGGTCACCAAGAGACCCTTCTCGTAGCTAAGCACGATCTTGAGTCCGTCAATCTTGAGTTCACAGATATAACTCGGGGTGACCGAGCGACCAAGTGCTTGTTCGAGAAAGCGACGAACCCGCTCGTCAAAATCTCTGATATCCTCCTCCGAAAAAGCATCGTTGAGTGACCACTGTGCGATACGGTGTGTGACCTTTGTGAACTCGGGAAGTGGCGCACCCCCGATCCGCTGCGTCGGCGACTGCGGAGTGATAAGCTCGGGGTACTTTTCCTCGAGCACCGCAAGTTCGTGCTTCAAGCTATCAAGCGCTTCGGGAATAATCTCTTCTTTGTCATAGACATGAAACTGCGTGCGGTAATGCTCGATCACTTTTCGCAACTTCAGCACACGATCTCGAGCATCCCGGGGAACACGCGTTTTGGGTTCGTTCATGGAGAAATTATAACAAAAAGGGCCGCAAAGCGGCACTTTTCAAAATGACGGTCGTTCGCTCAAATATTACTGGTGACCTGTATCGTACGGTTTGCACGACGAGGATTCGTCTCGTCACACGTATTGAATCCGTTTGCGGTAAACACCGTTCCACCGATGAGTGTCTTGCGCACGTGCACCTGGGCACAGGTTGCGTTGTCTATGTAATGGATCCAGAATGTCGCTTCACCGGTTCCAGGAGTACGTGTCTCTTGCCAATTTGACTGCGCGGGGCTTGTCATTGCTATCCGTTGTCCATCGCAAACAATGTTTCCACGAGGATACAGTGTAAAATCAAGCACCCAAGGAGAGACGTAGTCGGTTGAAGTCGGATAGATAGAATACGGCATGCCATTCTGAGGATAAGAGCGCTCCCAATACAGCGCACACTCGATTGCGCGATCCGCAGCCGCAAATGCCTTCGCTGAATCCTTGAGATAGGACGCCAAAATAACCTCCTTGATCGAGATCGCATAGACACTGAAGGAAAGCGCGAGAATGATGCTCGAAACCAAAATTGAGAGGAGAAGGATGTAACCCTTTGTATCCTTTCCTCCAAAAAGAAAAAAGGGGCGCATCATGGTATTTCAAGATAAGGAAACCAATTGTAAAGGACTGTCGAAACCTCAACGTTTCGGGTTGTGCCAGAAATGCTTGTATACGAAACAGTGGAGATGACACGAAGTTCACGCTTTGGATCGACAACAACAACACGCACAGTACGGCGGAACGGCGAGGGTGTCCAATGTGGAGTAGGGAGTGTTGAGCCGCTTTGACGATAAAATCCCGTTGTTCGATGGGTATATATTCGGTTCTGATCAAGACAATTCGCATCATTCAAACATTTAGAGAATACGCTCGTCTGCCACCTGGAAGGGTTGCGACCTGTCACATCAACCACACATCCGTATGTACCCCCGCAGGCGCTCACAATATCAACCACTTTCTTTGTCCACCCTTTGTGGTCAAGCGCGCTGGGATCGTCATCTTTCGCGGAATTGTTGTCCCGTACACTATGAATGATCTCGATCCCCTCCTGAGCAAGATGTGTCGCGATGAGCTCGTTCTCCGCGTCGCGAGTCGCGCGCAAGCTTGAAGAGGCGAGTGTCATCGGTCCCGCGATCGCAAAGGTAAGCACGCCGACCGCAACGACCAACTCAACGAGCGTGATTCCGGAATGAGAACGAATGTTCATAGTTGGGAGAAGTTGGGCGTTCGCGGTGCGATCGTCGTCTGAATATTAAAGTTGCTTCGCGTACGCGGGGTGACCGCGGCGGTACCCCGCAAAAGCAACGTTACAACAGGCTGATATTCATCTTCAGTTGTGCCGTAAACAAAGAATTGGAGTTTTGTTACCTCGATCTCGGGAGCAGTGAGCGCAATGAACGAGTCTCCGCCATCAGTCGAACGTTCAATTCGATTATCATTCAGACGATACACGATCTGGTCATCCGCCGTTTGGGGATTCCCGTTCGGACCTTCAAAAGCGAGGCAGACATCCCCGCCAGTACCCGTCGAAGGACCCTCCATTTTACAGTCTTTGGTTGCACCCGCGTACTCAATAGGACCATCTTCGCAACCGCAATGAAAATGACTTCCCATGCGGATCGTTCTCGACATCGAATCAAGTGCCGCCGAGAGATTGTCGAGGACAATACGCGTAGAGCGCGCTTTTCGACTTGCGTCGCTCAAACTCACCAATGCACCGATCATAACCAACATGACAATAATAAAGATCGATGTCGAGACGATCATCTCGAGCAATGTGAAACCCTGGGAAGCGGATGTTTTTCGAGGAAAATGTGTCATAAAAAAGTATTGCTCATTCAACGGTGACCTGACCGGTCGTCCACACACTGATCGTGCGCTCATGATCGACGACCGAACGCACGCGGATCTTTGCATTACCATACTCCTTCAATACACCGCCGGAATACCCAAAGATCGCCGCATCCGGGTCGGGTCGAAGGAAGACGATATTCACGGCACTGAGCTCATCATGCCCACTCGGACATGCGCCCTGAAAGGAAGGGACTTGCGCAGGACCAAGCTCTCCACACAAAAGCGCGACAGCATTCCCCTGTAAGACCGAGATCGCTTGCACGCATTCGGTCCCCGCATCCCCACAAGAAAACTCTCCGAGTCCATCGTAGATCTTATTTCCGTGCAAGGAAGGTGCCGCAGGAAAGTCGGCAAAGTAAACAAACTGAGTCGGATCAGTCATTGAAAAATGGAGCCCGAAGCCGCGGTTGAATTCTCCCGCCTGCGGGCGCACACCCATTGCAGACACCTGGGTCTCTCTCACCCACTGTGCGATCTGATGCGCCAAGGTATCGAGTGCGAGTCGTCGATTGATCGAATTGTAATTAGCAAGCAAAACCGTTGTGAGTACAATAAAGATGCCGATCGCGACGATAAGTTCCAATATTGAGAACCCTTTCTGTGGTGAATTTTTCATCGTTCAAAACGTCAAGCGCAACAGGTCGACTCCGAACACATACACAACGAGCGTACCGAGGACAAGAAAAGGGGCAAACGGTATCTCGCTCTTCATTGTAAACTGTTTACTGCGAAGAAACAACAACGCAAGACTCGGGAAGAACGCGATCCAAAAGCCGAGCACGAGCGCCGAGATACCTCCCGAAAAACCCAAGAACCAACCGATCCCAACCGCAAGCTTGGCGTCACCGAGTCCCATCGCGCGTCCTGCGGAGAGGAACCACAAGAGTGCGAACGGAGCAAAGAGGAGCGGTCCCGCCGCGAGGTCGATCCACCAGGGCACCGTGTCAAAGATCGGGATATAGCGGATCGGAAAGACTCCGTCACTATACTTCAACGCCAACAATACCCCCGCAAGAAGCGCGAAGAGAAGCGCGAGACGATCAGGAATGATCTTATGTTTCAAGTCGTAGACAAAAATAACAAGCAAGGTCGCCCATATGCACATATCAAGCATGACATAAAACAAAGCAGGAGAAACGAAGGTAGAAAATGCAGCCCCATGATGAAGCACGACAAGCGCAAAGAGGAGTCCTGTTGCAAGTTCAACGAGCGGATACTGCCACGACACCTTCACTCCACAATGTGCACATCTCCCCCTCTGGAGTACGAAGCTCATGATCGGAACCAGCATCCGCGGAGTAAGCGTCTTCCCGCACGAGAGACACTTCGAGCGTCCATTCATACCCGCACCACTCCCCAAGCGATAGATCACCACATTCAAAAAGCTTCCAATAATAACGCCGAAGACAGCGGCAATGAGAACGACGATGAGATATTCCATAGCTCGAGTATAACACAAGACCACAAAGAATAAGGAACCCCGAACCCGACTCCCCGCACAAGCGAAGTCTTCGGGATTCTCATCTCTACAAAAAAAACCGAGCCCTCGAGGGCTCGGTCTTTTTTTTACACAGAGACTACGGCTGGATGTCGTAGCAGCGCTCAGGTGTTCCGCCTCCCGAAAGACAGGTGGCGGTGTTTCCGTCCATGACCGTACCACCGGTAGTGATAACGTCGGCATCCGTATCCAAGACTGCATTGTCCTCACGCTCAAGCGCAACCGCAACAACATAGCTCAAACATGCTGAACCAGTACAATCCGCAAGGCCACCGGACTGAGTGATCCCATGATAGATATAGGTCGCACTTCCACCACTCGGAGGAATAGGGGTCTGGGGCATAAACTTCACCTGCTCAAGGAGCTTGACTGCTGCATCGGCTCCAGTGAATCCACCCGGCGTCGTCGACGGGTAACTCTGCGACTGATCGAAATAAAGTTCGAGCGCAAGCTGAATCTGCCCGATATCGGAGATGCGCTTTGCGTCACGAGACTTCTGGCGCGCCGTCGAAAGCGATGCGAGCACGACCGAGGAGAGGATACCAATGATCGCGATCACAACGAGGAGCTCGATCAGGGTGAAACCCTTTCTTGTGTTCTTGATTGTCTTGAACATATAAAGAGAAAACTAATAAATAATAAAACTTTTGCGGTGCGGACAGGGAGAATGGGTCCCACTCATTCCCTATTCACTGCAAACGCATGTGCATATCACACTGCCCGCACACGCAGGCAATACACTTATGGTACCACGTTAAGGAAAAATTGGGGGTGCTCCCTGTGGATAAGTGAGATGGATAAGGAAGGGTGGTCGCGGCAAAGCGGAAGTACCCTGAAGGAATAAAGACTACTCCTCTCTTCTTTCCGCGTCAATGGGCCATCGATCACAAAATTGCGCTCTCAAAAACAACAAAAGACCACTTGCGAAAGAGCGGTCTTTTGTAGACTTTTGCGACGAAGGATACGTACGCGACTAGAAGGACGAGGCGACATCGTACATCGGCATCAAGACGGACGTGAGGAGTCCTCCGACGCCGACACCAAGCATCACGATCATGGCGGGCTCGATCATACCGATCAGCGTGTCGACGGCATTATCGACCTCACGCTTATAGAACTTCGCGAGGGTCTCAAGAATGTTCCCCACCTCACCCGTTTCTTCGCCAACCTTGATCATCTGCGTCATGATACCGGGAATCTCGACATGACGCGCCATGGCGTTCGAGAGCGAAACACCGGAACGCACATCTTCCGCGACGTCCAACATAACGTTCTTATAGATATCATTCCCCACGATCGCACCCGCGATCTCCACGGCATGCACCATCGATATCCCCGAGGTGAGCATCGTGTTTAAGTTGTCGGCGATACGCGCGAGATAGAGCTTGTGGAACAGATCGCCGATATACGGAATAGACAATGAAACCCGTGCCCAAAACTCTCTCCCCTTGTCGGTATGGAAAAATCGCCACACAAAGACACCTAGTCCGGTCGCAATCACAAGCAAAATGAGTCCATAATCCCGCAAGAAATTAGAGAGTGCGATCACGAACATCGTATAGAACGGAAGGTCTTGCCCTGTCTCAAGGATGATCGCGGAGAATTTCGGGATGACGAGCACCAACATGAGGATCAAGACCGCGATGAACACAACGATGACGAACGCGGGGTAGATGAGCGCGTTGCGTGTCTTTGAGATCAGCTCGTAGGTGCGATCAAGATAGTCGGCCAAGTAACCGAAGGTATTTGAAAGATTGCCCGACTCCTCTCCCGCGCGAACCATGTTCACATAAAAATCCGAAAAGACATCGGGGTGCTTTCCGAGCGCGTTGGAAAGCGACATTCCTCCTTGGATATCCTCAGAGACCTCGTTCAGTCGGATCTTCAAGAGATCGTTCTCTACCTCAGCGGAAAGGAGCTGGAAGACGCGGAGCGCCGAAACTTGCGCCTGGAACAATGTCGCCATCTGGCGCGAAAGAATGACAACATCGCGATAGTTCACCTTTCTCCCTCCCGAGAATGCCTTCTCCCAAAACGGAATATCGTCAGCGCCGACGATCGACACAATAACGAACTTGCGTCGCTGGAGCGCGGCGATCGCTACGTCAACAGTCGCGGCCTCGATGGTACCCGAACGTTCGTCGTCGTTGGTCTGGTCGATCGCCTTGTATCGATAAAGCATAAGGAGAAACAGTTAAGGGATTAGATCATGCGCTCCAGGGCACGCGGGTTAAATGAATGAAGGTAGGCATTCTCCGCGGTAATCTCCCCCGCGCGAACAAGTTCCGCAAGTGAGCGGTTCATGTCGATCATGCCGAGCTCGGAACCGGTCTCGATGACCATCGGTACTTCGTGTGTGCGACGTTCGCGGATCAAGTTGGCGACCGCGTTGTTGTTGATCAAGAGCTCGTACGCGGGAACAAGTCCGCCCGAGATGCGAGGAATAAGGCGTTGCGAGAAGATTCCCGCAAGCGAACCGGAGAGCTGCACACGGATCTGGTCTTGCTGTTCGGGCGGGAATGAGTCGATGATACGATCGATCGTTTGAGCGGCGTTGTTGGTGTGCAGTGTCGAAAAGACCATATGCCCCGTTTCGGCGGCGGTCACCGCAGTCGAGATCGTATCAAGTCCGCGCATTTCACCAATCAAAATAATATCGACATCCTCACGGAAACATGCGTGAAGCGCCACATGGAAATCGGCAGTATCGAAACGCACTTCGCGCTGACTGATGATCGAACGATCCGGAGTAAAGACATACTCGATCGGGTCCTCGATCGTGATGATGTTTTCGGCACGCTCCTGATTGACCATTTCGATCATCGCGGCGAGGGTGGTGGACTTTCCTTGTCCAACCGGACCCACCACAAGAAAGAATCCCTGTTTGCGCCGCGTGAACATTTCGAGGATCGGAGGAAGAGCGAGTTCTTGCAGTGTCTTGATATGCTTCGGGATGAGACGAAGCGCGATCGCGATGGTCCCCTTCTGGAAGAACGCATTCCCGCGAAAACGCGCCTCCTTTCCGAAGGAGAACGAAAAATCCATCTCTTTTGTTTCCAAAAAATTTTTGAAATTCACTTCATCCAAGAGTTCTTTGACGATACCGAGTGTGTCATCAGACTCCAAGATAGGTTTTTTGACGAGCGGAATGAGTTCTCCCGAAACACGGATCGTAGGGTGGCGGCCGACAACAAGATGGAGGTCGGAGGCACCCTCGTGAATGACGGTCAAAACAAGTTCTTCGAGTTCTTTTCGGGATTCAGCTTGGGTCATGATGACATGCTAGTTCTTCGCTCGATTGTCGAGCACTTCTAATACTTTCTCGACAACCTCCGACGGGGTCGCTGACGCCTTGATGATATATCCTGACGCACCAAGCGCAAGCCCGCGGTCGATA
>CAZERF010000007.1:0-9359 GCA_964515375.1 uncultured Candidatus Saccharibacteria bacterium
GGTCGATATCTTCTTGCTGACCAAGATTTGAAAGGATAATGATCACTGCGTTCGAAGCAAGCTTCTCGTTACGCACGACTTCGAGGAATTCAAACCCGTCCATTGCGGGCATCACGAGGTCGACCACGATCACGTCGGGAGCAAGTCCGCCGCGCAACTTCTCAAGCGCTTCGAGAGTTCCCGGAGCGGAAGAAACTTGAAACTCACGTTGTGTGAACTTCGTCGCATACATATCGAGCAAAAACACATCGTCATCGATCACGAATACATGATAAGAACGGGGGTCTTCTTTATTCATACGTTTCAATCATAACACAATTCCCAAAGAGAACACATGTCGACCAGAAGAGCGACTGTGCATAAAATCTCGACACCACACGTCACTCGAGCGGACCTACACAATATTGTTGATCTCATCAAACGGTATGACCCCGGAGAACGCCTTCATGAGTGCGTCATCTTTCATCGTAAGCATTCCCTTTGCGCGCGCGGCTTCGTAAACAGCTTGTTCGACCGGGTTGGTCAAGATGACATGTTCAAGATCGCGATCCATCTTCAAGAATTCAAAGACCGCGGTGCGCCCCTTGGTGCCGGAAGGACAAGACGGCGAAGGAACGGCCTCGTAAACATGGTCGGGAATGACGATTTGAGAACGAACTGCCTCCGGAAGGTCTCCGAACTGACGATCGACCATCATGCGCATACTTTCCGACATTGGCATCTCTTTTTTGGATTCAGGGCACATCGTACGAAGAAGTCGCTGCCCCAGAGCCATGATGAGAGTTGGGGCAATAAGGTATGGATCGACCTCCATGTCAATCAGACGAGGAATAACACCAGCGGCGTTGTTGGTGTGCAAAGTAGAAAAGACCAAGTGTCCGGTGAGTGCCGCTTGTACCGCAAGCTGCGCCGTCTCCTTATCGCGGATCTCACCAACCATGATGATATCGGGGTCTTGACGCAATATCGAACGGAGTCCCGTTGCAAAGGTATAACCGATCTCGGGGCGTACTTGAGACTGATTGACTCCGGAAATATTATATTCGACAGGATCTTCGAGTGAGATAACATTGCGCTTCTCACGATCCAACTCGTTCAACATGGCATAGAGTGTCGTGGATTTTCCGGACCCTGTCGGCCCCGTGACCAAAATGAGTCCGTAGGGCGTGTTGATCGCGTCACGCACAAGCGCAAGATTCTCCGGAGAAAGTCCCATCATATCAAGCGTCTTCACCCCCTTTCCTGAATCAAGAATACGCATCACCACCTTCTCGCCGTAATACGCGGGAAACGTCGATACGCGGAAATCAACCTTTTTTCCGTCCATGCGCGCGCTGAAGCGACCGTCTTGCGGTTTGCGCTTCTCGTCAAGCTTCATGGAGGAAAGGATTTTGATGCGTGCAACAACGGCATTATGAATATTCGCAGGGAGAATGAGTGACGTATACATCACACCGTCGACACGAAAGCGCACACGCACCTTCTCCCCGGTGTGTTCAATGTGCACATCGGACGCGTTACCTTCGACCGCATGTTTCAGAATAACAGCAACGATCTTTGTAACAGGAGCATCCTCAACGATCTTGGTTTCACCATCACGGGTTTCCTCGTGCTCATGGGTGTCGGTCGAAGACACGTTGTCTGAACTTACCTCCTCAATGACCGCAGCATCAGCATCCTTGTTCAATTCAGAAAGTGCCTTATTGACCTCCCCTGAAAGATTCTGATACTGATCGACCACCTGACCAAAATCAAGCGACGAGATCACAAAGAGTCGGAACGGCATCCCAAGCTTTGAGGCGATGAACTGCACCGCATCGCGCGCTTGCGTATGATCGGGATCAACAATTCCGATCTCAAGCACTCCATCAATGATATCAAGAGGAACGATCTGATAGTGACGCACTGATTCCTCAGGGACAAGTTTGAGAACATCCATCGGAACCTTATACCCTTCAAGCATCCGCGAATCGATCCCGTAATATTCGCTCTTGAGCGCGGCAAGCTGTTCGGAGGTCATTCCTCCACGCTCAAGTATCGCGTCGATGCCGCCGGGATTGCGCTCGGCTTGCGAAGAAAGCTCGGAAATGTCATCTTCCCGAAAAAGACCTTTTTGCGATAGAAACAAAAGAAAGCTCATGGAGAGAAAATGATCATTCGATACTTTCCATGATAACAGACCCAGCTAAGGAAAGAAACCTCCACAAGGGGGAAAAGTCAAAAAAAAGAACTCAGCACTCACTGAAGTCACCGTAATTCTGAGTCACGAAGGAGGTCAAGTTGCAATGAAATAGACTGGACGCGTGCGGGAGAAGTATCTGATTGTGCCGTCGCTCCTCCCGCTCGACTACGGCGCAACATGTCATGTACGGTTTGAGAAGGAGTAAAGGGATACTCTCGAGAAAACTCTGAAGTGGGAATATCGACAGTGTAAAGCTTAAGGTTGAGGTAGGTCGGACTTGTGAACAATGCGTCATTCAACACGATACGAGAAAGAGCCTGAAGTGCGATCTTCGTTGTATTGCCCGGCTCCCCCGCATCCGTACGAAGCATCTCACTTTTTGCCGAAAGAAGTGGACCACTGTCAATACGAAACCAGAGAAAGTATGCCCCAACCGCAAGTACCGGTATTAATACAACAACCAAAATATCCAGGAAAAGTTGTTTAATCATAACAGGATGGTCATTTAGGGAGTGAGTAAGTTGTGACCTTGATCTCGTAATCGTACGCACGAAGCTCCGGACTAATACCACTCACTGTCGCAATGTCAGAAGACTCCATCGACGTAAACGTCAGCCCTGAGAGATCGTGGAGCGCGAGACTTGATTCAAGATCGCGTAGGAACAGGCGAAATATTGCGTACGGAGCGCTCACGGTAAAAGTAAAGGTATTCTCCTGTAGCGCAACGGAAGAACCGGGGCGTCCGTCTTCTGTGTCAAAAAGTGGGCTTTTTACCTGCAACCCGCGCAGTGCGGCAATTCCATTGGTATCGATCACAAGACGAAGAGGGTCGACAGATTCGGGAAGGATCGTGTCGAGAGAAGTGCGATACCCTACAGGAAAAGATTCTTCGGTTTTTTTGAGCTGAGCAAGCTTTTCATTCGCAGTACGAGCGTCTGTAAGTAACTTGTCGTACTCCGCAATGCGCGCCTGCCCCGCCGTGACCGCCGCGTAATAAGGGTCGATATACCGGATATAAAGTCCGACCGAAAGGAGCAAGAAGAAGGCGGGGATGAGATAGCGGTTCATTGTGGTAAAGGATTATTCTCGGGCGCCACGACTAATGCATCCGCCACTGCTTTCGCCCTGCGCTCTTCCGCAACAAGCACCGTCGTTTGACGGAGCGATGCAGGGTCAACCGAAAGCATTGCACTGAAATTGACGACTCCTGTTGTATCATCAAGCAAGAAGTCTTCAAGCTCAACCGCCGTGACCGTTTCGGTCTTCTTCCATTGCTCGATCTGAAAATAAAGTGCGGCGTATGAAGGTGCTTGCCCCTTCAAGGTAACGACTGTTCCCTTCTGAAGATCATTAGCATATTGCAATCCTGTCAAACCGATATTCTGAGCGATGTTTCGCTCGATCAGATCGAAGACTACTGAGAATATGGTGTGTTCATCCACAAGTTTCTTTGCCGTATCGAGCGAAACCTGAAGCCGCTCGTAATAACGAACTTGGTCGATAGAGAACTGACTCTCTGCTTCTTGGAGTGCTAACTTTTTTTCTTCGACGGTTTTAACGACGACACTCCTCCAATAGTACATACCCCCCGTCACTGCGACCGCAACAAAAAAGATAATAAGCGAGATGACCATTGCGGTATTGAGAGGCTCGCGGCGTGCAGAAGTACCCTCCGCCTTAAGGAGGGGCTGTTGGGGAATGAAGGATGTCTCGAGTGGGTTCGCCATTTCTTTATCTATTCTACAAACAAAACGATACTCTGGCGAGCATTGCTATACACAGGGTAAGATATTTTTTCAGAGATTACGAAGTGCGAGTCCGATCGCGACCGCAAACTCAGGTCCAGAATCCTTGAGTACCGGCGCGACGACAGCCGGTGACTCTACCCTTCCGAACGAATCCCCGTACTTCACGCGTGTTTCAAAACACCGCTCCGCAAGAGGCAGCGTTCCCTTGAGAAGCGAACCCCCTCCGGTCAAAATGACCTGATTAATGATGATGCGCTTGTCCTGCTGATAGCGGGTCAAGAGCCGATTTGCCTCAAAGAAGACACGCTCAACCGCAAGTCGCACGATCTCCGCGATCGTTCCATCTGCGGGGTCACCCTCGAGTCCAAACTCACGTTTGATCTCTTCCGCCTCAAGCATTGAGACCCCCCGCGAACGAGAGAGCGCCAGTGAAATATCTTGAGACCCCACATTGGTCAGATGCGAACTCCGCACGACCCCCTCCTCTACCATGACGATCTTGGTGTTGGTGGCGCCAATATCCACGATCATGGTCGGTCCGGAATCGCGAGTAAGGGAAGAACGGATCGTACTGAAGACCTCGATCTCAAAAGTGATTTCGGTTGCGCCGATCTTTTTGGCGATGTCATTGTACCGAGCAAGCACATCATTGTGCACCGCAGCCAAAAGCACATCAACCTTCGGGATCTCTCCCTTGCGACGTTCTTCTTCGTCAGGGTCAACATACGTGCGATTTAATTTAGGGATCTTCCAGAATGAGAGGGCGACCTCCGAAACGGAAGTCGGGATATACTTGCGCGCTTCAATAGGAACCATTTCCTTTAGCTTCGCGTCGCCGAGATCGGGCATCTCAATGACGGTGAGCAACGTCGACGTGAGCGGAAGAGAGAGCACGATATTGCGCGAGGTGATCTTGGCCTCAGTAAAGAGATCGTTGATGGCCTCAACAGTCTTATCCACGGAGAGGTTGGTTGCCTGACCCACTTCGAGCCCCGCAAGCGGACCAAGTGCGATCTCTCCATACGTATCAAGCACCGCTTTGTTTCCTTTCTTTTGAAGTTGAACCGCTTTGATGAACGAACTCCCGATGTCGAGTCCGACAACACCGTTCCCGCCCTTTTTGGGAAGGATGTTCGCAATAATCTTTTCAAGGGGATTTTCCATTTCCCCATCATACTACAGAGCTTTTTTTATTTCCATGTGTACATTCCACAAGAAAGGGTCCGACGGACGAAACTCGTGATTTACAAGAGTCAAAACATGAGTACACTTCATGATAACAGACCATGCTCGAAGATATCTTGAACACACTCTTTCCTGAACACTGCATTGAATGCGGAAAACAAAGTTCCGCGCTATGTGCCATCTGCGAACGACGGATAACCACGCGACCGGTCGCACTCTCGGGAACAACGGCAACACTCTTTGACTACCAGAACCCCATTGTCAAAAAAGCGATCCGCGCGCTCAAATATGAACGTCGACGCGCGCTCGGAAAATACTTCGGTACCGCACTCTATCGTGAGTTCTTCAAGCAACTCGCGTACGGTCCGCATCGCAAAACAGAAGAGATACTTCTTGTCCCCATTCCCGCAAGCACAAAAGGTCTTGCGGTCCGCGGATACAATCACGCCAGCATCATCGCGCGCACGATCGCGGAATCAGGGAAAAAGGACGGGCTCGCGATCCGTGTCTGCGATGACGTCCTTTATAAAAAGAAAGAGATCGCTCCTCAAGCGCGCACGAAGACCCGTCGGGAACGCAAAGAGAACGTTGATCATATCTTCGAAGTGAAGAATTCCGACATTGTGACCGGCAAGACCGTGATCTTGATCGACGATGTCATAACGACGGGCGCGACAATGAACGACGCAAAACGCGCGCTCAAGGCACACACGCCAAGACGCGTTCTTGCGATCGCGGTCGCACACTAAAACACCGGGCTATCCCGGTGTTTTTTGAAAGAAAAACATGGAGAAGAGGGTTCCCCGCCCTCCCGAGAATCTAGAGACTCCCCTCGACCTCACGAATAAGATCTTCCTTCATGTGCAGTCCGACAACCTCCTTCACCACAGCTCCTCCCTTGAATAATTTCATGTTCGGAATGCTGCGGATCTCGTAACGTTGCGCGAGCTCCGCGTTCTCGGGCTCATCGACATTCACTTTGACGATGGTCAACTGCTCATGCTTTTCAACGGAGACCTCGTCCAAAATCGGGGCCATCATTTGACACGGGCGACACCATGGCGCCCAAAAATCGACAAGTACGGGCTTCTCCGACTCAAGTACGACCTTTCCAAAATCCGTCGCAGTGGCATTGATAACGTGTGACATAAAATAAAAAATAACTAATGATAATAAAGAGAGGCGAGGTCACGATACGCTCATGAGCGCGTCATATTCCTCCGGTTTGAACCCGACAATGATCGTTCCGTTCCAATCGACAACGGGGACGGTCTTCTGTCCGCTCTTTTCGATCATCTCGCGTGCGAATTCTTTGTCGTTCGCAAGCACATCGATCTCGCGGAATACTATCCCCTTTGTATTGAGATAGTCCTTCGCCGCGGCACAATACCGACAGTTCGGGATCGTATACATAAGTACTTCCGTCTGCATGGTCCTAGTATATAGCGAATAATACTCACGAGCGACAACGCGCAATAATGCGTGTGATCTCCCTTGTGAATGAGGATGGGACCAAGCGATAACACACCCGTTTCCCATCGCGCACCGGAGCAAGAATGTCGAGTGAAGCGAGCGCGCGCAGATGATGCGACGCAACCGCAACCGAAACCCCCGTCTCCTTCGCGATACGAGAGACACAGACCGGATCAGGAGAAAGGAGTATTCGAAGGATCCGCATACGATGAGGATCGCCGAGCACCTTGAGGCGCATGGCCAACTCTTTCTCTGAGAACGATGTATCGCGCTTGTTCATAGCATACATTCATTCAAATGTATGTTTGAATGATAAACGAACACAAGATATTCGTCAAGAAAAAGCCGCTCACGCAATGTGAGCGGCAAAAGTACTTCATGAACATTTCCACGAGAAGCCCGTGACCGCGCCGTAGGACGCATATGCGCGCCCCGAGTGAACCGCACTCATCGCGAGATCACCGTCCGCACGATGATCATCTTCGACCCGTCGATAGGCCGGCACACCCGAGACACATCCGTCCCCCGCGGGCGCATAATGCTCACCCAACGCAAGAAGACCGAGTCCTTCCGTGGCAAAGAGATCGCGATGGATCCGCGCCCAGGAAAGAAGCGCATAGGAGGGGATGCCGAACTCATTCTTCGCGAATGTGGCACGCGAAAAGTCAGCAGATTCTCCCACTCGCCCGGCGATCTGGACCGGGAGGACAAGAACGGGGCTCTTCTGCACCGCGCGCAACTCCGCGACCGCGCGAAGGGATCGTTCATCAGGAACGATGAATCCCTGCTTGGTCTGTCTGTAGTAATACAGCGCAAGCGGAAGGCCGAGAGTCCGGATCGCTTGCCAGTACACGCGATGCGGGAGCGCGGACTCGTCGATCGCTTCAGGGACAGGAAACGCCATCCACTGAGTGAACGACAGATCCTTTTCGGGGACGATCGACAGAAGATCCGGAAGGTCAGCACACCGCGCGAGTAACTCGCGTGAGGGCTTGGCCTTGAAGGTCTTGGCGATCCGTGCGAACTGCTCCTCGAGCGGAACAACGACAAAGTCCGGCGCGAGCGCAAAGGTTGAAGCAACCGTGTCACGAGTGGGTGGAGTCCGCGCCTTCGCGATCGCCTCCCCCATCGTCGCGCACAAGCTCGCGAACATGCCATCGAGCGGACCTTGCACAAGTTGCCTGTGCGCGTCGAAGCACAGGTCGACATACGAACCCCAAGGATTCGCAAACAGAGTGTTGGACATGATGTCCTCCTTCAAGAAAAAAGTCCGAAATGGTCGGACCAACCCTAAAGAGGTGAAAAGAACTTGTACTCTCTCATTATACCATGATCTTATCTTTTTTACAAGACATCCCCCACAGTGCGACATTGACAGATATA
Source organism: uncultured Candidatus Saccharibacteria bacterium (assembly GCA_964515375.1). Taxonomy (GTDB): domain Bacteria; phylum Patescibacteriota; class Minisyncoccia; order Phycocordibacterales; family UBA6899; genus MHLP01. The sequence goes on from CAZERF010000007.1 coordinate 7,972, forward strand.
TCAAAGATGTTATGGTGCAAACAGAAGTCTACCAACACCTAAAAGGAGTTCATATGGCAAACCTGTTCCTTCCCCTTTTTCCGCCCCGTGGCGCGCATCCTGACGAACTCGAAGCAAAACGCCTCGAGCGTTACGGCATACAATTCTACTACATCTCATTCGTACCCAAACAAGCGATCACCGCAGATGACTTCCTTCACGTTGGGCAACGCCTCGCCATGATCTGCGATCGCTTCTTCAGGGGAAGCATGACCTCGCTCATGTGCGTGAAGCCGGGACCCGAAACCCCGCGGAGCACCGAGGGGATGACGGAAGACTCTTTCCGAGAATGCTATCAACGAGCCGAGGAACTGACGCTCTTTGTGCACCCGATCGACGGAGAGGGTCCATACAAATTCTCATTTGCAACACTCGAAAAGACCGCTCATGCGCTCTTTGTCTACGCACAAGAAGCGGGAGAAGAGATCGGCGTCGTATCGCGTCCGCTTATTCCTCACTTGCGGATCGACCACCTCGACGACCTCTACATCAGAGAACGTTTCCGGATCGAACTAGGTGTCGAGGCCTACGAGCGCGTAAGGAAAATGGCAGGCTAAAAAAACAACGGCACATCACACGATGTGCCGTCCTTTTTTATTCCTCGGAAAGAGTAGGGTGCAAAAGACAATCCGCGAAGGTTGTCGTTCCGTTCTCCGTCACGAATGCGGTATCTCCCTTATTCCAAAAGACGAACGATTCGTCATCCTTCGCATACCGGGCGCCGGACGCGGAGATCGCACGAGGAACAGAGATCGCACGCTCATCACTCAGCAAAAGATCGACGTATTGATCGTCGTCAGGATAGAAGATCGCCATGATCTCTTTTCCTTCCGCGCAAGAGAAAGTGGCGGGCTTTGGAGTCGCGGACGTGCAGTAGCGTTCCCACGAACGCTCACACGCACCACGCGCTTCGCACCACGAATACCCCGCCGCAACCAAACATCCGTGCGTGTCCTTCGCCCCTCCAATGAGAGGAGCGGTCGCGCGCGGAGCGAAGAAGGCATACACACACGCAAGCACGGCAAAGAAGGCGAAGATGATGAATGCCATCTTTGACGACCTGCGCACCCGAGGAAGAGGATCTTGTTCCATATCCATAAGTATAACAAAAAGAGAAAAGAAAAATACAAGAATGAGAAGATGGTGCAAGAGTAGAGCAGAGCACTTTTTCTTCTCCGCAAAACTTTCGATTTGCTCAACTTTTGCGGAGACGGTGGGATTCGAACCCACGGTCCTTTTTACAGGACGCCTCGTTAGCAGTGAGGTGCTTTCGACCACTCAGCCACGTCTCCATATGTTGTTTTCACACCAAACTCTGTTCCCTTCCGAACACTGCCAATGCAGTGAGG
>CAZERF010000007.1:9459-58642 GCA_964515375.1 uncultured Candidatus Saccharibacteria bacterium
TGGCTATGTCCACTTTTGGACCACTCCGCCACGTCTCCATATGTTGTTTTCACACCGAACTCTGTTCCCTTCCGAACACTGCCAATGCAGTGAGGTGGCTATGTCCACTTTTGGACCACTCCGCCACGTCTCCATATGTTGTTTTCACACACTTGCGCCAAGGTAACGACAAGCGAAAAACGTCCCAGAATTCCTCTTCGCTCCCCAAAGAAATTCCTCGGGCATGCATAATCTAACACAATTCCTGCGATACTCAAAGTGGGTAATCAAGACGAGCATCTTCCTTCTCTTAAAGAGATATTTCACAAAAAGACTCAATAACATGCAAAATATTGTCCTAACACATGTTTCCCAAACAGCTCTTCTCCTGTGGAGCGAGGAGGTAAAAAGGAGTACAATACTCAGATGAATAAAGGACTCACGGCGCAAGTTGCGCGCTCACGATTGCAACAAAACGGGTACAACGAGCTCCCGAGTGCGAAGGAAAAACATATTCTTGATATTTTACTGGAGATCATCAGAGAGCCGATGATCGTGCTCCTTATCGCGGCAAGCGGACTCTACCTTCTCCTGGGTGACAAAACGGAGGCGATACTCCTTCTCCTTTCGATCGGTGTTGTCATCAGTATTTCACTCTATCAGGAGCGCCGCTCGGAAAAGTCACTTCAAGCCCTCACCGCGCTCTCGAGTCCACGTGCCGTTGTCGTGCGAGACGGAAAAGAGATCCGTATTCCGGGAAGAGAAGTTGTCGTCGGGGATCTCGTCCTGCTTTCCGAGGGAGACCGCGTCCCCGCGGACATGCGCCTCACGAGCGCGACAAACCTCTCCGTTGATGAGTCGATGCTGACCGGCGAATCAGTTCCTGTTTCAAAAAACACAAAGGACGAGAACCTTGCCTACTCGGGAACCATGGTCGTAAGCGGTCACGGTTATGGAGAAGTGACCTCAACGGGACTTAGCACAGAGCTAGGAAAGATCGGGCACTCCTTACGTTCGATCGAGGTTGAGCGTACGCTCCTGCAAAAAGAGATCACCACCTTCGTGAGATGGATCGCGATCGTCGGTGTCATGTTGTGTATACTCCTTGCGCTCTTTTCGATCATGCGAGACGGAAAGATCATCGAAGGAATCCTTGCCGGACTCACTCTTGCGATCGGTATCCTACCCGAAGAGTTCCCTATCGTCCTCCTTCTCTTTATGACCATGGGGGCATGGAGACTTACAAAACACAATGTACTCACCCGTCGCGCGGCAGCGATCGAAACACTTGGTGGCGCGACGGTTATCTGCACTGACAAAACAGGCACCATCACCAAGAATGAGATGGCGATCACAAAAGTACTTGCGGAAGAAGGTCAGAACGAACACACACTTATTACTTATGGCATACTCGCGAGTCAACGAAAACCGTTTGATCCGATGGAAACCGCTTTCATCGAAGAAGGACGACGATATTTTGACACCGAAGCACTCTATGACGGTTACGAACTTGCAAAAGAGTACCCACTCAATGAGGAATATTTCTGCGTCGCCCATGCATACAAAAAGTCTCCGGACTCCTTCGATATCGCTCTCAAGGGTGCCCCCGAGTCTGTTCTTGATCTCTGTCATATTCCGGAAAACGAACGCACTCACATCCTTGAAAAGGTCAGAGGACTTGCACAAGAGGGATTAAGAGTGATCGCAGTTGCAAAAGCGGAACACAAAGGACACATCCTCCCCGAGGAACGACACGATATTCCCTTCACTTTTCTTGGGCTTGTCGGACTCGCCGATCCTGTTCGTGACGGGGTCAAAGAATCGGTACGCGCCGCAAATGACGCAGGGATCCGAATCATCATGATCACCGGAGACTACAAAGAAACCGCGCTCAACATCGCTGAGCAGATCGGTCTCGTGTCGTCATCGGTCGTGACCGGTGATGAATTTGAAAAAATGTCCGATGAAGAGAAGCGTGACATGATCACCAAGACGAACATATTTAGTCGAGTTCGTCCTCATCAAAAACTCATTATCGTACGCACACTCAAAGAGTTAGGAGAGGTCGTCGCGATGACGGGAGATGGCGTGAACGATGCGCCGGCACTCAAAGCAGCACACATCGGTGTCGCCATGGGCAAACGCGGAACCGATGTTGCGCGCGAGGCGGCGTCCATCGTTTTACTCGACGACAACTTCAATTCGATCGTCTCGGGGATAAAAATGGGGCGACGCATCTATGACAACCTTCAAAAGGCCATCAACTATCTGGTCGCGGTGCACATTCCCATAATCATTCTTTCGATCCTTCCGGTGGTCTTTGGGACACCACTCATACTCATGCCGATCCATATCGTCTTTCTTGAAATGATCATCGACCCAACCTGCACGATCGTCTTTGAAGCGGACAAGGCGGACAAGGATATCATGGGGAGGAGGCCGCGACGTCTAGGGGACCGCATCGTCGCGTGGAAAAATCTTCTCAGTCCGATAATAAGCGGAACGGCGATCGGTGGCATCATCTTTGTCGCGTATCTCCTCGTGCTCCCCTCTTTCGGAGAAACGATCGCGCGCACTTACGCATTTCTCCTCCTTATCGCCCTCGTTGTTGTGCTCATTCTTGTCAATCTATCAAAAAGAGAGAATATCATCTCCAAACTGCGCACGAATGACAACACAACCCTTGGCATCGTGCTTGCGATAACCGCACTCGTCATGTTTCTCGCCACCACGGTGGAGCCGGTCATGCGTATCTTCCGCTTCGAGCCTCTCTCGATGCTACAATTCGTCGAGATCGCGGGCATCGCTCTCTCCTTCTTGCTTATTTCCGAATTTGCCAAGTTCGCTGGAAAAAGACAAACATCCGCCTAAAGTGACAGCATTCTTCTCCTCACGTATCATTGAGGAATATGAAAGAACCGGCAATGACACTTGACGCTCCCGTTGCAACCCTCGGACGGATCGCCGAAACACAGCGTGCGGCGCTCAAAAAGCTCGGAGTCATGACCATTCGCGATCTCCTCTATCACTTCCCCGTGCGCCACATCGACGCAGGGAGTGCGTCTCCGATCGAACTCGCGCAAGACGGCGAACGCATGACCCTCTACGGACAGGTCGAGAAGGTCGGCACAAAAAAGTCCTTCCGTGGCAAAGTGCCGATGGGCGAAGCAACACTTCGCGACGCAAGCGGAACGATGAAGCTCGTGTGGTTCCATCAACCATACATGGCCAAGATGCTCGTGGTGGGTGACTTCGTCCGTGCAAGCGGGACCGTACAAAAGAAAAGTGGGACTGTCACACTGATAAACCCTGAGGTCGAAAAGGTCCCCGCGCTTCCGGGAGGAGTGAACGGATCGCTCTTCGCGGACGGCGGTATCCCCGACGACGGACGTTTCTTCCCCATCTACCCCGAGTCCAGGGGCGTGAGCTCCACCTGGTTCTACCACAAGATCCAAAAGGTCCTCGCAAGCGGGATCCTCGACACACTTGAAGACCCCATCCCGGAAGACATCCTCAAACGCTACAACCTCCCCACACTTGCAACCGCACTCATCTGGATCCACACGCCGCGCGACGTCAAGCACGCCGCGAGCGCGCGCAAACGTTTCGCCTTCGAAGAGATATTCTTGATCCAACTTGAACGACAACAAAGCCGTCTCCTCTATGAGAAGAATCCGACCTTCCTCATCACACCCGAACCGGAGTCACTCATGCACTTCATCGAAGGATTCGGCTTCCCGCTCACGAAGGCGCAAGACGACGCAGTAGGCGTGATCCTCCAAGACTTCGCATCGACCCGTCCGATGCTTCGCCTCCTTGAGGGCGATGTCGGGAGCGGAAAGACCGCCGTCGCCGCCGCTACCGCGCACACCGTCGTCACCACCCGACCCGAAGGACAGGATTTTGGCGCGCTTCAAGTGGCATACATGTGTCCGACCGAGATCCTCGCAACACAACTTTTTGAATCATTCATCACATTCTTTGTCGGAAGTGGAATACAGATCGGACTCATCACGGGAAGCGGGTGTCGCAAATTTCCCTCAAAAGTGAACCCTGCGGGATGGACCGATATTTCACGCCCGCAATTCTTGAAATGGGTCGCAAACGGTGAGATCCCGATCGTGATCGGCACACACGCACTCATTCAAAAGAGTGTTGCATTCAAACATCTCGCCTACGTTGTCGTTGACGAACAGCACCGTTTCGGCACCGCGCAACGTGCAAAGCTTGTTCAGAAGGACGGTCGCGTACCCCATTTCCTCTCGATGACCGCGACCCCCATCCCCCGCACACTCGCCCTCACCCTCTACGGCGACCTCGACCTCACCATCCTCGACCAGATGCCGTCGGGAAGAAAGCCCGTCATCACCGAGATCGTTCCCGCGGGAAAACGTGAGGATGTATACGCACACATCCGAAGTGCACTTGCCGAAGGGCGTCAGGCGTATGTTATCTGTCCGCGTATCGACGAACCGGACCCGGAAAAAGAGCAAGCGCTGATCGCAAAGAATGTCACCGAAGAAGCGAAGCGTCTCAAGGAGCGAGTGTTTCCTGAATGGAATATCGGGATACTTCACGGAAAGATGAAACCCTCGGAAAAGGACGCGACGATGGAACGATTCTCGACGGGAAAAACACATATACTGGTCGCGACGTCGGTCGTCGAAGTCGGAGTGAATGTCCCGAACGCGACGATCATCGTGATCGAAGGGGCGGAACGCTTCGGTCTCGCGCAGCTCCACCAACTCCGCGGGCGTGTGCTCCGCGGTACACATCAAGCATACTGCTACCTCTTCTCCGAAACGAAGGGCGAAAAGACCTTCGAGCGACTCAAGGCACTCGCGACGGCAAAGAACGGCTTTGAGCTTTCCGAGATGGACCTCACACTTCGCGGAGCGGGCGAACTTGGCGGAGGGAAGCAGTGGGGCATCTCGGATATCGGCATGGAAGCGATCAAAAATATTAAAATGGTAGAGGCCGCGCGGGAGGAAGCAAAGCGACTCTTGCTTGCGGATATCACCCTCCTCTCATTCCCAAACATTCACACGCGCCTCGCGGAGCGAAAAGCAAAAACGCATTTTGAATAACAAAACAATGTTGCGTTTGTCTCGGCGAGAACTATACTAAACGGATATGAAACGATATATCCTCCCTCTCGCGGGGTTTCTCGTCCTTTTTATTACGGCAACTTTTTTTGTTACACGCGAACACGAAACCGGAGTCTGGATCTGCCAAGACGGTACATGGATCGCACAAGGAGATCCACAAGAAACACCTCCGACCGAAGAATGTCCGATGTCTCCGTTATCAAAAGTGAAGGCGTTTGAAATGTTCATCCGTGCAAATATCGCAAAGGTTTCCCCTTCCCCTGCGGTCATGGGCGGAACATTCTACGTCACCTTTGTGCAGCCCATGGGCGACGGCAAGGCGGTCGTCGAATACGAAGACGGGCACATCGCACTCCTCGGATACGCAGAGTATAGCGTCACGGGTGGCGCCGTGACACTCGATCGTTTCGAGAACTTCGAGGAATCATTCAATCGTTCGGGCAACCTCATGAAAGACAATCCGGGACTTGCTCCGGGAATCTGGTATTTGAGCTATGAGGAAGCGGGAGCACCCGGACTCTCGATAAAACTCTCCTTCCCCGAGCACGCGGTGTGCGTCGCGACGGATGGGTCATCCTGCGCGATCGAGGACCTTGCGCAAGGCGACCGCGTCCGCGTCATGGGAGACACAAACGGAGACACGGTGATGGTGCGGAGGGTTGAGAAATAAAAAAAAAGCACCCCGCCTTCTGCGGGGTGCGTTCAATTTTCATGGATACTGTCGGGATCAATAGTACCGATATAGTACCGCTTCCCCTGGTGCTCCACAATGCCGTGAGCCATGATCCCTTCGCCCGTTTCGGAAAGAAAAAAAGGGGTTCCCGAAACCGCAATAAGGGTCAAAGAATGCTCTTGGGTACCCTCAAGAGCTTGAACGGCGAAGCTTTCTAGACTTTTTGATATTTCCATAAGAGGGCTCCTTTTCGATCAGACTATTAATATAATACTATACCTATTTACTTAAGTCAACTCTCTCTCCACGAAGAAACCGCTCAAGATTATGCGCACAATGACGCAATAATTCAAAATCACCCTCTCGATAATTCCCCACCTCTTCTTCAAAATAAGCCTTTTTTGATTTTCCAAAATCGATCACCCGAGGGCGCAGTGTCTCCGTCTCGATCATAATATTTCGCTCAAAAAGATCTCCATGATAAATCTTGAGGTCGTGCATCGCAGTCAAATAGTTCTTCATAGCCATCAAGAAACCATCAACGCTGATGTCTTGAATACCGGGAAATTCAACAGCACGCTCCACGATCTTGGAAAGCGACGCACCTTCAATCGTCTCCATTCCGAGTGTCTTCATCCGAGGAGTGTCATGATAAAAATAAAATTTCGGAGTGCGAACACCGTCAACCTCAAGACCATTCAGGTCATCGAGGAGACCGCCCTCTTGGTAGATCGTATTCCCCTTTCGATACATATCCTCGTTCGTGACGGTCTTTACACAAATACTCGGTGCATAGTTGAGTCGGTACACTTCGGCAACCGCACCATCACCCAGGAAATACGCAGGATCTCCGATTGACTGTTCAAACCGAGCGATCACGCGTTCAAGATCGTGATGAAGCTTGAGGTCATGTTCAGCCTCCGTCGAATAATGTACGTGTCCGTGTGTCATGATCTCGGAACGTTTCGCGAGAATCTGCTCTAAACGCTCGATCGCAAGCGAAGGTTCCATCTCCCATACTTCATCTTCTTGCTTCGTACGCAATTCAGGGGGGAAGCAAAGAGAGGAGGGATTCGATGCGAGCATCGGGATCTTTTTCAAAAGCAAGGTTTTCCATGATTGTTTATAGTATCATAAATAGAGTCACATCACATTCTACCTCCCCGTCGTTCCAAAACCGCCACGACTTGGGGTGTCCATCTCCTCGACCTCTTCCCATGTGACTTGCAAAAGAGGAACAAAGACTCCTTGTGCGATCCGCTCCCCTGCTTCGATGATCACTTCGCTGTTTGAAAAATTATAGAGCACCACCTTGTATTCATCGTCATTCCCGGAATAATCCGCGTCGATGATCCCGACTCCGTTCCCGGGCATAAGTCCGCGCTTGTGGAGCGACGAACGTGCGGCAAGAAGCACAAAGTATCCCGAGGGAGGAACTATGGCGACATTGAGAGGCACAAGCGTGACCTCGCCCGGCGCGATCACAGTGCGCTCTCGCGCGGAAAGGTCAAATCCCGCAGCTCCCGGGGTCTTATACTCGGGAAGCGGGAGATTTTTATTGAAACGTTTGATACGAGCTTTAGCCATAAAAATATTCTTTCTATTACCAATTCGCGACGACCTGGACCAATATTCCCGTCGCGCCGACAATGATCGCGGTGAGCGAGAGGTGCCACGCCTGAAGGGAATTGCGGCGCATCTCCTTGAGCTCATCGTATTCCATAACCATCGTCACAAGCTCGGTCGGCGCATACCAACTTCCATCCGAATGTGCGCGGGCACGCTTCGCCCCGAACGGAAGAAGGATGTTCTCGGTGAAAAACTTCTCCGCAACTCCCTTCTCTTGACCAAGCCCCACAATGAAATTCTCGAGCTCTTCCTGTGAAAAAGTTCCGCGCTCAACACAAAAGCGCGCTGCCGTTATCTGCCAAGGTTCCTTCCCCGCTCCCCCGAATGAAAAATGTGTAAAGCGTTTCGACATTGAATTACTGCTATTTAAGCACGATTTGCAAACAAATGCATTGAGATAAACTTGGACACATGTTCACGACGAAATGTTCCTTGAGGAGGCGACAGGGAAAGAAACGACAAAATCAGACCCCTTGCCCTTGATAGACTCGACCGCAATGCTTCCGCCCATCTGCTTCACGAGCGAGGTGGTGATCCACAGTCCGAGCCCGGTTCCGGTGATCAGTTTTGTCTCATCATTCTTCACGCGAAAGAATTTTTGGAAAAGTTTCTGTTGATCCTCCGCAGAGATTCCCATCCCTGTATCCGACACACGAATGACGACCTGCTTGCCGTCCAAATTCGTGGAGACGGTAACACTTCCCGAGGGGGTGTATTTGATCGCGTTGCCGATCAGATTGATGAGAACCTGACGAAAACGGTCCACATCGACAAGAATATGCGGGAGCGGGGTGCGAACAAAAGAAAGCGCAAGCCCCTTGTCCGCCGCGGGCCGTATAAAGGAATCCACAACAGTTGCGATATCTTCCGCAGGGTCACGCTCTTCCATGCGGAAAGACATACGTCCTTCCTGGAGACGTGAGACATCCAAAATATCTCCAATGAGCGTGTTCAGCTGAGACGCCGCCATTTCGATATTGCGCAAATTCCCCTTCCCCTTCTCTGAAAGACCTTCCCCTTCTCCGATCATCTCGACATACCCGCGAATGATCGTGAGCGGAGATCGCAGTTCATGTGCCGCCATCGATACGAAATCATCCTTCATTTGATCAACCTCCTTCAAACGGCGATATAGCGTCGCGTAGTCGATGATCCGAGCTTGTCGCGCAAGCAAGATGATGATGAGGAGAGCGATCACAATGAGCACAAAGTACGCGTTCACAATACTTTTCCGCGAGACTGCGTCCGCCTGAGACATGGAGATGTCCGTCACAATAAAGGTGGTACTAAATGTCTCGGGAGAGAATAGTGCACGCACGCTCCGCCAGTGTCGTCCATCCGGACCCCGATAGGACATCGTGTATGTTGTCGCGGTGTCGGCATAGGCGAGCTTCATCAGTGCATGAGTAATATCGTCCGGAGTGACAACATGACCCATCTCGTCGTCACGCAAAGAGGTCACGATACGATATTCGCTCGAAAGCGTGGTGCTTGTTGCTGCCGGCGTGAGTATCTGAAAAGTATTCAGCGTAGGATTGTCACGCGCCAGGAGAAGCAACTTCTCACGCACGAGTGAGGGGTCCGCAACCTCGGGAAGGAAGGCCGCAACAGCGTCAGAGAGCGTCGCGACACGGCTTCGCTCCAGTCGATCCTGGTTCTCGCGCGCGATCCGCAAGAACTGCTCACTCGTAAAGAAGAATGCCATCGGGATCGCGATAACAAGAAAGAGTGTATAAATGATCTGTGGATTGTTGCGAACAAAGGCAAGTCCGCGAGCAAGTAGCGAGGAAAAAGAAGACATGGGATTCAATTCAATCTGCCACCTGACGGAGGGATCAAAGAATCATCACCGTCACGACGAGAGGAGGTTAACCCAAGTATGAATAATGAAAGAATGATCAAGACAACAAGGATAAGAATGAGTAAGTAAGGGGAATTTCCGGTAAAGAAACCCGGCGCCTCACTGAAACCTCCCAAGAGCTCCGTCGACCCGATCGACACGGCTGATGCCCTCTTCACGAACGGCAAAGGCTCGGAGCGTGCGATCGCACGACCCCCGGCATCCGCCAGCGCGACGACCACATGATGCGTACCATCGGGAAGTTCCGAATCGAGGGTATATTCCCACACTCCCGCCTCGCTTGTCCGTACCGTCACCACAACAGGGTCGGAGAAGATCGAAATGGTCGCATAACTGTTGGGCAACGCGCGTCCGCTGAAGGTAAGGCGCTTGGCGGTCAATACTCCACTACTCGTTGTTCCCACCTCCGCAACAACGATCCCATCAACCGCGTACAGGTCGAGTGCCGCAACACCTTGCGATGTCAACACTTCGAGTGACGGCTTTTCGGGGAGAAGCGTCGCGGAGTCCGGCGAGGACGAAGACATGGGGTTGGTACGTGCGAGCAACTCAACCCCATCCTCCACCCCATCATTGTCCGAATCGACGCGTTCCGGATCCGTTCCATAAATATTGATCTCGTCATAATCGGTTACTCCGTCATTGTCCGAATCGACAACGCTTCGCGCACCGACACGCTGTTCAACAAGCGCGCGTTCGCGCCCCACATGCTCCTCTTCAGCGAGGATCTCCGCGGAAGGATCCGTAGTCGTCGAAACAAGGAAACGTGCGAATTGCACACATTCGGGAAGGAACACGTTCTCAATAAGGCACAATTCGCGGCACGAAGCATCCGTACAGTTCAAGAATGTCGTGGAAGCATATGCAGGAACAGGGGTAACGACCGCAGAAAGAGGTGCGGGGGGTTGCGAACCAGGAGCGGGAGCCGACACCGCAGTTTTCGGCGGCACCAAGGGAGCAACGCTTCGCACTGGAGGCGGAGGCGTCGCCGTTGTCGATGTCTCGGGCGCAACGGGGACGGGCTCAATGAGCGGAGCAGCAAGAGAGGGTGCCGTCGTCGCGACCGCGGTCGTGGTTGCAGTCAATGAGGCTTCCGGAGCAGGCGCGATAGGACACTCTCCCATCAACGTGAAGACGCCGGTCGTATTCGCGCTCATTGCATACCCGTCACTCAATCGCACCTGCCATTTATAAACTCCGTTATCAAGAACGTATTCCCCCGAGCGAAGAACTCGCGATGTTCTCCCTTCCGGGAAAAGAATGAAGTCCCCCGCGGCAGAGAGAGATAGCGAAAAACGTACCTTCGTCTTTGGGATTCCGACTTCACACAATGTACCCGGAAGCGGCGTGACCGAGCCGGTCACCATTGTGGGCGTCGCGACGGTTTCCCGTGGCGGAAATATCGCTATAACCGGAGCACTCAAGGCAGACGCGTTCTCCGCCGTATCGATCGCCATGATCGCATAGGTATACTTCACCCCCGCCTCCCCTGTGGTGTCGGTATAATAACGGACATCAGGTGAGATGAGCTTGAAGAATGTGCCATTCCGAAAGAGTTTAAATCCTGACAATGCAACATTATCAACGGAAGAGAAAGAGAGCATAACACTCCCGACAACAACCGCATCAACATGAAGGGAGGGCACCGCGGGCGGGACAGTGTCGAGAGGGTTGGTTGGCGCGGGAGAGGTCACCGTGGGATCGGTATTCGCGGACGTGGTCGTGCTCGTTGTCGTATCAAGAGGAACATTCACCACAAGCGGCGCGCTCCACGGAGAGATATTTCCCGCGGCGTCCTTCGCTCTTGCTTTGTAGTACACCGTTGTTCCGGGGATCAATGGCGTTTGGTCGTAATAAAAAGACTCCATCGTCTGCACAACAGAAACATCACTGCGATAGATCTCATAGGAGACCACGCCGACATTGTCGGTACTTTCAGTCAGATAGAGTGAGATGGCATAAGGAGTAATCCTCTCGATATTCAACCTTGGACTCGTCGGCGGTTCCACGTCGACAAACGTGGATGTCGTTCCATTCGTCAACATGTCCGGATACCCCTCCGCACTCGCGGTGAGCATCCACATCCCCACACCACACAGCACAAAAAACGCGACTCCGACGTAATATATCAAGGAGCGGTGGCGTAACGCCGAAGAGTCAAATGGTGTATACATGATGACAAATGATCAGAAGTGACCATTGTTTTTTCATTATACACAATTCACACCGCACAAGAGTAGACATATCCACCCCTACACCCCATCGCGCTTTGCAAGAAAACGTCCGAGCGGGCGTTTCACCGCTTCCGACACGATGAGATAGAAGAACGAAAGTCCAAGAATAAGGGCGAGATGCACACCTGAAGGAGGCGTAAATTCAAAAAGCGCTGCCGTTTGTGGAATAAGAGGAAGCACAAGCGTTCCAGCGAATGCACCGCCCGTCAGCCACAAAATGACGGGAGCAGGGAGTCCCGCCTTCCCGATGGGAAGCATGGAGCGGATCGAGAAAATAAGAAGAATCTCGGTCAGAACACTCCCGATGAACCAATTTGTTTGCAAAACAGAGGGATCGTCACGGAAAAAGAGTCCAAACCACATAAAATCAAAGATCGTACTTACAAGTCCGAGTGTCACAAAAATGATATAGAGTGAACGAAAGTCATACTTTTGAGGCCGCGCGATCTCCGCCTTCGAAACACGATCAAAAGCGATCGCCATCATAGGAAAATCGGAAAGCAGATTCAAAAGCAGGAGTTGTTTAGGAAGCATCGGGAGGAACGTGATGAAGAGCGACCCCACCGCGACAGCGTAGAAATTACCGAAATTCGAAACCAGCGTCGCGCGAATATATTTGAGCGTATTGGCATGTGTCTCGCGGCCCAAACGAATACCGTCAATAATAACCCGCAGATCGGCATCAAGGAGCACAATGTCTGCAGTCTCCCGAGCAACATCGGAAGCGGATTGCACCACCATGGCGACACTCGCAGCTTTCAGCGCTGGAGCATCATTGATCCCCTCCCCCAAAAAGCCGACCGTAAAGAACTGCGAAAGAAGGGTGATCAAAGAATGCTTTTGCTCAGGGGTAGTGCGCGCGAATACGCGAATATGCCTGATACGTTCGAGCTGTTCTTCGGAGGGAAGTGCGAAGAACGCTCCCGCCTCGATGACCTCTCCCTCCTCACGAACGAGTCCCACCTGTCGCCCCACCGCATCAGCAACCCGCAATGAATCTCCGGTAATGATAACTACTCCGACCCCAAGCTCGCGCGCGGCCTCGAGCGTATCTCTGGTTGTGGGCTTGATCTCATCCTCAAAGGAAACAAACCCGCCAAAGCGAGGACCCTCTCCCGTGTCATAGCTCACGCCGAGCACGCGGCGTCCTTGTGCTTCTTCATCACGAAGCCACGCACCGACACGATCGGGGGCGACCATTCCTTGCGCGAAGAAATATTCCGGACTTCCGCGTCGCACATGAAGACGTTTCCCTTCGCTATCGACAAGAATGGCACCGTTGCTGCGTAGAGCGGGATCAAAAGCTTCTTCTTCTTCAAGCGCAAAGTCAGTGACACTCGCCTTCTCTGCCTCCGAGATCGCCGCACAAGTTGCGCGATCAAAAGGTTCCGGATTGCGCTCGTTGATGTCGTTCGAAGCGAGATATGAAAGCGCGAGCGGGTGCCACGGACATTCAGGGATGAGATATTCATTGCGGTAGACAAGGTGATTCTCGGTGATCGTCCCTGTCTTGTCGGTACAGAGAAGTTCGATCGAGCCCATATCCTGCACGGAAGACAAACGCTTCACAATAACATCTTTGCGTGCCAATTGCAGTGCGCCATGGGAGAGCGAAAACGTCATCACGAGCGGCAGCGCTTCGGGGATGACCGAGACTGCGAGCGCGATCGCAAAAACAAGAAGTCCAGGAACATCCGCGCTCGTTCCTTCGATGATCACGTTGGCAAGGACAACAAAAAGAAGCGTGATCAGTGTTGTTCGCAAAATGAAGGTACTGATTCGATCAACTCCCTTTGTGAGTTCACTCTTACTCTCGATACCGCCGACACGCTCGGCAATATGCGCCAACCGTGTTTCCCGCCCCGTCGCAATGACCTCAGCGTACGCAAGTCCGCGCACAACAACAACACCCTGAAGAAGTATATGCTCATCAGTCGGCTCCTTTTCGTTGGTCGCCGTTTTTGTGACAGGAACACTCTCCCCCGTGAAGGTCGTTTCGTCCACTTCGAGGCCGGCGGTCTGTCGCACCACCGCATCAGCAGGCACAATATCACCTGACTCAAGCTCGAGGATATCGCCCGGAACAATATCTCCGGTAGGTATCTCAACCGTCACTCCATTACGACGCACCGTTGCCGTTCGCACGAGATAAGAACGCAACTTTTCCGCAGCGGCGTTCGATTTGTGTTCCTGATAGAGATTGAGGCCGATGCTTAAAAATACAAAAAACAAAATAAACCCACCATCAAGATATTCTCCAAGAAGAAAAGTGACTCCCGCCGCAAGAAGGAGGAGAATCGTAAAGATCCCTTGAAATTGCCGAGCCAAGAGACGGAGAAACCGATACTTCTGTTTCGGAAGCGCATTGACGCCATACTGCGCGCGCCGTACTCGTACTTCATCATCAGAAAGACCGGGGAACATGAGAATATTATACCGCTACGAGTGATAATTCACCTAACGGCGCCCACACGGTTTAACAAACATAAAGAAAAGCCCCCGACATACGGGGACAAAAAACAAACAGTTGGTCACAAACGACTGCCGCCGACGTAGCGGTATCAGCCCTTCAAGTTCTCCTCGATCTGTTCGAGATATTTGCGGGCGGCCTCGATCGCAAGATCGGTCACGATTAAGAACTTCTGTTGCTCCACTCCGACATCAAGGAGATGACTGTTAGCGAAAAATAGGCCCGAGAAAAACCCCTGGAGAAACTCAACGCTGAGTTTTCCATTCTGTTTCACTTCCAGCTCGAAATACTTCTCCATCATATTGCGCAGTTCGGGACGAACTGTGTCACCAAAAAGCTCAACGATTTGCACCGCAACGTTGGAACTTTGACGAATGGCAAGAACACTCATGATCAACACTCCTCACGTAATGAGAAAAACCGAATAGGAACCTTCTTATATTATACACCAAATAAAGCACTATTGTCAAGTGTAAACGGTTATGCAACGACTGCACTTCGCACGGTACACCGGCAATGCAAAAAGCACTTCTCATGCACAGCGCCTCCACTCGAATCAGGGACCAATCGTGTATATGAAACATACAGGAACGGCACTCGTTCAAAAAGCAAAAGCACTTGTGGTGCACGCGCCTGGACTCGAACCAGGGACCAATCGTGTATAAGACGACCGCTCTACCAACTGAGCTACGCGTGCTTTTCTTTTTTCCCTCGTTTGTTCTTGTAAGACGACCGCTCTGCGCAACATGGGCCACGCATGTTCTATAGACTAATACACTCCGCACGTTCCGACAAATGCGGGAAGCGCAAAGCAAAACAACCACGAGTATTTCGCGGTTGTTTTGCAAGTTTTTCGCAGAACGAAGCGGTGCTCACTACTTCGCGCGACGACGATGCTTGCGGTCCTCGCGACGAACCTCCTCACCGTTCGCGCTTTCGACAGCACCGTGCGTGACGATGATCTCGGGGGTAGGAGTACCGGAAACCTCCTCGCCTTTCTCAACGGACACGGGAGATTCGACCGGCGTTTCTTGAACCGGCGCAACATACACCGTCTCACCGTGTTTGCGCTTGGGCTGAATACCATGCAGGGTCAACAGCTTCTCAAACTCTTCGCGTTCGATCGTCTCGACACGGACAAGCTCAAGCGCGATCGCGTCGAGGACATGCTTGTGCGTAGTGAGTGTCTCACGCGCACGAGCGAGCTCTTCGTTCATGATCTGCTCGACCTCTTTGTCGATACGCATTGCAACATCCTCAGAATAGTCTCGTTCGAATGTCCCTCCTCGCCCGATCATATAACTCCCCGAAGACTCGAATGCGGTAGGACCGATCGACGAAGACATGCCGTACTTCGCGACCATATCACGCGCGAGCGACGTCGCAACCTGAAGGTCGTTGGAAGGTCCGGTCGTGAGATCGTCAAACATCATGAGTTCCGCAACATACCCGCCAAGTGAGACCGCGATGTCGTCCCGAAATTCCTTGCGCGTATGGAAGCGACGTTCTTCAACGGGAAGTTTGAGTGTGTATCCCGCCGCGTGTCCACGCGAGATGATCGAGATCTTGTGAACAGGGTCGGAATACGAGAGGAGTGAGGCGACAAGCGCGTGCCCCGCTTCGTGATACGCGGTAATGCGCTTCTCTTCGTCGGAGAGAACGTGACTCTTGCGCTCGGGTCCGATCATCACCTTCTCGATAGAGCGGATAAGATCGTATTGCGCGACCTTCTTGCGGTCTTCGCGCGCCGCCAGGATGGCACCTTCATTCATCAATGATTGGAGATCCGCGCCGGAGAAACCGGGGGTACGCTCGGCGACAACTCTCAGATTCACATCCTCGGCAAGCGGTTTCTTGCGTGCATGAATGCCCAAGATCTGCTCACGATCAGCAAGGTCGGGAAGATCGAGCGTCACACGACGATCAAAGCGTCCGGGACGCAACAGTGCAGGGTCGAGCACGTCGGGACGATTGGTCGCCGCCATGACGATGACCTTCTCGGTCGGCTCGAAACCGTCCATCTCGACGAGGATCTGGTTCAGTGTCTGTTCGCGCTCGTCGTTGCCTCCGCCGACGCCCGTCCCACGGACACGCCCGACCGCGTCGATCTCGTCGATAAAGATGATCGCGGGAGCTTCCTTCTTGACCATCTGAAAGAGATCACGCACACGCGACGCGCCAACACCGACAAACATCTCGACGAACTCGGATCCGGAAAGATAGAAGAACGGAACGCCCGCCTCCCCCGCCACCGCGCGCGCAAGCAACGTCTTCCCTGTTCCCGGGCCACCCATGAGCATCACTCCTTTCGGAATCTGCGCGCCGATATCGAGGAATTTTTGCGGATGCTTCAGGAATTGAACGATCTCTTCGAGCTCCACCTTGGCCTCCTTCACACCGGCGACATCTTTGAAGGTCACACGTTGCGCGGTATCGTCGGGATAGATGACGCGCGCCTTAGACTGCCCGAAGGAGAATGCTTGCATCCCGCCCGACGATTTGACCTGTCTCGTCAGGAACCAAAAGAGAATGAGCAAAAATATGAGCGGGATAAGGAACGGCGAGAGGGTCATGAACCAATACCCGAATCCGGACGGAGTCGCGATCGAGATCTTGATCGCCGCAAGTTCCTCCGGCAAGACACCGTAGTTCTTCATCGTCTCGGTAAAGGATGCCTCGAGCTCTTTCTTGGACTCTTTCGTCACATCGTCCACATAGAGCACACGCAGATCAGCCCCTTCGATCTCGACCTCCTTCACTTGCTCTTGGCGCACATCCACCGCAAGCTGAGAGAGGGAAACCGTCTCGGGCTTCACGTCACGCTCGGCGAAGAACTGATACGCAACAACGAGTAAAAGGAAAATGAGTAATATAGTGATACTGCTTGAAATGAAGGATGGCGCGGGCGGACCTTCCGGTTTCATGCGCTTACCGCCTTGATCACCTCCTCCGTGTTGGTGTTTGAATTCCATGATGGCCATTATACTTGAAAGTGACAAAATACAAAAAGCGTGACGAAAGAAAGGACCCTTGCCGGAACAAGGCACTCCCCTCCACAACCCAACCATGCTCGCCTCTCGTTCTTTTCTAAAACTTGTGTAGTATAAGAGAGATGTCTGACCTGATCGCACACAAACGCGCGCATTATGACTATGAGCTCCTCGAGCAATTCGAAGCGGGGGTACAGCTTTTTGGCACCGAAGTGAAGTCACTCCGCGCACACCGCGGCAAACTCGAAGGTGCGCACGTGACCGTTCGCGGAGGAGAGGCCTTCCTCTTGAATGCCGAGATCCCTCCCTTTCAGGCCGCCAACGCGCACGGATACGAACCGACCCGCAACCGACGACTCCTTTTGAACAAAAAGGAGCTCCACACCCTCGAACGCGCGGAAGAAGCGAAGGGGTTGACCATAGTCCCTATTTCGATGTATAATAAAGGGAGAGTAATCAAGCTCCGCCTTGCGATCGCCCGCGGAAAGAAGAAGGGTGACAAGCGCGAAGCGATCAAAAAACGTGAGTCCCTCCGCGACATCGCCCGCGTAGTGAAGGGTGCGGTGCGGATATAGTGCGGTTCGCTCTTTGAAAACTCAACCACTTTCGTAAGATATTTTATTCGGCGGCGGCTCCCCTTCCCGCTTGGGAGAGGTCCGAGCTTCTCCGAAACAAATATCGTACGGGGGTGACAGGCTTCGACAAAGTACGTGCATGACCATGCGCGACGCCGAGCATGATCGCAAGCTCGTAAATCCGCGATCAAACCCAAAATGCCAACAAAGGCAAAGGAGTTGCATCGCCTTACTTCAAGGCCAACAACTTCGCATTCGCATACGCATAAGTAGCGACGTGTCCCCCGAGTACTCCTGATAGGCGGGTGCGACATGTCATTCTTTCAGGATAAGCCGCGGTGTTCCCGACACGGCGGACGAAAACCAAGGGATAGGCACACGCGGATTTGGTTCATCCTCTACCGCGCGCGCTGAAACACCTAGGATGGACTACGCGTCGTAGATCCATGGCCCATCACCTCTTTGGACGGGGGTTCAATTCCCCCCACTTCCACCAACAAAAATACCCATGTAACACATGGGTATTTTTCATTGCAGATGGTAAGAATTTGAAACCATACACGTAAAAAGAAAACCCGCACCCCCAGCCGAATGGCTGAAAGCGCGGGTCGCGGATGATTACGCTTCGAGAAGCTGCATCATGCGATCGTAGTCGTTGGCAAGTGCATCCTGCCGAACGAGTCGCTGGGTGTGGTCGATCTCGATTCGGTAGCCCTGCACGAGGCAGGTCTCCTTGCTGTCGAGATCACCAGTCCTGGCCGGACGACCAACGAGTTCGTAGGCGTTCACTCCTTTCGTGAGCACGGCTTGCACTTCACGGATGTCGTAGCGGAAGATCGGGACGGGATAGTTCGACGAGGTATAAAACCGAGTAAGCCCTCCCACCTTCTCCATCGACGTGACACGGAACTCCGGTTCGTAACTATCCGCACTGGCTCCCTTCTTCGGGAACTGCGTGAACCATGTCTTGTCCGGCATTTGCATCAGGACGAAGAGCCCGTCGGGTGTACGGTCGAGACCGCTTGGCTCGAAAAGCTCTTGCCAATACTTGCGCAACAACCGACGTGCATCGGGACCGTCTTGAACTTTGCCGACCGGACCCGGACGAACTCCGAGCAGTCGCACACCGTTCCACCACTCGTGGATGCCAACGTCGCACGCCCAGCTCGGCAATTGCATGCCGTTCTGGTGATGAACGAGCTCAATCCCACCGATCGAGGTGAGGTGCGCGAAGGCAAGACCAGGCTCGATATTGCGACGCCAGTACGGCAAGTTGCCCGGCTCCTCGACGTCAATGATGTAGGGATCGCCGACCTCCTTGCTTGCTTGCTTCTGGTAGTACTGACGAGCCAGCGCAGCGTGACGCGCGATGTACTCGTGCGCCTGCGGACCAAGCCGTGCAACCAACAAGTCATCATGACTTGCATCGCTTGCACGCCGGTATCCAGTCGGAACTCGGAACTTCCCATCGCCCCAGCGGTTGCGGTACTCCTCATAGTCGATGATCGACACTTCGCCGTATTCGCCACGAGCCAACTTGTCGAACTCCGCCTGCGAGATACGTCCGCCGCGATGATTGTGCAACTTGTCGTCGAACTCGTAGCGGTAGGAATCGAGGATTCCTTGCAGCGTCGACATCGGACCGATACCATGCGCGACGATGATCGAGACACGACCAGCCAGCACGCCGAAGTACTCGGCCGTCAGGGTGGTGTAGTAGCGATCCCACGGCGTGGGGTTCGATGAGTTGGTCATTCCCAACTCTTTGTATGGAGGGGTTGCGAGTCGCATCGCGATCACATCCGGCATAGTGCCGACATGACCGTCTTTGCCAGCGAACTTGCTCGCTTGCTGAAATGCGGGGACGAAACCTTTTTCGTGACAAAAGGCCATCGACCCACCAGCAGCTTTCTTAGTCATTTGTACTCTCCTTTTTTCCGTGTTTGGGATTTGAAGGAACGGACGGGATTGTCCGAAAATATAATACCATTTATGATAGACCGCGTCAATATCACGCACGCGGAAGTCGCTACTTCTTTTCCCCATTTAATACCCATCATGTGACCTATATCGGCGATAATTCCTTACTGAAATTGCCTAAATTAGCGCTCTTGATCAATTCGTATGCTTCAAAAACGTAGTTTTCTAGGTAGTTCCAATTCTCCGACAGGGTGTCCACAAGACACCCGCTCGACTCTGCAAAGAGTCGAGCGGTTTGTGTCTGTGAGAAGTGGGGGGGGGGAATTGAAAGACGGAGGCGGTCTACACTGTTTCCTTTCTTCCCCGGAAACAGTGTCGCCGAGTCGGGGTCGAGAGTACTTAGTCTTTTGTCATGCGAAGCATAACAAAAGACTAAGTAACTCGTGACCAATTCCCCCTATTGAAAAGCGGAGTCATTTTTTTCAGCAGAAAAAACGGACGAGCGAGGGTCGTGCGGCCGATTGAGCGACGGCGAAATCGGAACGCCTGACCAATTCCCCTTTCAATAGCTGAGCGCAGCGAATCAATCACGCGTTCAATTCAGAACACACATTATTCGGAAATACCGTACTTATCCCCGTTTTCCCAATCGAACTATCCCCGCCGTAACTGGCGACAACATATGGGGTGTATACTGAAAAGTATACACCCCGTTTTTCTTTTGTTACTCTAAAGACCATGAAACCCCATCACATCCTCCCCCATACTCAGTTCAGTGTAGGCCCTGCACTCGACATCAAGGGATACGAGGGGATCACACACCTCCTCCCCTCACTTTGCCCCGCGTTCACACCCCCGACTAACCAAGAAGAGGTGACTGCACGAGTTGAAACGGCCCACGCCGAGCATGCCGAAGCACTGCGAGGATACACCGATAAAGTCGCGGAAGTATGGCAAACCAAGGAGGAAGCATTCTTCCGACTCGCAAGCGAACTCTTCTCCATTCAAGACTTCCCCACAGAAACATATACGTGCTACCCGACGATCTGGCCGCTCATCGCGCGGGACCCTGTGGCACATACCGTCGCTTTTCCATTCAATGTTCCAGCAGAGGAAGCATGCCATGTCATTGCCCACGAATTCCTCCATGAACTCTTCTTTCATCATCTCTGGAACACATTTGGGGAAACTATAGACCTCAACTCTTCGCACGTCTGGAATCTCTCGGAAGTGGTGAACGTCCTCATCCTGCGATCGGAGGAGTGGCAAGAGGTCTTCCCTTTCCCGGTCGCACCCTACCCGCAGCACGAAACTCTGCTCCTCGGACTGGAACCAGTCTGGAACAAGAACCATAGTATCGATGATTTAGTCCGGTCAACATTGAAATAACAGGCACTCTACTCATACTGGTTGAATATGTACCATGTGAGTATTCTCGAGTGTACGATTATGAATTTTCAAGGACTTTTTGCAATGCAGGGCTCGTTTGCCAATAGTTCCAAAACCGAACGAGGTAGCGTTTCACTTGGTTGAATATATTACGCCGCATCTCCACAAGACACCCGCTCGACTCTGCAAAGAGTCGAGCGGTTTGTGTCTGTGAGAAGTGGGGGGGGGGAATTGAAAGACGGAGGCGGTCTACACTGTTTCCTTTCTTCCCCGGAAACAGTGTCGCCGAGTCGGGGTCGAGAGTACTTAGTCTTTTGTCATGCGAAGCATAACAAAAGACTAAGTAACTCGTGACCAATTCCCCCTATTGAAAAGCGGAGTCATTTTTTTCAGCAGAAAAAACGGACGAGCGAGGGTCGTGCGGCCGATTGAGCAACGGCGAAATCGGAACACCTGACCACACACCCCCACCTCCGCTTCAAAAAAAATGTATGTTGACAAAATATAAAAAAAGACATAAATGAAGGAAGTAATAGCCCTCAGTCCTCTCGAGTACTTACGTCAAAGGAGATACCCGTGTTTGATTTCTCTACACTCCAAGCCAGCTTCGGCGGTTACACGATCGTACTCAGTGCAATCATGAGTTTCGTCCTGGCAATTCCGGCCTACTTCCTTTGGAACTGGCTCATGCCCGATATCTTTGCCCTCAAGGTCATCACCTTCTGGCAGGCCTGGGGTATGGTCTTTTTGGCGAAATGCATTTTCAAGCTCTAAGCCCTCTCGAACCCCGCTACTCACTGCGGGGTTCTTCGTTTTTCGGACACTACAACAACTTCCGAAATTTGCGGGACGCATAACGCGTTGTGTCACTGCTTTTGAAAGACAACGTAGTCCGAATCATATTTCCTTTAATCCGAGCGTTTGCAGGTATTCATATGTGGGAGTATAGAATTCAGGATTTCGTGTTGGGTCTTCAATGTTTCCAGGAGGAACAACGATCATCGCGCTTGAAGCGGGGCGCTACAACCCGTCGCTTCTCCTTGCGTGGAAGATCACCAAAGCACTCGGGAAGGCGCACGTCGAGGAGGTCTTTCTGCTTGAGAAATGACGACCCTGCGGCGCGGATATTGGACAAAAAGTTCTTTTGTATGTTATAATAAAACCCGCTGAACATTTCCCGCCCTCACGCATGGAGGTTGTTATGGATCACCTGAAAATGATCGAAGCGCTCGCCCAGTTCGCGCTTTCGAGTATTGAAAGCCACATCAAAACCGTTCAACTTCTGGAGCGCAATGCAACACGCAAGGAGATCGAGTATTTCATCGAAATGATCACCAAAACAATTGAGAGCTTCCTTGAGAAGATCGAGGAGAGGCTTGAAAGAGAAACTGAAGCGCAAGGAGAGAACGCGCTCAACTTGATCGCGGAGCTTCTTGCTGCGGCAAGGGAAGGTCGCATCGAACACGGAGACAATATCAAGCAAGAAGAACTCGTCGAGCTCTTCACCACAATGCACACAAAAGGAACTCGTGTGCTCTCAGAGCGCGAAGACGCACAACTTCGCGCGATCTGCAACGTCTTCACGGATCTTGCCTATCGTATCAGGGAAATCAAGAAGCGTCTTGCCGCTTCACGCTAAAAACCCGCCCCCCCCCGCACATGGGGGGCTTTCTTTCTGTGCTATCCCTCTCGCTCTTCGAGCATCTCAAACTTCATCGTGTGCATATTGGTCACACCGACAAGCACGTGTAGACGCAATTCCCTTGCGACCGAAC
This sequence comes from uncultured Candidatus Saccharibacteria bacterium, assembly GCA_964515375.1. Classification (GTDB taxonomy): domain Bacteria; phylum Patescibacteriota; class Minisyncoccia; order Phycocordibacterales; family UBA6899; genus MHLP01. The sequence continues at coordinate 32,063 of CAZERF010000007.1, forward strand.
GAAGCATTTCCTCCGCAACCTCAGCATGAAAACGCGCGCCCACAACCGCAAGGCCGCGCTCTTCGATATCGTAATACGGTGCCGAAATGAGCAAGAGTGAGCCGTCCTTTCCAAGTTTCGGATTCTCGGAGAAATTCTTGCGCACAATATTCCCCGCGACCGAGACTGCCTCACGCCACGAACTATCGAATGACCCGAAAGGTCCGATGATAAGCGCGCGGTTCGGCAAATGAAGCCACGGAAATCCTTGACCGAGCGCGATGATATTCTCGCCGTGCACCAGTTCGGCGACCGGGCGACCATTTTCGAGTATCCTTGCGACATGATCGCGATTGCCGAGTGCGAGCGGAAGAAGATCTTCGATCATCTCGCGGGAGCGTCCCGCGTACACTTCAAAGAGTTTCTCGCGGATAGCATCGTCGGACGCACGCGCATAATCCTCCATAGAGAATTGCTCCTTGCCGTTGCGGAAGAAGATCAGCGCGTCATTGTCTGTTTCGATACCCACCACGAATGCGCTCACATATTGATTTTCCGCTCCGTACGCCTTTTCAAACTCCTGCTTGAGTCGCATCGCGCCTTTCATAGCGGACTCGGTGTCGTATTTGTGTCCAGCGCATCCGCGATGATGATCTCCTTTTGCATAATGATAGGTGCAGAGAATCATCGTACGTCGTCCTTCGCGACGCGCATCCTCGATACTCTCTTGAACGACACTGCGAAGACCAAGATCACCAAGCGAGAACTTCCCTCCAATATTGCGGAACGGATGCAGGATGCCGACGGGAATGTTGCAAATGAGCGGAAGGTTGATGCGACCGTCCATGCATTTGAAGACAATGATATTCGTCGGATGTTTGCTGAAATAGAACTTACGCGCGGAGATCGCTTCGGGTGAACAAAAATCCGCGCTCCGAGTCGCGTTGAGATCGAGGATCTCACGGATAAGTCCTGATGATACTGATGCCATGAGTTGTGAGCTAACTAACGAATAAATGCCGTGCGGGCGGCACTCTCGCGGGGTCGCTCGCGCTTCACGTGCACAAGCGTAGCACAAGAAGAAACGATAGGGAACAACATCGAGCGTGGGAACTGTTGACAAACAGCGTCTTTCATATACAATCCTTCCCTATCGGCTCATGGAGGGTCGATACCGTATCTGCGTTCTTGCCGGCACGGTTTGCACATTCAACAAAAGGAGAAGCACTATGCAGAAGAGCAACCAGTCCAATCGTCGCGGGAACAACATCGCGAAGACGACCAACCTGGTCACGGTGACCCTCGACGACGGCACAGTTGCCCACGTCAACACCAAGAAGCTCTCGGGCTGGACCAAGTACTCGGGGACCGCCAACGACGGCACCCCCGTGCACAGCCTCTCGGCCAAGCAGATCGGCCGCTCGACCATCATCAAGAACAACCAGGGCAAGGTGTTCTCGTGTTCCACGAATGAACTCCAAGTCCTGACCTCCCAGATGTTCGGCGCCGGAAACAGCACTGCAAGTGGCAACACCACCGGCATGACGAAGAACGCCTAATCGGCCTCTCCGCTCTGCCAAGCGACCCTTCGGGGTCGCTTTTCTTTTGCGACACACTCATTGACAATGAGCAAATTTCATAGAGAATTCCAAGAAGGATATCGCACATTAGAAAGGAGCACATCATGGACAACAAGGTTGTCAAAGAGACCGGAGTGACAACAACTGACCCATTCGGAGAAGACATCAAGATGGTCACCGTACGTTCCTCACTTCAAGATCTTGAGATCACCGACATTACGGTCACTGACGGTATTCATCCGACCGGCGACCACTTCTTCAAAGAGCGTTCGGTCTCATTCTACGTCGCGGAAGGAAGCGGTATCGTCCGTATCTTCCATGCGAACGAAGATGGGAGCATCGACGGAAATCCGGAATGGTACTTCGTGGGAAAAGGTGATCTCATCGAGATCCCACCGCAGTGCCGATATCGACTCGACCTCGATGGAGGGAGCCGACTCATCCGCTTCATGAAGAAACGAGCGGAAAAGAGTGATGAACAACGCTTCGGGTACATGCGAGCGCAGTGACACAAAAAGGTACACTTACATACGGAGAAACAATATGTTCAAAACGGAATTCTCCTCGCGGTCTGACTATCTTCGCGAACGTCTGCTCATCCTCATTCGAAAGACCGAAGCCCTTTTACGTACATGGGAGTATTGGTTCGAGAAGAACGGACTCTTCCCTCCCCGCAAGGAAAAGCTCGTAATATGGCTTAAACGCAAAGGACTCCTCTCTTACACCGGAAAGATCTGCGGGCACACAGAGAAACGAGTGACCGTCTTCACGTTCGAAGGGTACCGTTATCGCATGAGCGTCCCTATCGACGAGCACGGAAATACCGACCATTGCTCACGGTGCCTACTCACGATGACGGCCCGCTGCGCGCGAAGCGGTGATCCTGTCTTTGTGGGTGACCGAGTCACGCTTATCTCCCTCGAGGAAACACAAAGGTTCCCCAAAATGACCGGGGTGACACGAGAGGGAAAATTCCTCGGATTCATCGCGCATCCGGACAGAGAGGACGACTGGAGTCCTCAAGGCATCTGGGCTCCCGAACGGAAGGGAAAAGGATATTTCATCCCCGCGGAACAAGCAAAGATGGCGCCTCCGCTTCCGATCATCGAACAGTTCGATTAAGCGTGCACGCCCGAATATCTCATTCGGGCTTTATTTTTTTCAGGCAAATACATGAGTATCCATGCCGACAACACAACACGTGATTGACAAAAAAATACAATAGATCATAAAAATATGCGCGGAAGATTTCTCCATAAAAGATCGGGGAGCGCTTCATGGCAACACAAACTGGGAGAAGGTCACGATGTCCTCTGAACGACTACTCGAGATCAGTTTTCAAAACCTCCACGAAAACGTAAGCATCGCACTTGCCGCGTTGCGCAAAGCAGGATATGTTGCGTTCAATGCGAGGAAGTGCGGTCACTTTTCAATGGAACATGGCGTGTTCTTTCACAACGGAGCAATGTATCGTGTCGTTCTCCATCTCGACGAAGAGGGGGTCTCGGACTGGCGCACAGAATGTGCCCAAAAAATGACAGTAACGTGCGCAGTCACGGGAAAGCCGATCTTGAAGTGATCCTTACTGCGGATGTGAACACAACGGACTCCTTGTTCGCGCTAGTCTGATCGACGGACCAACTAGAGGAGTCTGGTTCCCCGGAGAACCCGGGAAGGTAGAGATTGCTCCAATCGCAGATGTCGATCTTTCAATGCTGCCAAAAGTAACACTGATCTGACTCAAAAAAGAGGTCAACATTGCATCATATGGACCTTTTTCATCTTTATTTATTATTTCGCGCGCTTCGGGTATAATGCGCACTACACACTATAATGTATCTCTTTTTCGACACCGAGACGACAGGACTTCCGCGCAGCTGGAATGCGCCCGTCGAAGATACGGACAACTGGCCGCGTCTCGTCCAACTCGCATGGCAACTCTACGACGCCGAGGGCAACAAGGCCGAAGGAGGCGATCTCATCATTTTCCCTGACGGCTTTGTGATCCCGATCGAGTCTGCGCGCGTGCACCGCATCACCACAGAGCGAGCGCGGGCTGAAGGAGTTCCCCTCGCTCATGCAATGGAAACCTTCTCGCTCCTCGTTGATCGGGCCGAACATCTGGTCGCGCACAACATGAGCTTTGACGAAAAGATCGTCGGGGCCGAATTTTTACGACTCGGAATGAAGGACCTCATCGCTCCAAAAAAGAAGATCTGTACAATGAAAGCGTCCGTCGACTTTTGCGCCATCCCGAGCCCGCGCGGGGGGAATAAATGGCCGAAGCTTTCGGAACTCCATCGCACACTCTTCAACGAAGATTTCGCCGAAGCGCACAACGCCGCCGCCGACATCAACGCGACCGCGCGATGCTTCTGGGAACTCGGACGGCGCGGAGTCATTCCCGTCAAAGCAAAGACTGGGTCAAGCGACACGGCGACTCGACCGGGCGAACAACTCGGACTCTTCTCGTGAGAGCACAAAAAGAACGCCGACCATAACGGTCGGCGTTTTGCCTGAAGAACAGCGTTTATTGAGGGGTCTTCTTCCCTCTCACGAGAGTGACCATCACGGGACCCTTCCCTCTGCGACGCAGATAATTCGAGCGAGGAATGAAGCGCCGTGGCGGTTCACCGCCAACGGAATAAAAGAAGGCCACAAGGAAAGCATACTCGTTCGCGGCGCTTTTGATCGGAGTCGTCTCTTGTGCTGTGATGCTCCACAGGTCTCTTCGCTTTCCGTCTGCACACAAAACCCCGTGACGCGCGCGTTCCAACGACGCACCTTCACCGCCAAAGAACCGTGCGAGCACCTCGTTGCCGCGAGGAGAGTCCACGTAGGCAAACCATTTCCGGGGTGGCGGGGTCGACGCATCCTTCTTTCGCGCTTTCGTTTTCGTTGCGACGTTCATGTTCACTCCTTATCCATAGAGCGCGACGAGCCATTTGGGAGGGTTGTCGATATCCCACGTACGTACCTCGACGCATGTTTCCCTGCTGTACTCAATAAGTCGAGCGCGTTGCTCGATCGAAAGCTCCTCGAAAGAGAAGATTCCTCCGTCGTGTCCGCAGACACCCAAACGGATCAACCGCAACAAGCCAAGCGCGAGATCAGCGCGAAAATATTCCTCGTACAACTTTTTGGAGGAGAGCGCCGAAATATCGACACCTTCCTTCGCGAGAAGCGGGAGGTAGTAGGTTTCAAACAGGATCCCGACATCGGGATCATTTTTGCACCCATCGATCCGCTCCCTCAAATAGCGATCAACCTTTTGAGACTCAAAGAGCTTGTCCGTCATTGTCCTCTCCTAGAGTAAGTACCTCTTTTATTATATCACATTTGCTACAAAAATCAATGTTCGCGAGTACGAAAAAGGGATAGGTTTCCGACGATCAAGATGAGGCGGTGTGGCACCCCAAAAAGCTGTACTTCTTCGAATATTTCTGCTAGAATCCGAAACATCGCAGTATTCTGCGGTCTTATTGCTTATTCCCTTTTGTGAAAGAAAAAGTACGCATCAACGCACAGATCCTCTCGTCGACACTTCGTGTTATCGATGAAGAGGACAAGAACCTCGGGGTCATCACCAAAGATGAGGCAATTCGACTTGCACAAGCAAAAGGATTAGATCTGATCGAGATATCCCCTAACGCGGAACCTCCCATTGCAAAAATAATGGATTATGGTAGATTCCAGTACACTACGCAGAAGAAAGATAGAGATTCTCGCGTAAAAGCGCACGTCACGGAGACCAAGACAATACAGATCAAGATCGGTACGTCCGAGCGTGATCTTGAGTTGAAGGCGAAGAAAACCTCCGAATGGCTCAAGGAAGGACATCGCGTCAAATTAGACCTTTTCCTCCCCGGTCGCAGTAAGTACATGGAGGTCAAGTTTTTGGAAGAACGGCTCGATCGCGTCCTTCGTCTCATCTCGGAAGAATATCGCGTTGCCGAGGAGCCGAAGAAAAGTCCAAAAGGACTCACGATCGTGATCGAACGTGCGATAGGAAAAGGCGCGAGCGCTCCCAAACGGGAGACAAAGACGGAAAGTGCGCCCGTCACCACACAAGCAGAGCAACAATAATATGAAAACGAATAAATCATTCGCAAAGCGCGTCAAGGTCACGAAGTCGGGGAAAGCGTTGGTTCGCCATCCCGGTATCAACCATTTCAATGCAAAGATGAGCCGCTCCACGCAGCTCAATCACAAGAATCGCCACGAACTAAGCGGGATGTCCGCGAAGTCGAAGGCGCGCTTTCTTGTCAACCTCGGTTAATCATTAAGCAGTAACGAATCAGTATGTCACGCGTCAAACGAGGAGTCACATCCAACAAACACCGCAGCAAGATACTCAAGCTCGCAAAAGGCTTCCGCAATGGTCGCTCCCACAAGGAGATCGAAGCCAAGGTTGCCTTGCGCAAGGCCGGAGTCTATCAGTTCGCACACCGCAAGGACAAGAAGAACGACTTCCGCCGACTTTGGAGCGTGAAGATCAACGCCGGACTCCGCCCGCTTGGACACTCCTACTCCAAGTTCATTGGTGCCGCCACAAAGAAGAAGATCATGCTCGACCGCAAGATTCTCGCCACCCTGGCGCAACACAACCCCGAAACCTTCACCCGCGTGGTGAAAGAGGTCATGGGATAAACCCTTCCCTGTTCAAAAAAAAACACCACCCGCTCGGGTGGCGTTTTTGTATGCAGACATCTTTCCTCCTACTTCCCAAGCAGTGCATCCCAAACCCCCTTTCGTGAACGAGCGTAGTTTGAAACGGGGCCAAAGCGATTGGGAACCTGCCCCCCTTTGAAGAAGAGGAGGTAGATCGTGAGGACGAGCGAGAGAAGGGGGAGAAATGAAACAAGTATCCACCACCCCGATTGACCGAGATCGTGAAGACGACGAATGTTCATAGAAAAACCGAGGACAGCAAAGGGAGTCAGAACGACGGCCGCGATTGCCATAAACAGAAACATCGCCTGAATGAAGGCCCAAAAAGAATCAAGTCCACCGACAAAAATTACCGCGGCTATTCCAGCAAGGATGAATACCGCGACACTCACAAGAAAAATAAGTGCGTTGCCAAAAAAGTAGTGCCACCTCCCAATTCGACCCGAGAAGATCTGCTTCAGATATGCGCCCGAAAAACCGGGAGCAACTCTTGGCGTCTCGGGTGCGAATGAAGCGGAAGAAATACCCCCTCCCCCAAGCGCAACACGCACATCTTCTTCCTTCCATCCGCTCGCCAAAAGTGCTCCGCGAATATCCTCATCGCGAACTCCGCGCGCGCGTTCGGTAGCAATGTATTCAAGTATCGTATTGTTCATATGGACTCAGTATAACAAGGACAGTCTGTCGTTGATAGTCTATAGACGATAAGAAATTTAGAGTTCATGAGCAACTCGGAAGCTTAGCTTCCAAGTTGGGGACCGGGACACCACATGATCGTGCCGCGATTATGTGACGTGAGATATTCGTTCGCCTTCACAAAATGCCCGTTCCCAAAGAATCCCTTATGCGCGGAAAGCGGAGAAGGGTGCGGGGATTCGAGGATACAATGTTTTGTTCCGTCGATAAGATCACGTTTTTGACGCGCATAATTTCCCCAGAGCATAAAAACAACATGGTCACATTCTCGGGAAACGATACTGATGACCGCATCGGTGAAGACGTGCCACCCGAAGTCAACGTGCGAATTCGCCACCCCCGATTCGACGGTAAGCGATGCGTTCAAAAGGAGCACCCCCTCCCTTGCCCACTCTGTGAGGTCGGGTGTGTGTGCGCATGTGCACCCAAACTCCGCCTCGATCTCCTTATAGATATTTTCAAGCGAGGGAGGAATGGGATTTCCGGGAAAGGACGAGAAAGCAAGGCCGTCAGCGACACCGGGTGTATGGTACGGGTCCTGCCCCAGAACGACCACCCGCACCTCCTTCGGCGACACTTCGTCGAACGCGCGGAACATGCGCGACGGATGCGGAAACACTTTTTTCGAAAGGTATGCGGAGCGCACCTTTTCCCGCAATTCGGCAAAATAAGGTTTCGCAAATTCTTCCTCGAGAAGAGGTTGCCAAGATTGGGATATATTTATTGTATTTTTCATAAAAACAGAGTCATCTGCAAAATTTTATTCCACAAAAACTCTGAAGCTGGTACAAAAAAGAATAAGATCGGCCAAAAAATAAACGCAGCGACAACTGAGGATATCGGGATAATAAACAAAAACCTCAAGCCCCTATATGAATATTTTATCAGTTCAGGAATTACTCGATTTAAAAATGAGCGCAAAAGAAGGACGGAGATGGCGATCTCGCCGCCAATGAGAAGATAAGGCGATATTTTTTCAAGAAAGAGATAATTTAATCCGATACTCACAAGAAACGAAAGGAGCCATGGGTACATAAATGCTCCCAGTGGTCCGAAATCAGGATTTTTCATATCCTGTATTATCTTTTCTTGAAATGACAAATTCTGATGACGAAACAAATACATATACCCAAAAAACAAGAAAACTGTTCCGATCAAAATTGTTGAACCGAGAGCTTCGTAAGATATTGACTTCATTAGCAAAATCCCCACAAACAAAGCGCAACACATGATCACTGCGTAGATCTGGAGAAAAGCTTGCGGTACCTTCATGTTGATTCTCTAAAATTCAAGCTCCACTTCGGTGTTCGGGGTGGGGACGACCGCGTCGAGACCCACATAGTCACGGAGGCGCTGCGCGAGGAACATCGCGCTCTTGGGTTCACCGATCGCGACAAAGACCTTCTTCAAGGTTTCCTGGCCCTCCGCCGCGAACTCGACAAGGCGATCCATATCCTTGTGTCCGGAATACCCGTGCAACTGTGAGACAGATGCGTGGATCTTGACGTCGTCACCATTGAGACGGATCGTACGCACTCCTTCCACAAGCTTGCGTCCCGGGGTGCCTGCGGCCTGGTACCCAACCAAGAGAATAGCGTTGTTCGCGTCGGGTCCGTAGTGCTTGATATGGTGAACAATGCGCCCGCCGTTGGCCATCCCGGAACCCGCGATGATGATCTTGGGTCCCTTGGTCTCCCAGATCTTCATGGATTCTTCTTTGGTCTCCGTCATATACAAACGAGGGAACTTGAACACATCATCACCGCTTTTGATGATATGCCGCGCTTCAAGGTTGAAGTATTTGTCACTCCGACGGTACACCTCGGTTGCACGAATCGCCATCGGAGAATCGAGGAAGATCTTCACATCGGGAATATTGTGATGCTCAACCATATCGTTCAACTCAAAGAGAAGCTCTTGCGTACGCTCAATGGAGAAGGCAGGAATCATGAGCACCCCTCCGCGCGCGATCGAGTCGACAATGAGCTTCTTGAGGACATCTTGTCGCTCTTCCCTGCCTTCATGATTGCGGTCGCCGTAGACCGATTCCATGAGGAGGTACGTCGCGCCTTTGATCGAATCGGTATCACGAAGTAATGGCGAAGGAGAATTACCGAGGTCTCCGGTGAAGACCATGGTCGTCCCCGAGACCGTGAGAAACATCATCGCGGACCCGAGAATATGCCCCGCGTCCTTGAATTCACAAGTCAGGCCTTCTCCGAGTGAGAATGGGTGGTAATACTCATTGACCTCCCAGAGTTGCATTGTGTCGCGCACATCACGCTCGGTATAGATCGGCTCGCGACCCGTCTGCACGGCTTCGTGTTGAAGAATGCGCGTTGTATCGAGGAGCATGATCTCGGTCAACTCTTTGGTTGGCGGAGTGGAATAGATGACCCCCTTGAATCCTTCCCGTACAAACTTGGGAATACGGCCGATGTGGTCGATGTGCGCATGGGTCACGAGCAAAATGTCGATCGACGCAGGGTCGACCACGAAGGGCTCACGATTGCGATCATCGGCAAAGAGATCGCCTTGGTAGAGCCCACAGTCGATCATGATCCGCTTGCCGTTGACGGCAAAGAGGAAATTCGACCCCGTCACCGCGTCCACCGCACCATAAAAACCGACTGTTGCTTTTGTGTTGCTCATATTGTTTTATTATACCCTTTTCCAACAAAAAGGAGTCCCGCAATAAGTCCTCCCAACATATCGTTCGCGACATCCTTGATCGTATCGGCCACGAGTCCGCCGATATTCGGCGCGACATGGCCAAGCGTGCTCGCAAAGATCTCCCAAAGCACGCCCACGACAAGCGCGGAGCCGAGGGAAACCGCAAAGACAAAAATGGGTCCCGGGCGGGGAGAAAGTGGCGTAAGATGACGATAGACCGCCGCGAGCGCGCACAGCGCGACAAGCATTCCACTCAAAAAGTGCATCGGAATATCGAGCCACCACAAAAAGAAGTAGAGATGATAATACTCAAAAAATCCGTTCATCGCGACAAGAAAAATCGCAAACACCAAAAGAAGAGGGGCGGGGATATGATGACGAGTGGGCATGAATGATGTCATGGTAGCAAAAAGTATCATGAAAGAAAAACATCACGCTCGCTTGTCGCGTAACATGATGTTTTCCTCGAGAACCTGAACAGGCTCTGATAAACGTATTCGGATGGAACCTAATATATATTAGGTGGGCAACCTCAACCGCATACCCACGGGTACCGGTGATTCGGTCAGCCCTGTTCCACGATTAGGGTTTTTCCGAATACGCTACCATTATACACTTTTTCTCCACCAAGCTATACCTCAAAAAGGCACGTCATCCACAGTTTATCCACGACTTTTCCACAGAAATGAAAAAACGCTCATGTTTGAGCGTTTTTTCATCGAGTTCCCCCTCGTCGGAATGTTATTCGAGAATTCCGTCAAGGTTCACATCATAAAGGATCGCTTCGGAAACAAGACGATAGTTCAAAAGCTCCTTCTCAGTGAACCACAGACTGATCTCACGCTCTGCTTCAGAAACTTCATCCGAACAGTGCACAAGGTTGCGGACCGCGCGATCATCGATCGCCGCGATATTGTACGAATCTAATGTATAGTCCCCACGGATCGTTCCCACGTCGGAGGTCGACGGCTCTGTTCCTCCGACCAACTTCTTGACCACTCCAACGGCCTGATTTCCTTCGATCACCATCATGAGGACCGGTCCGCAGGTCATGAACTTGACGAGAGCGCGGATGATGTCTTTGCCGTACTCGATCGCCTCTTTGTCAACGGGCATATTGTTCGCCTCGCGCTCACGCACGATGTTTCCGCCCTTCTTCTCGAACCACGCGTCATCCTTGTTGTAATGCTTCCAGAACTTCTCCTCTTCCGCGACACCAAAACGCATCGCGACAACCTTGAGACCCGCGCGTTCAAAACGCCCAAGGATCTCTCCCATGAGTCCGCGCTGGATAGCATCCGGCTTCAAGATAACGAACGTACGCTCCTTCTTGGGATGCTTCTGCTTTGTCATAACAATAATGAATTACTTTTCACACTATTAAAGACCGGCAAAACGATCAAAGATCGTAAGAGCACGGTTTCATGCGCTTCATGGTATCCAAAAAACACAAAAACAGCAAGAAAAAACCCGCTTTTGCGGGTCTTTTCTTACTACCACTTCGGGAGTGTGCGAGGTTTGAATACCGGCAATGGGGAGGACTCACCCAAAGGAGGTGTCCCCTTTCCGGAACTTGCGGTATCAGTGAACACCGAGCGTGGCGTGAAGCCCACGTCGTCAGGTCGAGGACGTGACAGAGTTGGAACAACACGGGATCCGGAAGAAACAGGAGACGCTCCCTCTATGGGTTGACGAATCACCGGAGGAGGAACATTCGCTCCCGTTCGCGAAACCACAGCGACAGGAGGAGGTGGGGCGATCGGCTTCACCTCCTTGACCTCTCCGACTTCAAGCAGTTTTGCGTGTCCGCGACGGAGGAACTGGTCGACACTCTCCTGCTTCCCGGGAATGAGATCGTCACGATCAAGTCCAGCACCCCTCATGTACTGCCGGACCCACTCCACTTTCTGCCACACCTCGGGAGTCACCTCTTCTTCACGAATTCTTATCACGTCGTACGCATTGTACCGACGCATCTCGAGCCACAACGGAAGGGGGTCTTTCGTGATCGGATCGCTCATGTTCTTGACGAGCTGCTCGGAGGCCATGCGTTCGATCTCTCGCGGGGTAAGCACGGTCTCGGCAAGAGGCGGAGCGGCGGTCGGGGTTTCCGACGACTCAATCGAGATTACCCGGGGAGAAGGAGCGGTCTCGACGGGAGGGATCGCTTTCGGCGGTTCGGGAAGGACGGTCTCGGCAGGTGCAACAGACGCGGGGGTTGGTGCGGTCGGCGCGGTATTGGGTGCAACGGAGGCCACTGTGGGGGGCGTAGCCGCCGGTCCGGATGCTTGACCGACCGCCTCGTTCGCAAGAGTCCCACCAGAAACAGGGGTCACCTCTTCCCCTCCAAAAAGCTGTTTTGCATGTTCGATCAAGGAGCTGTCTCCGATACGTTTTGTCGCAAGGATCTCATTCAGTTTCGCGAGGTCGATCTCTTGCCCCAACGAGAGGCGGGAAGGGTCATCAACACCGATCGACAGTAGCTCGGCATCCGACGCACGATGAAGGAAATTCTGGATCACATTGTCCTGCGCCGAAGAGGAAAGCCCTTTAAGAGAAGGGAGCGCACGTATGACCGAGGTCAATGTTTCCCCCTGCTCTACCCCATGAACACTCTCCAGAACAGGCGAGGAGGCCTCACGGACGACCTCCCCAACCCCCCCGGCAGATGGTGCCACCGAAGAAGCGACACTCTCAAGTGAAGTCGGCATGCCGTTTCTTACCATGATCTCCGCAACTTTCTCGTCAGGGAGAGTCTCGGGAGAGACGCGCATGGCGTCCATCAATTCCTTGAAAGCCGGCTTGCCTTGCGAGGCAAGAAGCGCATTGTATTCAACTTGAGAGATCCCGGTATCTTCCGCACGCAACGCAAGTGAAGTATATCCTCGCACCATGTCACCGTTAAAGAGCGGGTCTTGCTGTGCTTTCTCGAGAAGTCCTCCGGACCACCCCTCACGCAAGGCGCGCTCGATCGCCTCCTGTGATACCGGGGATCCAACGGAAGGAGGAGTTACCAGTGTCTCTGCGGAAGCTACGGGGTTCATTGTCGGGGGAACAACTTCCTGTCCTAGCGCAGAGGGAGCGCGGGGGGTAATTCCGGCGACGGTTGCCGCAGTGCCAGCAACCTCGGGAGCGTCGTCCTTCATGACATCCTCCACAACACTCCGCACGACACTTCCATCGCCCTGAGCAAGGTCGGCAACAAGCGCACCACCGAAGGCAAAGGTCGCTCCATAAAGCGCCGCTCGGCGCGCACTCTTGCGCACATAGGCCTTTTGCGCTTCGGAAATATTTTGTTCATGAAGGCGAAGAATGTCCTCAAGGCGCTCCGACGCGGAACGGAGGTCAGTCCGCCATGTGTTGTCGTAGAGCTCTCCCTTCTCGTCGACGGCAACATCGAGCTCTGGAGCAAGGCTTTCCGCGCGAAGTGCTTTTGCGGAGGCAAGGGCACGGAGAAGCGCGTAACGGTTCTTGATCTGCTCTTGTTTGCCGCCAAAATCGATCAGCCCCTTGTCGATCTTGACCTGCGTGTATTCGATACGACGATCAAGCTCAGCGAGGAGTGAGACGCGCTTGTCTCTTGTGATCGTGCGACCACTTTCAACAAGCGGGCTTGTCGAATCAAGTGTTGTCCCTAGTTCCCCTTCGGCACGAACAGCTCCGCGAGTTCCGTCTTCGGCGGGTGCTTGACGAGCAAGTTGCGTGGTATCCACCTCATCATCCGAGGTCGCTTCGATCTGTTTTATCAATTCCTCGAGCTTCCCGGTGAGTCCATTCCGATCAACCCCCTCCTTGTTCTTCCGACGACCGGAGGAAACAACATTCCGCGCCTCGGCACTCGTATCGCGAACGCCACGTTTGGCAAGGATCTCACGTTCTTCGAGCTCCCCGCTCGCGCGACGCTTCCCCATCACTCCACCACTTATCGCACCAACAAGCGGAGCCGCGACAAGTGTTGCCCCGGCGAAGATCGGAGCGACCGCAACAGCAGCGACCGTTCGCACACCCGCACCAAAGGCCATCAATCCACCGCGTTCAACGGCGGCCGACTTCATGAAGGCGAGAATAGAATTTTGGTCACGCAACTGTGCAAGCTGGACCGCGGCCTCAGGATGAGTATTGAAGAACTGCGTGAACGTAATACGACGATCGAGCTCATTCACATCAAGGAGCGCACTTGCGTCGTCTCCATGTGATCGCAAGACCTCAAGCACACGATCGAGATGGGAACGATACGCCTCCTCCTTCATCGCGTACGACGCACGTTCCTCCTTCGTCGCCCCTCGCTCCGTCCACTGATGAGGAGTCGAGGCGAATTGCTCGGCGGCAGCATTGAATTCTGCGATCATCCGCGCTTCCTCTCCCGTTACGCCGCCTTCGATGTCGCGAACATTCAAGAACCGGAGCTTGACCTTGCGATCTTTGTCGATGACCGCCTCCGGACCTTCCGCAGCCTGCATGGAAAGATCCCGGATGAATTCTTTGGGATCAAACTTCCCTTCCGAGAAATCCTTGGCAAATTGTTTCTCATAATCAGTGACGATCTTTTTCTTGAAGAGACTGTTTCCCACTCGCTCGGTCGCGTGCTTCGCAAGTTGGCTCACCCCGACCGCAAGCTTTCCGAATGCGCCAAAAACACCCTTCCCTTCTGAAAGCTTTTTCTCCCACGCAGAGAGGGTCACATGAGAGGTCTTGGCCCGCTCACGATACGCAACGAGCGCATCGGCCTTGATCTGCGTGACCGCGTAGTTATTGAGTTCATTGTGCACCAAAAGTTGACGACCGGGAGAAAGCGCGGCAAATTCAGGGATCGCAAGGAGCGCCTCTTCGTCGATACCGAAGGTCTCCTTGAATTGTTCGCGAACGAATTCCTGCATCATCCGATCTTCCGGCTCAACGGGCTTCTCTTTTTTGGGCGGAGTGGATTCGCGCGAGACAACGTTGTGGGCACGAAACTCTTCGAGTGAGATCTTGCGCTCTTGTGCGATCTTCTCTCCGTCTTCGCTCAAAAGTCCGACAAGCACCATTCCCTCGGCGACAGAAAGACCGAACACCCGCCAGCCCGGAGTTCCATCCGGAAGATTGATCAGCTCACCCGCCTCAAATCCGGGAACATCGACAAGCCCCGCGCTCTCTTGCATGGTCTTGATCCACTTGTGCGTGAGATCCTCTTCTGACACTTCGGCGGAATCCTCTTCTTCGATCGATCCCTCAAAGGTATTGAGCGGGTGAAGCGCAAAGAGCGAGACCGCACGTTCGCTTCCATCCGGAAGCACCATGAGCGCCTCACCCGTATCAGGGAGAAAGCGTACCAAACGCGCATCCTCGGTTTCAGAAATACGATAACTCTTGCCCGGCACAAAGAAAAATTCACATTCTCCGACAAACACTTTTTTGTCCTCCGGGGAAAGTGCACTCCAGCGCTCTTCGGGAGTAGGATCCTTCATCTCTTTTTTCTCTTGGTTTTCTGAGGGCGAAGACACGAGCTCACCTTCAAGCGTGAGAGGCTCTTCTTTTTTCGGAGACGAAGAAGTCATTTCATTCTCATCTTGGGGAAGAGATGGACTGGGGTCCGACATTGCCGGCATTGTTTCGGTGGAATAAACCTCCGGAAAATCCTCTTCTGGTTCGAGGGTGACGGCGGGGACTTCTTTCTTTGGTGCATTCCCCGCATCACTCCCCATCCCCTTCGGCGCTTCATACGCGAGGGGCGATTGCGAATAAGGAGCGACCTGCTTGTTCATTGCGGACCAATACGGATCGTCTATTTGAGGTTCCGTTTCTTTAGTATTCAAAGGAAGATTCTCTTCAGTGAGGGGCTGCTGTTTCCTTTCGGCGAAATCCTTTTTCCGTTGTGAGCGTGCCGCGCTTTTCTCATTTTCCCATGCTTCATACTCGGAGGTCACAAGCGGGACATCAGCATCTTGGGTGGAATTTCCCTCACGGCGTGCGAGCTCTTCGCGTGCACGTGACTGGATCGAAGAGGTAGGGTGACGCAACAATGCGTTTAATTGTGGCTCTGTGGCAAGGGTAAGATCGAAGGCTCCGGATTCAATACTCCTTTGCATTCGCCCTTCAATATCGGAGGGTTGAGAATCTGAAGTGGGGGGAGCTGGGCGCTCGGGCGGAACGGCGAGGCCTCGCTGCTTAAGATACCGTGCGATCTCGGGATAGAACGCGTTGCGATAAAGCACCCCCTCTGGAATGGTCTCTCCGTGACCCTCATTGATCGCCGTGATCGCCCGTTCCGCCTCACCGGGAAGCGTGCGAGGGATCCACTCAGGGTGCTGCTGTATCTCCGCAAGAGCAAGCTTCCCTACTTCAAGCGGCGCGTGGCGGTGGAGCAAAAAGAGGTCAGAACGACGAAGTTCTGTGATTGATTCTTTCCCGGAAAGAACATCATTGTAACGTTCATCAAGATGCTCCTTCACTCCGTCAACACTCAAGTACGTGAGCAAGACACCAAGCGGAACCTCGCGACCCCTCCCCTCCTTGATCAAGTCTCGTATCTCATTACGTCGTCGTTCAGTCTTTGCTTCCTCTGTTTTCTCTTGCACGGAAGGAGGCGCCGGTACCGTTTCGACCGACGGGAGGTTTTCTTCTTGCGAACCTTGGGCTAAGGAAGCGGGGAGATCTTCCGGCGGAGCGACAGGAGTTGCAAGTGGCGACGCGGGGAGTTCCTCATTTGGAGAAGTTTCGAGGTAAGAAGCACGCTCATCCGCTTCTTCCGGCAAAGACGTTTGTCGCTCTTCAGGGAGAAGTTCCTTAAGATCAGCAAATGAGGAAACCTTCTTTCGCTCTTCGGGGACAGAAACAGGCGAGGGAGCGGGTGCAGGGTTCGAAGCACCTCCACGAGCCTGTTTGAGCTTTTCTTGGAATGCAAGGAGTCGTTCGAGCTTTGCGTCACGCGAAACAGGAGCGTCGGCATTGTCTTCGGTATTTGTCTCCGCAACGTCGTCGGGAGAGTCTGGGGAGGTTTCAGGAGAATACTCCACAGAGGAGTTTTCGAGGGTGCTGTGTCCAGTATCAACGAGAGAAGGAAGCACTTCCGACACAACAGGAGATTCGATGTCCGTTGTCGTCGCGGCATCCCATGAAATCGAGTGGTGCGCAAAGTCAGCCCGTAGCTTCATGAAAAAGCCCGACTTCGAAAAGATAGCGGCGTCAGTACCCCTTCCTTGTGCAAAGGACAAGAAATTCTCACCCGCTTTTTCAATGAGTGGCCATATCTCCGTCTCGATCCGGTCATCGGGAAAATGGCCGATCGCCTGTTCTTTGGCCTCTCTGACCCATGAAGGAATCTGTTCCGGGAGTTGTTCGACCGAATATTTCTCGAGCGGTGTCGTGTTCTCCATAGGGTTCGTCATCTTTTTATTATATCAATAAAATTACTAAAAGTCAACCCATCCCCTCCCTGCGTGGGTCGCAAAATATCCTTCATTGTACAACAAAAACACGGTTCGGAAACCCTGTTCGTTGGGGATGAACAGTGGAGAAGAGCTATCGCGCGTCATCCTCCAAAGAAGGCAGTGGGCGCGGGAGCTTGGCGGTCAAGAGGCTCTCGGGGTCGGGGTCGAGCGGGCGCACGGGAGCAGTGCGTACCGTATGATCATTCGAGCTTTCCTCCGATGAAGGAGGCACGGCGAGGGAAGGTTGGTCGGGCAACGCGGAAACCGAAGGCAGAGGTGCGGTCGTGTGGGGAAAAACATCCGAAGAGGGTTCGGGGGCAGGAGTAAGCGAAGACGCCAGAATAGAGGGAATCGGCGCGGAAGGAACAGGCGAAGGGGTGGGGACGGTCGGCGGAGCGGGAGGAGTGACGACGGGAGAGGGCGACGAGAACGTTGGGACGGAAGTTGGACCCGAAGAAAGGGCTCCGCTCGGTTGAGGGGGTGTCGAGGGTACGGTGGTACCGTTTGTGGGGGGAGGAGTGCTTGGCCGCACAGCAGAAGGACTCGCGGAAAGATATTTGCGCATGATCGCATCATCGACAGACTTGCGCTCCTTGCCGAACTTCAGATATGAAAGATTCTTGATCGCGTCGACGACCTCGGGAGAGCCCTTGGGTGGAGGAAGTGTCTCAATATTGAAAGGTGTGACCGGCTTGCCGTGAATGAGCATCTTCATGTAGGCGTTGTGGTTGTCGATCTTCATGATGTCGGTCGCCTTGAAGGCCGGGGCAAATTGTGATTCAAGGAATTGCGCATCCTCGGCGCCAACACGGAAAACGGCCATCGAACCGACGTTACCAAAAACCGCCTCTTTGATGTTGGGCTGCAATTGCGCGATGAACTGATGCGCAATGTTGAGCGAGAGCCCATACTTGCGTGCTTCGGAGAGGATCGCCGAGATCGAATCAGTGGAGATGTTTTGGAATTCGTCGATATAAAGGTAGAAGTTCGGGAGTTGCTTGCCGTAAGAGTCCACACGCGAGAGGGCCGCCATCAAGATCTTTCCCACCAAGATAAGTCCGATCAAGTTGGCATTGAGCTCACCCAGACGACCCTTTGAGAGATTCACGAGAAGGATCTTCTTGTTGTCCATGATATCGCGGAAATTGAAGGAGGACTTCTCTTGCGCGATGATAGGGCGCATGATGTCGTTCGAAAGAAAGACGTCAAACTTGTTGGTGATGTAGGGGATCATGTTGGCGAGCCCCGATTCCCCGCTTGTCTTCTCGGCAATATCGCGCCAGAACTGCACGACGATCGGGTTCTTGCAGCGCGAAAGTTTGAGCTGACGGAAATTCTTGTCCGCCAAGACACGCGGGATCTCGACGAGGGTGTTGCCCGTTTCCGGATCTTCCATGACAAGCATGGTCGCATTGCGGAAGTACTGCTCGAACGCCGGACCCATCGACTCGGGTACCGCTTCGTAGAGTTTGCGAAAGATCGAGAGCATCTCATTGACGACAAAGATCTTCTGCTCGGGCTTGTTGATATCATACTCGAGCATATTGAGCGCGAAGGGTCGTGCGGTATATGCAGGGTCAAAGTAGATCACATCTTCGATACGTTCCTTGGGAATGTTCGCCAAGATATCCTGAACATCAGAACCGTGCGGATCGATAAAACAGACACCATTCCCCGCCTTGATATCTTCGACGATCATGTTCTTCAAGAGCGTTGTTTTACCGGTACCGGTCTGACCGATGACATAAAGATGTCGCAGGCGATCGGGAGTCTCCATACGCACCTCGCGCGCGTCGCCGCGATACTTGTTCACCCCAAGTAAGACTCCGTCCGTAGGGAGATCGACCGGGGCGGGAGCAGAGGAGGACTTCACGGTCTTGAGTTGCGGAACATCCGTCTGGGAAACATGAACAGGAAGATGGTAGAGCGTTGCAAGCTCTTTTGTGTTCAAAATAAGCGCCTCCGCGTCATCCGCAATGCGGTAGGTAAAGTTGTGCAGCAATTCTTTTAACCTCCCTTTTTCGGCATGAGTGAACTTGAGCGCGTTGGCGTGAGGACGAGCGAATTGATTGAACGCGGACTCGACGGAAGTGCGGATCGCATCAGCACGCTCGCGTGTCGACGCGGATACGACCAAACGCATGTTTACCCGCAAGAGCGGCGCGCTGATCTTCTCCTCAATGAGCGGGGTGACGCGTGCTACAGTCTCGGCGCTCTTTGGGTCGGGCGGCATATCCTTCCCTTTCGGCGGATTCACTTGGGTGCGCACGAACTCGCGAAATGTCTTTACAAGCACGCCACCCGCGGAAAGTGGGATGTCCGTCGCGGTGCGCACGGGAACACCCTGCTTGATCTGACTCAATGCGTGCTTGACCTTGCTCAACACCTTTTCATGATCAGGATAGACCATGATCTGGATCGCGGCACCCTCGCCGTCTCGCTCGATCTTCGTGAATGAATTTAGTATTGTCGTGAAGGGGTCTTGCTCGCTTTCGTCGGCGTTCTTGATCGGATACACAAAACGATCGACCTGCTCGGCATAGGAGCCGACCGAAACACCGTATTCATTGAAAATATTGTAGTCCCCGGGGTGCTCCTCGATACGCGCCATCGGAAAGGCGCCCAGAAGCTGCTTCACAAAAAGGTCCTTCATGTGCTCCTCGACAGAAATATAGAACACAATATCGTTGGAGAAATTCGAAAGAACCAACTCGAGTGAAAAGTGGCCATAATTCGAAGAACTTGCTCCTTCAAGCGGAATCATACCTGAGAAGAAGCGCTCCATAAGGAAAATCACTTCTTTGAAGGTGAGCGCCTTCTCACCCTCCCGCATTCCCGCGAACGGAAGAGTTACCTCATAAACGACCATGTGAAGGAGTTTTGCCAAAGCACGCTCGCGATCAAGTCCGGGAACGATCGCGCCCGTGCGGACGTATTCCACAAGCACGCGATGAAAATCATCCTCGATATGAGGATTCTCGAGTGCGTGCGTGACCTTGATCGCGTTCAAGACACCCTTTTCGGCGAGCACATGATAAAGCTCACGCATCTTCTCGCGATGCGGAAGCGAGCCGAGATGCTCCACGACCGCCTCGAACTGCGGGTTCTCAAGAATGAGGTGTTCTTCGAGTTTTTGTTCGGGAGATGCTTTGGCATACTCCGCGATCGTTGATGAGATCGCCGCTTCGGGTCGGGCGGGCGCCTGTTCTTGCCAAAGCTCCTGCTCTTTTTGCGCGACACGCTCACGGAGATACTCCAACTCTTCTTGCGGAGTCGCGAACTTCGGCGCTTCATTCATCATTCCTCCCTGTTCCATACTCTCGCTATTATATCAGGAAGAAACGAAAAACGAGAATGATCACAGATCAGTGATGAATCGCGCGATCTCATCGTTCTCTTGCAGATGTCCATACTCGCGAAACTTTCCGCGACCAAATGTTTCATTGAAGAGACGACCGAAAGGCAAGATGTTGCCGGTGAACATCGCCTTTTGGAGCATCAAAAAAAGTTCTTCCTCTGCCTCTTGTTCAGTCTTTCCTGCAAAGCGCTCGGGGGAACGCTTATACAACTTACGAAAGAGGTCAAACATAAGGTTTCGCTCTTCGGCGTAACTAAAAGAATAGGAGGTATGGTCATCCTGCTTTTTGAGATCATTGATCCAATATGCCCGGAGACGATGCGCGCCGAGTAATTCCCTTTGCTCGCGCTCAAGATAGTCACGCATCTCTAAACGAAAACGGGAAAAATCGGAAAATTCAGAGGCATCAGAGGGAAGCGACGCGAGGATACGATTCGACGTTTCTTCAGTCAACGCTTCATTCAATCCGGACAAAAATAACCCTTTTCCACCCGAAGTGTCGTCTCCGACAACGCGAACACCCGTGCGATAGCCGTATGTATGCATCTGCTCCGGTCCATTCTCGACACGGATCGCCGCATAAGAATACAAATGTGTCATCTCATGTGAAAGATCGGCAAAAGAAAGGAACGTGGATTGTTCTGGAAAAAGCATCTCCTGATCGAACACATTAAATTGTGCAGACGCGTCAATATCACCGAATTCAGGATCATTCACAAAACGCAACGCGGAAGGAGGGACAGAAAAAGGGGGGAGTCCGTGAGCTTCTCGAAGATCGCTCAACGTCCGACTACAAAAGGAGAGCAATGCTTTTTCTGTTTCTGTGATCTCTCTTTCTCCCTCTCGAAGCGCGATCCTCTGTCGAGCAACATTGTAACGTTCCTGAATATCAAAGAGCTTCTTTTCTTCGTGCGTTAAGTTTCCGACAACACGAGAAACCGAGGAGTGAGGGAGATTTCCTTTTTGATCAAAAAGCTCGATAAGATTGACCCCTTCCATGAAATTGGAATTCAAAAGGTCTTCCGAAAGTTCAAATATTGTCCGAGGAAGCACGCTCATTCCATTCGCACACAGCTCCATTCCTTCCGGGTGCTCCCGCAAAAATGTAGCAAGCTCGGAATCGCCAAGTTCTTCCTCGATCCAATCCGCAAGCGCGGGGGCATCCTCCGGGATCTCCTGTTCATATTGTTGAGAGGGAACGTGTTCCATATCATTTTTTATATTTGGGTCAGCACTTCGACACCCGAATCGGTGACAACGACGGTGTGTTCGAAATGCGCGGAGAGTGAACCGTCTTTTGAAACGATGGTGTATCCGTCGGGGAGTTGGCGCGTTCCCTCATCCCCGAGCGTGAACATCGGTTCGATCGCAAAGACCATGCCGGACTTGAGAAGCGGTCCCGTCCCCTTTTTGCCAAAGTTGGGAATGTACGGGTCTTCGTGGACCGCATGCCCGACACCGTGTCCACCCAACTCACGGATAATGCCGTATCCGCCGGCGTTGCCTACTCTCTCGATCGCGGCGCCGATGTCCCCCACACGACCGCCGGGGCGCACCGCACGGATGCCTTCATAGAGCGCTCGCTCAGTATCGGCAAGGAGCTTTTGGAGGCGAGGCGACACATCCCCGACCGCGACCGTTGTTGCTGTATCGGTGACCATTCCCTCGTGCGTGAGACAAAGATCGAGACTTACGAGGTCCCCCTCCTTGATGACGCATTCGCTTGAAGGAATACCGTGTACGATCTCGTTGTTGAGCGACACGCAAACCGTCGCGGGAAAAGGGATCCGCGCCCCATGGGGAGTATAGTTCTTCAAAGATGGAGTATCTCCCCCGTCGCGGATCAATTGCTCCGCGAGTATGTCGAGTTCGAGCGTTGTAACACCCGGAAGAACAGCCTTTTTGAGCTCCAGAAGCACGGATCCGAGTCGTCTCCCCGACTCACGCAAAAGTTCGATCTCTTCAGGAGTCTTGAATTTAGACATACAAAAAGACTAGCACGTGAGGAGCTATTATTCAAACAAAAATGACATATTAGGCGAATTCAACTTCCCAACCGAACGATTTCAATAAGACCTCATCAACCCTACAGCAAATCGTTTCGGCGATAAAAAATCGACCTCCCTGCTTGAGAGGTCGACCTTGTCGGATGATCAGTTTTCCACCACCCAAAACCGCTCACGAACCCCAGTCCCCTCAATGGTTACAGATCGAACAGTTCCTCCGCTGGACGCAGTACAAAGTGCCACTCTTTCAGAATAAGACTTTTCTTCGGTGGGAGAAAATGTGACAACATAAGTCTTACTATCGCCAGAATTCAACTGAAGAGATGCACAATTGGCACCAACACACGCAAAGGGACCACGCGAAAGAAGAGAACCATCACAAGTAACAGCAATTGAATCAATGTTGTTAACGACAAGCTCTTTTGTTGAGGTCTTTGTTAAAAGGACATTTTGAAAATCAATCAACATGTCACCAAGAAGAGGAGAAGTACCGTTACCCCAAACAAGAAAAATTTCATTCACATCATTAGAGTGCACCTGAATTTCTTCTTGGTACAACCGCGCAGCAAGAGGGGTGAAACGAATCGTGAAGGACTTTGTTTGATCTTTAGAGAGAGAGAAATCACAGGAGGGAGCAATACAAGTGAAATAGGTTCCACTGGAAATATTGCCGATAAGAATACCTTCACCCTCATTTTTAACCGTGACACTCTCGTCCCTCACATTACCCACAATCGTGTCGGGGTAATATCGTTGCGAAGGTATCACACGAAGCTTTGGACCAGAAGGAGAGGAAGGTGAACACCCTGCTCCAGAAGCGCTTGAGCACGCTTCAGCCGAAGGAGCAAAAACATTCACCTGAGGAGACCAGAAAGAAGAGCCGGCATCATTTTTAGCACGGACTCGATAAGTATGAGCAGTTGACGGAACAAGAGGAGAATAAAGACTTACCGGATCTACAACAGTAAGGTAATTTCCGTTATGCTCGATATCATAACTTGTTGCACCAAGCACTCCCCCCCACGAAACATCAATGATCGAGTTTCCGTCACAATCACACGAAGGAGTTGCTACAAGATTCCGAGGTATCGCAGGTGGCGTTACGAAAGAAAGAACTTCTCCGTAGCTAGTCCCACCGACATTGGACGCAATTGCGCAGTAATAGTAGGTGGTACCAGGGTTTGTTGTGAGAATTTGACTAAACGGAACGAATATTTCCCCGCCACCCAAGTTTACACTTCCAAGACTCGGGGCTCGTGTACCAAAAGTATCATTGCACACTCCCGGATTCACAGTATCGTAACGAAACCACGCTCTCGTGTCATCTCCATTCGGATTTGCACTACCATAAATGACTCCTTCGATCGCTGGTCCAGTGATAACTGCTGGTGGCTCCTGGTTCACAATGCGAGGAAAAGCGGTAGACCACATCGAGACCAAACCTCCTTCATCTTGAGCGCGAGCACGAAAGATCTTTAACCCTTCGGTTTCCCATAAATATGATGCGGTTTTTGCAACTCCGGAATTTACAAATCCACGATCAGGAATCGTTTCATCGACAGTGCCATCATTATCCCAATCAATTTGATAGCGAATCTTGTCATGGTCAAAATCGGTGGAGAAAAACTCAAAAGGATGTGAAGTCCTCACCTGTCCGGAGAAGGGATCAGGAGTAATGCGAGGAGATGTGGGCGGAAATCCTGGTTTGATACAAGCTTGAGAAAACGGATCAAAGAATGAGCCGTCATCGCAACGATATTCACATTTTTGAGGAGAACAAGAATTCGCCGCAACACGAGGAGTGTCCGCCCTTAACCCCTTGTCATCATCTCGACACAACGTTGCGTTCAAGGGAACTGCCCCTGTACACTTATATATTCCCGGGATAGGAACACAAGTATTGCCTTGAGGAGAGAACCCGAATTCACACTGATATTCACATTTCTTTGCGAAGTTGCAGTGTGAAACAGCAGCTCGAACTCCGCTCGCAAGAAGATCTTCTTCATCACCATCACAAAGAACGGCATTTTCTGGAATATCCCCACTACAAACACTACGCACACAAGTACCACCTTCTTGATGGTAACCCTCCTTACATTTGTATTCACACTTAACATCCTTAGTACAATTGGCCACAAGAGTACTCGGGACGTCCGTTGTTAAGTTTTCAGAATCAAGAACATAGCCACCAAAAGCGGTAGCTCGTTCTTTGCACACCTCGGTATTTGAAGGTTCGTTCAAGCACACATAAGGCAAACACTCTCCATTAACCATTCGCGAACCGCTCCTGCATACATGCTCACACTTCTGACTAGAGGTGCACGATGAAACAAGTTTTCGCTCCGTATCAGAAAAAAGCCCACTACCATCTCCGGAACAACGCACGGAATAAGGAGGAATAGCACCAGTACAAGAATAAGGGATGCAAGTATTACCACTCTGTTTATACCCTGCATTACATATGTATTCACATTTAAACAGATCAGTACAAGAAGAAGCAACAATAGGGCCATACGAAACGGAAAACCCTGAATCATCCCCGGAACAAAGCGTTGCATTGGCGATAAAACCATCACATCCGGCAACGGTAAACGGGAGCGTTATTGGTCCTAGCCCCCCTCCACGTGGAGCTAGCCCGTTAACAACGGCCTGATGATAACCCGGACGAGGTGAAGTAAAGTTTAGCCAATATCTGCGGAATTCAAAACCACCAGAGGAAAGAGACTCTCCCGTGGAAGGGATCCGAACCGAAAATTCCAAGGAAGGGTTTGAATTTGAGCAAACGAGAGTGGAGGTATCAACCGTAACCTGAATATTCTCAGGATAATTATAGGTTGATTTTGAAAGATTTGCCGTCACCGCAAACAGACCAGACGAATCGATAGCAGTATCCCCCCTCACCTCTCCAGGGAACATCACACTCATGCAGCACACTGTAATTAAAAAAGAAAATTTGAATTTCATACTTATTTACTCAGGCACACGGTCAAGTGCCCCCTTCTTTGGTCTAAAAAATAGAAAGTACAGGATAAAAACAAGAACCGTTACAAAAAGAAGGAGGGGTATTAACCACGGAAATACACGATGAAAGGATTCTTCGTGTCCCGGATCAGAAAAACTTCTCTCCGCCAATACTCTTCCCAAAGCATCATGAAGAACAAGTGTCACCTGTGCGCCCTTGCAATCTCTATCAACAGAAAGGGGAATCTTAAAAAACGCAATATTCGGGAGTGAATCTGAAAGAGTAAGAGCACAAGGGCTCCCTTTCTTATCAGCGAGAGTTAGTGTGTAAGAAATGGCAGTTTTTGAAGTCGTGGAATAGCGGGCGCCAGGAAAACTATCAGCTGAAGGAGACCACAAAACGCTCACCTGAGCAGTATCCCCTTTTAGGTATTCTCCTCGATCAAGTTGCAAGTTCTGTATTGTTGCACTTACACCACGCAGAACATAGTGTGCAAAAACAGTATTTGAAAGAATTTCTCCGTCCTTCAAAAGAGAAACCCCTACAGAATAAGCTTGGGGCGAAGAGGGCAAAGGAAGACTGATTGCAACAAATTGACTTCCTTGAGCAAGGGTAATAGGCGCAACATCCCCGTGTTCAACAGTAACAGTCTCTCCATATTGAGTTCGACGCCGTGTTTCAAAGTGAGGAACCACTGATTGCTCACCTGCACCTGAGGACACAACTTGACAGACAAGGAGAAGCGACTCTGAAGGGAGTATGTCTACGCCATGTTCAAGACGATAGCGAACATCTTCCCCTCCCACATCAAGCAAACAGTCACGAAGTAGGACCCCCGACCCCGAAGACTCCACAGTAACCTCTCCAACACGAACAGTTCCAAGAGGAAGACCGTCCTCATTCGTACTTACCAGTATTACGCTAAAATTTCCTGAGAGCGTTGAGGGAACATCATAACGAACCTCACGATGAGTACTTGAATGCTCTGCAAGAAAAAGTTCCTCCTCATAAACCTTTTCATCAATTTGCTCAACACCTTGATCAGACATCGACAGAAGACGAACACCATACCTAACGCCACCTTGAGCACCTTCTCGATTATTAAGTTCAAAGGAAATAGTAAGCGATCTGTCAACCTGTTCAATAATCGTCGCATTTTGAATATTTACCGTTGCAACAACAAGAGGTCGAGAGTCCTGAGGAGTTGGAACTTGTGCAAAAGCAAAAAAAAATGGAAAAACAAAAA
>CAZERF010000008.1:0-42987 GCA_964515375.1 uncultured Candidatus Saccharibacteria bacterium
GATCCCGACTACGCCAAGAAGCTCGGGGTCAAGATCGATCAACTCCTTGTCTCGCAACCCGATACCGGGGAGCAGGCGCTTGAGATCTGCGAGTCGTTGGTACGCTCGGGCAATCTCGATGTGATCGTCATTGATTCTGTTGCCGCACTCACCCCCAAGGACGAGATCGAGGGCGACATGGGCGCGCAACACGTCGGCAAGCAAGCTCGTCTCATGTCACAAGCGCTCCGCAAGCTGACCGCCATCGTCTCGAAGACTAAGACCATCGTCATCTTCATCAATCAGATCCGTATGCAGATCGGCGTCATGTTCGGCAATCCCGAAACGACCCCTGGAGGAAAAGCGCTCAAATTCTACACCTCGGTACGTATCGACATCAGAAAGATCGCGCAGATCAAAAAGGGTGAGGACGTGATCGGAAGCCGTACGCGCGCCAAGGTGGTGAAGAACAAGGTCGCCGCGCCCTTCAAGCAAGCGGAATTCGACCTTGTCTACAACGAAGGGATCTCGCGAGAGAGTGAAATGCTCATGTTCGGCGAGAAGTACGGCGTCATCCAGAAATCCGGCTCGTCCTACTCTATGGGCGAAACAAAGCTCGGGCGCGGGTATGATTCGGCACGGCTCTTCCTGCGTGAAAACAAAACGATCGCCAACCAGATCACCAAGGAGATCGCGAAAAAGATGAAGGAAGACGCATCGTTCTCGATCGTTCCCACAAAGGAGGATGCTGATGAGGGGTCCCCGGAGGAATAGTTTATAGATGATAGTCTTTAGACGAAACCAAAGTCCGGCTTTTTTGAAGAGTTAAAGCCGGACTTTGGGTTCATCAGTTTCGTCATCCCGAGGTCTGCCGAGGGATCCAGGATAATCTGAGGGGGAGTAAAAAATACCGCATGCATAATGAAAATCAAAACCAAGGGCAGCCCTTTTTGAAATTCCTAAGGGCAGCCCTTTGTTTTGCAATTCTTTGAAATTCTGAAGGGCTGCCCTTGGTTTTTTGAATGCATTGGTTGGGAGAAGAACGGGATCTGGTTCTCTCGATCATTCGGTTTCTTCTTTTCGTCATCCCGAGGTCGTTCGATCGTGCACACATCTCTTTCTTTCGTCATCCCGAGGCCTGCCGAGGGATCCAGTAAGGAGTTGATAGATGATAGTTGATAGTCTATGGGACGAAACCAAAAACATAAAAAACACCCTGCGCGGTCTGCGAGGGTGTTTTCGTTTTTTCCAGAGAGAGCAAAATTTCCTCACACAGATGAAGCATGATCGGTGTTTTTTGATCGAGAACGAATACGCCTTACTAAAATATAAATAAAAGAAAAATTCAGAATACAGTGAAGAAGAAATCCAAAACCAAGGCTAAGCAAAGGAGAGTTTTGCAACAATATTGCCTCAATAACTGATGCACCAAAGAACCACGAAATGGCAGTAAATGGGACTGTCGATAAAAATACAAGCACGGGCCACTGACCTATGCTGCTTTTTTCTAAGCGGCCACCAAAGAAGACGTAGTAAAGGTAAAGTGAGAAAAAAGTGTACTGGGAAGGAAGGACAAAGAGAGACAATATGTCCACATCAAGTCCCTCCCATCCTGTTTGTCCCTCTGCCCAAGCAAAAAAGAGCACAGAATAAATGAAGCACGTCACCGCAGTAACGTGCGCGTAACCATTTTCTAAACCATTACGGAAAACGCGTCGAACAAAGACCGATACAACAAACAACAGGGCAAAAGTAAGCCAGAACATCATAAGTTCGGGATCATCAGAAACAAGGTAAGCCCAAACAAACCCTAACGCAACAAGATTCGCCATTCCGACAGGCTTGATCCATCGAGATGAGAAAGTACGAATCAGGTTCTCCATGCTCGTAAAAAATGTGTTAGGGTTTGCGATCACAAGAGATGAAATACCAATAATAGAAAAGAGTACTGCACCGAAGAGCAACTTCTCTTCAAAAAAACTAACTGCAAAAAAGAGCAGAAAACCTCCCACAATATTCAAAAAAAATCGTTTCATGATGAGTACAGTTTACCATGAACAAAAAAATAACTGATAAATGGCTTGGCATGGGCAAAAAAAACACCCTGCGCGTTGTTTTGCGAGGGTGTTGTTAGGGGTCGTCATTTGATTCCAATATGACGATCATTCCGATTTTTTTTCTTCCTGCTCTTCGGCGCCATCCTTGAGCAGATCGTCGAGGTCGTTCGGGGGTTCCGGAACCTCGATCACTTCCTGATGGCGTGCCCGCCGGGTTATTCTCTCTATTTCTTGGTAGTAGGCACACAGCTCGGGCTCCTTTTCATTGCTCTCAAGAAAACCTCGTATTCCATTCAGGTACTCATCGAGAGCGTGAGCAAGCCCGCGATGGTTCCAGTGGTTCTCGACCCGCCGACCGTTCACGGTCAACTCGGCATCGGTACAAAAACGAACATGCCCATACAGCTCGGCAATACGCGCTGTCCACGCGCCCTTGAGTCCAGATCTCATTTCCTCCTCCTTTGATCATTGTCGCGCTAAGAGAGCGGCGACTCTCGATGTATCATTCCACAACAAGAAAATAAGTCAAGCAAACACGACCCGACCCGAACGAGCGAAAAAACACTACAAAAAAAAGAGAAAAACCCCCGTCAAAATGGCGGGGGCCAGGGGTAATGCTCATGCATCGAGAAAAATCCCGGAAAGAAGATGGCGACGCGGAAGCAGGGTTCCGGGTGGCGGAAGCGGGGAGATCACAACGGGTCTTCCGGCGGAAAGCTCGGCACACTTCTCGGACAATTCCGCGAGATAAGGACACGAGGATTCGTCCACTCCCCTACGCCGGAGGAACGCACGCAGCGCATCGCGATGCGCACAAAGACACTTGGGCGCCTCCTCTTGATAAAAAGGGACATGCGCGTATTTGCGGACGAACGTGATCGCAATACTTGCCGCCAAGAACGTAGCGATAACACTATCCCAGCACGATGACCTTTCAATAGTAGTCATGACACACCCTCCTTCACAAAAAAAGATCTTGAATCATCCTATCACGAGAAAGAAAAAATGCACCCGTCGCAACACGCGACGGGTGCTCCTCCCACATTCTTCACGGAAAGAACCTTTCTCGTTCCGGCAAATCGGGAAAACCAAGAATATCTTTGCGGAACACATCGGTGCGGTACCCGCAAATAAGCAGTTGCCGCATGGCAAGGTAATGCGGGCATGACCTCGGGTCAACACCGATCCGCTTTGCATAGTGCCACAGCGCGACACAGTGCTCTTCGTAGACCGGCACAAGCGACGGATCAAAATGTGAGGGAAGCGGGACGTCCTTCACCACGAACCGCTCATTAAAGGCGGCGCGTGTGCTTCGCCAAGTTTGCCCAACAATACCCCAAAGGACATCAGCAACAAGATCATGTGACCCAGTGTCATATACCATTTCCATACTCCTCAAAGAAGTCCTACTCCAGAGCCAGCGCACCACAAAGAATGTTTATCTCAAAGAACACACCCCGGTAACTCCGGGGTGTTTCGAACCTGCGTTCAAGAACCGGAGCACAAATCTTCGGGACCGGGGAGATGAGGGAGCCGGGGCGGATCGGAAAAATCCCATCCGTCGCGGATCACACACAGACAAAGAAGATAACGAGACTCTTTCAGGAGTCGCAGTTCGCTCTCTTCTTCACTCACACTCTTCCTTCCCGTGGTGTCGTTCCCATTCAAAAACCTGACCACAGCGCTCACGTGCGCGGAAAGAAGTCCTTTCATTCCCACGACAACCCGCCATTGCTCGGCCGCATGTTGAGGGTCATAGTAGATACTGATCCCATCAAAAACCGATTGACGGGTACGGACAACCCCGCGCCACAAACTTCCCTTTCCGGGCATGTTCTTCTCCTTTTCTCCGCCGATCAACCCCTTCCTTGCTCCAGCAGTTCGGAAACACCAGGGAGTGGAGGGATCATGACTCTCTCACAGCTCGTCGCTATTGACGCCAGATGAATCTGGTGAAAATAAGGGATCTTCGAGGGGTCGCACTTGTGCGCGAGTAAAAATTGGCAAAGCCAAAAAAGATGGTCTCCACATTGTTCATGGAAACATTGTTCAGATTGATCGAGTCGCACGCCATCGTCATTTCCGCATATTACAAGCGCCGTATCAAGACACAATCGACTCCCTACAACCTGCTCCCACAAATATTCCTCTATCATGACACACCTCAACGAACAAAAGTAAAAACCTGACCGCATATTCTCATGAAAATTACACAACGTCAACAAGAAAAAGGAAAGCGTCGCATGGATGCGACGCTTTTTAATTACTGAACAAAGAACCGTCCACGCTCCGGAAGAACCGGAAAATCCGGAATACGTCCGAGTGTGTCGAGAGAAGGTAGCGACACAACAAAAGCAACCGAGGCGCGTTCGTAGCACTCAGGAACCGCACTTCCCGCACGCAACTCCACAAAATGCGATGTCGTGCCCATGTGAATACGAAAGAGATCACTCAAAAGATCACGAGTGGCCGGATCACTCAAGCTCGACGACGCGACCGCTTGCGTATATTCACGCTCCGCGATGCCCCATGTTTCGAGCACATCATCCCAAGACACTACGATATCCATAATAACCCCTCCTTACGAACAAAGACCGAACATTGGACCATCATGCAAGAATTCATCCTTCTTCGGAAGTTCCGGAAGCATGGGGCGATCCTTAAAGCCGTGCGAAGTTGCCCATGACGCAATGGTGCCGTAGTAGCGAGAACACGCAGGGTCCCTGCCGGTCTCGCGCAAAAATTCTTCAAGATACTTACAATGAAGATCAAATGCCTTCTGAAGGAAACTACTACGAAGCGGGAGTGAATACCGCATACAAGGTGCATCAAAAAAGAAATCGATCTCTGTGTTGAGCAGTGTTCGAGTAAGACAAACATCGAACCACATCCCCTCGATCTTGTCGTTGTTGGGTAGCATATTCTCCTCCTTCAAATGAACACGCTTCCTCCATGTTCTTGAAAATGCGCATCTTGTCAAGGCAAAAAGAAACCACCGCGTTACGCCAATAACGCGGTGGATCCTTTTGTTTGTCGTCCTCTTTCGATGAACGTGCATCTCGTTGCGGCACAAGGTCTACAGAACTGTGTGCACCCGAGAAACGATCTGGCTAACCGTCTCCTTGGGTTCTCTCTTGTCCAACGACAAACTCATGAAATGTGTTCCCGGAACTGATCTCCACTCTCATCTTTCTCTCTCGATGCTGTAGCATGAGGATGGTTTGATGATAGAGATACGAAAGATGCGCCAAGTTCATGGTGGGGCGCGCCGTTTTTTCCGTCACGCACCAACACGCACTTGTGGGAACGTAGTGTGGGAGAAACCATAGGGATGGATCACACACTACGTTCTGTTCACTTTCCTCAAAAACGCCCAGTGCGCAGTGTGCGAGTTGCTCCTTACTTCCCTTTATTATACTTCTCCTCATGCACACTTCGAGGAAGTTATCCCCAGGTCAAAACGGATGATTGACAGACATGTGCAAGCGAACGAAAATAAAACGACATGACCATCGACACATTTCTCGCACTCATGTCGGAGTATCCGCGAACGGCACGCATGCCCGCGCTCTTTGTCGGTCACGGCTCTCCAATGAACGGCATCGAGGACAATACCTTTTCACGCGGATGGGAAACACTTGGAGCTACACTCCCCCGCCCGCACGCGATCCTCGCAATATCCGCGCATTGGCTCACGCAAGGGAGCGCCGTGCATGTCGCTCTATCCCCACGGACGATCCACGACTTCTGGGGCTTCCCCGAAGCGCTCTACCAAATGAACTATCCCGCACCAGGAGCACCCGCGCTCGCCTCCGCAATGCGAGCCCTCGTTACCAAAAAAGAGCTTCGCGAAGATCGAGAGTGGGGCATCGACCACGGAACATGGATCGTCCTTGCGCGCATGTATCCAAAGGCCGATATTCCCGTCTTCCAACTTTCTCTCGATGTGTCCATGGGACATCAAGACCACTATGTCTTGGGAAAAGCCCTCCATGCGTTGCGTGAGTACGGAGTGCTCGTCATGGGGAGCGGAAACATCGTTCACAACCTCGGACGGATCGACTTTTCCGCACAGGAACATGCCTTCCCATGGGCCGAACAATTCGACAATGATGCGAAAGCGCGTATTCTCGCATACGACCATGACGCACTCATCCACTACGAACAACTTGGGGAGTCCGCGCGACTTTCAATACCCACCCCCGACCACTACTGGCCTCTCCTCTATGTCCTCGGTGCCGCGAGCGAACATGAACCTATTTCCTTCCCGATCGAAGGGCTTGATCTTGGGAGTATTTCCATGCGAAGCGTGCTTATCGGAGGGAATCAAGGAGTATAAGGGCGCAAAAAAACGGGTATACTTTTGCCCTACAAAAGCGTAAAATGGCAAAATATGACACTCATGAAAACCCTTTACGCGTACGGATTAAAACCCATTCTTTTCCGTATCCACCCCGACCATGTCCACGAATGGTTCGTCGCGCTCGGTGAATTCTCGGGGCGTTTCGCCCTTTCACGCGCGATCGTCTCGGCGCTCTATGAATATAAAGGAAAGGATATCTCCAAGGTTGTCGACGGGATCAGATACGAAACCCCCGTTCTTCTTTCCGCCGGATTTGACGGAAACGGACGACTAACACGCATCCTCCGACACATGTCCTTTGGCGGCGAAGAGATCGGCTCGGTCACGGCAAAATATTGTGAGGGCAACCCCCGCCCGCGAATGACGCGACTCATTCGCAACAAAAGTCTCATTGTATACAAAGGACTGCGCAATGATGGCGTGGACGCGCTCATCGCGCGACTCAAGCGTACTCCGCGCACGCCGGGATATGTCCTCGGCATCTCGATCGCGCGCACAAACATCAAAGAATCCTGCGCGGACAACGAAGCGGGAATCGCGGACTTTGTCGAGTCATACAAAAAATTGAACGAAGCGGGACTCGGAGACTACTACACGATCAACATTTCTTGTCCGAACGCCTTCGCCGGTGAAACCTTTAATTCCCCTCCCCTTCTTTCTGCCCTCCTCGACGCGCTCGCGCAAGTGCCGACCACAAAACCCGTCTATCTCAAGATGCCGATCAATCATGAGTGGGAGGAATTCGCACAATTGCTCGCGATAGCCGACAAGCACCCCTTTATCAAGGGTATGGTCATCGGAAACTTGAACAAAAACTACGCCGAACTCGACCACCCCGAAGACGCGCCCAAGGAATTTCGCGGAGGACTCTCCGGGAAGCCCTGCTTCGCACGCTCCAACGACCTCATCCGAAAGACACGTGCGGCATACGGCGATCGCTTCACGATCATCGGCGTCGGCGGGATCTTCACTCCCGAAGACGCAATGGTCAAACTTGAAGCAGGAGCGGACCTCGTCCAAATGATCTCGGGCATGATCTTTGGCGACCCAGGCATTATGAAAGAGATCTGCGCGCGCTACGCAGAAGAATACGGAAGATAAAAGGTATCAAACCTCAACCGAGAACTCACAACACTCTTGTTTGCGCTGTCTCTACTGAAATTTCTCGAGCTAACAAAAAGATTCCCCCGCACGCGATCACGCAATGCGGGGGGGGGGCGGACTACTTGCTCCAGCAACGAACAATATGTCCGTCATGATCGCGGTCCCACACAAAGTGGGCACGCTCGTGCTGAGTCGGCTCAACACGTCGCGCCGAGCGTACAGAAACGATCACCGGCGCGGAGGATCGCGGAACATGAAAAAGTCCGCGCAATGCGTCGAGCGAAATAAGGTATGCAAACATTTGTTTCTCCTTATCCTTAGAAACAAAAACCTTCCGCCCAACGAGGGGAAAGGATCCATACTGCTCTTTTTATTATATCATGTTAAACAGAATTTTGTCAAGAGGCTCTCGCCATTGAATCGTGGCAGAATAAGCGTGGATATTCTTTGAGGAATTCGATCATGTTCTCGGAAACAACAGTGTGTTCCCTGCTTCGCGATAAAATGGGCGACACATTCACCGTTCGCCCCATCACACGGAGCGACTCCGGTCTTTTGGAACTTTTTCACAAAGACCTCTCCTCTGAAACGGTCTTTGATCGATGGCACAATCACTATTCTTTTTCTTCACGAACGATTCCGGAGAGGCTCCTCTGTCAATGCACAAACACATCGGAGCAGTTTGCGATCGTGGCAATGAGAGATGCCTCCATTGCGGGAGTCGGTCGGGCATACCACCCGGAAGGCGGTGCAACGTTCGACCTCGCATTTGTTGTGCGGGATATCGATCAGTCCAAAGGAATCGGAAAGGCACTTCTTGCCGCGCTCATCCTTCACGCAAAAGAGCGTGCCCCACGCTATCGCAATGTGATCCTTACGGCGGAGGTCTTGCGGACAAACGAGAAGATGCTCGGACTCTTTCGGTCTCAGGGATTTTTGATCACGGAGATCCCTTACGATCGCACCATGCGCGCAATATGTTCGATTCCCACATAAAAACAAACCCCGAGTCTCCTCGGGGTTCTTTCTTGTCACACGCAGTAGGTGCGATATGCATGTTCCAAGAACTTGGGCACGACCGCATAGTCGTTGTCGAAATGGTCGGGACAATGTGTCCATACCTCCCTGATGCGATAGGGCTCCTTCCCTGTCGGGTAGAATCCTCCAAGAACGGGGATCATCGCGTGATACCACAGATACGCATTCGCGCGACGAATGTATTCCGACGGATCGATCGGGAGATCGTATTCCCTGATCTTCTCGACCGCACGTTCTTCGCAATCGCGTTCCGCCGCAACGATGCGCCGGAAGAGGTCTTCGATATCTTCCTCCGAAAGCGGGATCATCCCACCTACATCGCTCTTGCCTCTCTGAAAGGCACCACAGAAGAGCTCGAGCGCGGACTTGCCCCATGGAGCGACCATGAGGTCACGCCATAGCGGACTTCCTTCGAGGAATTGATCCATGTGGCAGGATTCATGCACGAGCACGTGGAGCCAATCCGAGAGGGGCTTCTTCATCGCGACACAAAGTTTCGGACGACGACCGGAAATGAAATATCCGTTCATCTCGATATCCGTCGCGGGGCAGACAACGAACTCGCGATGATAGGCGAGGTCGAGCTCGACGCCATGACCACTCGCATAAGGCGAGAGGTGAAAAAGAAAATCTTCAACCGTTTTGGGGTAATTTGTCCTCAAGATCCATCCTCCTTAGAAAGAGCACACCAGATATCATCGTAATACAAATAATAGAATAAGTCAAAAAAAACGCCCATTGGGCGCTTTTTTCTAGACCACCTCTTCGGGTTCGACGTGTTCGGCCTGTTCGGCGTACGCGTCAAAGATCAGGCGTCCGTCGTGCTCGGACACGGGAACTTTGGTGCCGTCTTCTTGCTCCAGATATCCGTCGTAACCATGACCGTCTCTTACGATGTCAAACGGCATCCCCATAAAGACTCCGGTGAGATGTTCGCGCTCGGTCGCGTCGTGCTCGTAATGAAACTCATTTCCTGGCGGCGGTGCTTCGTGCATAGTATGTTCACTAATGAATAATCTTTTTTCCTACTGTCGCGTCTCATTCCCCTCAATGAAGAAATCGTCGGGAGGAGTGAGTCGCGCGAGAAGTTCGTTGGAATAACCGTTCGCGGAAAATTCCTCCATCGCTTCTTTTACCGCTTCAGGAGGAAGCGTCGCGATGTATTCGCGAAAATCCCGAAGAGCGGTCACGTCGTTCAATCGTCGGATCAATGTGGGGTCGACCTCTACTCCATTGTCTCTATAGTTCTCGATCAACTGCAGGAGACCCGCACGATGCACATCGAGATGGGTGATGAAGTTCTCTTCCGACGTCATAACATGATCCGAAGGAACAGATCCGCTCTCGGAAGAAGGCATATGTTCTTGTTTCATTTTCACAGTGTATAGGTGACGAGCGGTGAAGTAAAGAGGGCCGCACAACGGCGGCCCTTTCCTTATTTGAAATCGAAATCGCTCCGAGATTTCCACTCTTTCGCAAACACTTCCCCATTCTCGTCAACGAACGCACAGAGGACATGTGAGCACAAGAGTAGAAGTCCCCACGCTCCGCCAAGTCGCTCTCGCGCGGAATTGAAAAAATCATACTCATCCCGCCCGATGAGAAATGACGAAGAATACTCGGGAACTTCCTCGTTTCCACACAAGCCGGGAAAAACGTCAGTCTGCACATGAACGACACACAGACCATCGTCGGTTCTTTTTGCGTCCAGGAGTACCCGCTCGGTAGAGCGGTACAGCGGATCGATACACGGAGCATCTGCTCCATATTCGATGGCCAAAAATGCCAAAGGAGTATCGTCCCCACAATTAAGGGTGCCGACATAGCAGGACACATCTACCGTCACCAGCTCCGCGCGCATCATCTCGCTCCTTCATATTGTTCAAAAAATAACAACACCCACTGTCAATCTAGTGAAATATCTCCCCAACGTCAACAGAACGATGTCTTGCCGAGATCTCGCCTCTTGGTGTATACTTTGGGAAGTGCATGAGAAGATCACAGCACAATACGCGCGCCGTCCTTAGGGATGGCGTATTTTTTTGCTCTTTGACACACAAAATCGGAGGATACCATGTCCGCACATACAACTTCGCGTGAAGATGCGTGGGATATCAAAGAAATATTCCGCGTAGAGACCGCACACACATCGCAATGCCCCACTGTGCCCACTCATGAGTGCGGTCGCAAAGACAAAAGAGGAAATCGCGCATTGCGACTGTCCGCATCTTCGCGCCATTGCACTCTTTCTCCTTCACAAAGAACAACACTGCGCAAAAGGAAACCCCTGTCCCGTGCGCGCATACCTTCTTCACCACTAACCCCGAGAATCATTTTCTCGGGGAACTTTTTGTATCTCACAAAAAAACAAAAAGCACCGTGTTGGTGCTTTTTGTTTGCTCACACAAAAGTATATTCCTAACGCTTCTTGCCCACCTTGCGGCGTGAGACAATGAAGACGTTCGAGTACTTCTTGGGTGCGCGGGTCTTCTGTCCCTTTCCGACATACTGACCCCATTTGGTCTTCTGACGGCGCAGACCGCGTCCGGCACGCCCCTCGCCTCCTCCGTGAGGATGGTCGACGGGGTTCATTGCGGAACCGCGCGTGCGAGGACGAATACCCTTCCAGCGATTACGTCCGGCCTTCCCCTCCTTGCGGAGTTTGTGCTGGTCGTTTGACGTGACGCCGACCGATGCCCAGCAATTCTCAGAAACCTTGCGGACTTCCGATGACGGCATCTTGAGATACGCATATCCGAGGTCGTTCGCGATGAGTTCGACGAAGTTGCCCGCGGCACGCG
Organism: uncultured Candidatus Saccharibacteria bacterium; assembly: GCA_964515375.1. Classification (GTDB taxonomy): domain Bacteria; phylum Patescibacteriota; class Minisyncoccia; order Phycocordibacterales; family UBA6899; genus MHLP01. The sequence goes on from CAZERF010000008.1 coordinate 11,343, forward strand.
CGATCTTGGCGCCTCCTTCGGGCTGGATCTCCACGTTGTACACAAAGGTGCCGACGGGGATCTTGCGGAGCGGGAGGCGATTACCCGACACGATCGGAGCATTCTCCGAAGTGAGGATGTTGTCGCCGGCCTTCATGCCCTTGGGAGCCATGACATAGCGACGCTCACCGTCCTTGTAGACCACGAGAGCCAGGAAGCCGGTGCGCAAGGGGTCATACTGAACCGCCTCGACCGTTCCCGGGACGTCACGCTTGTCGAACTTGAAGTCAACGATACGCAGGGACTTCTTGTGTCCACCCCCGATGAAACGGCGCGTGGTGCGACCCTGGTTGTTGCGTCCTCCCGAGCTCTTCTTTCCCCTCACAAGGGCTTTCGGTTTCTTCTTGGCATCACCGGAAAGAAGCTCTTTGTACGGGGTGAGGACGGTATTGCGTGAGGACGGGGTGAATGGTTTGAATGTTTTCATAACTTTTTCAGTTAAGAAATTTCACAGTTAGATGCACTGCGCCGACTTGGACCGAGGCGGTGTTTGAGAAGCTGCATGAGTGATACTGCTTCCAAACCCGTCGAGGGAAAGTCGCGCAGAGCGCCGAATGTGGAATTTCTTTTATGCGATCTCGATCTTATCCCCCTTCTTAAGATACACCATCGCCTTCTTCACGCCGCTCTTCTTGATCTCGACGCGGTTGTTGTTGCGATTGCGCATGAGCTTGGTCTTCCCGGTCACGATCGCGATCTTCTCCGGGGTAACCTTGAACATCCGTTCGACCGCTTGACGGACATGCATCTTGTTCGCGAGCTTGTTGATCTCGAAGACGTAAACTCCCTTTTCAGAGAGGTCACTCGCCTTCTCGGTGACGCGCGGACGCACGAGCACCATTCCGAGATCAAGTCCCTTGCCTTCTTTCTTGACCGAAGATACCGCCTCATCCTTTGCGACGAGCGCCGTGTCGGTCTTCTTGGCCTCGGGCTTCTTGGACTCCGCTTTCGCGGTCGTCTTTTTCTTGAATATCGCCATACCTTATGCCTTTGCGGCGCTCTTAGCTTCAATAACTTTCACTACCTCCGCAGGAGCGGCAAGCACGAGGTACTTGTACGCGAGGACATCAACAGGATTGAGCGTATTCACCGTACCGACAAGGACATTGCCCATGTTCTGAAACGACTTCTTCACATTCACATCCGACTTGGGGAGGATCATGTAGAGTGCGTTGTTGCGACGAGTTGCCACCTTCTCGAATCCGGAAATGGTTCCGAGAGACGTAAGCATCGTGCGCGCATCCTTGGTCTTGGGTTCCTTCAAGGAAACATCAGACACAAAGAGCACCTCTCCGTCCTTCCACTTCTTGGAAAGGATGGTGTAGAGCGCCTTCACACGCATCTTCTTGTTGATCTTCTGCGTAAAATCACGTTCATTGCGAGGTCCGTGAGTGACGCCACCGTGACGCCAGATCGGGGAACGAGAGGAACCGTGTCGCGCGCGACTTGTTCCCTTCTGCGCCCATGGCTTCTTGCCTCCACCGCGTACTTCGGCGCGATCCTTGGTATGCGCGATCGGCTGACGGGCGTTGGCCTGCATACCGACGACGACCTGATGGACAAGATCCGCGTTCCACGGAAGGCCAAAGACATCGGCAGAGAGTGTCATACTCCCCTCCTTCTTGCCCTCCGTCGTGTAGATGGTTGCTTCGAGATCGACCGGCTTCTTCACGGCCTTTGTTGTTTCTTTTGCTGTCATATCTTTTTTTTAGCAGTTTCAGAATTTGTCGCAGCACGATGACCTCATGGAGAGAAAATCGAGCGTTCCGACAATCATGAAGATGCTAGGCGTTCGTTGCCTTGATCTCGATTAATGTCCCGCGTCGACCCGGGATCGCTCCCGACACGAGAAGTAAGTTGTTGGTGGTATCGACGGCGAGCACCTTGAGTCCTTTCACCGAAACGGTATCAGAACCCATGCGTCCGGCCATGCGCGTGCCTTTGACGACACGCTGCGGACCGGTGGCGCCGATCGAGCCCGGTTCACGGAGTGAATGCTTCATACCGTGCGAACCCGGACCACCGCGGAAACCGTGACGCTTCACGACGCCCTGGAAACCCTTTCCTTTTGAAGTACCGGTCACCGTGACCTCATCGCCGGGGGCGAATGCGGAAACCGTGATCGTGTCACCCACCTTGACCTCCGCGACACCGCCCTCCTTGGGACGATACTCGCGCAGGAAACGGAAAGCGCCGAGTTCCTTGAGCGCGCCGAGTTGCGGCTTATTCACACGCTTCGGCAGCTGCGTGCCGAAACCGAGTTGTACCGCTTCGTAGCCGTCCGTCTCTTTCGTGAGAAGCTTTGTCACCGTGACAGGCCCCGCAGAAAGCAACGTAGCGGCAACGCACTTCCCGTCTTCCGAGAAGTACTGCGTCATCTCTTGTTTTGTTGCTAATAGGAATTTCATAGATGTTATCGGGGATAGAAGACCGTAACGACCGAGACAGTAGTTATAGAAAGGATCCTCCCTCTCGTTGTCTCGAGAGTCGAAGAGAAAGAATACCTTTTACTGCGCGCGAGCACGTATGCTCACACGACGACGAAGAACCGACGCCGCACGGATACGAGAAGGGACGAGAGACCCCTCTTTTGAGAGAGGATCTCTCGTCACGCAACTCGCCCGTCGCGGAGCGTGTCGGTTACATCATCTTGACGTCGATATTGACGCCGCTTGGCAAAGTGAGATTCGTGAGCGCCTCGATGATCTTCGGGGTCGGACTCATGATGTCGATCAATCGCTTGTGAATACGCATCTCGAACTGCTCGCGCGCATCCTTGTAGATGAACGTCGAACGGTTGACGGTATACTTGGTGATCGTCGTGGGAAGTGGAATCGGCCCAAGAACCTTGGCATCATAGCGCAGTGCCGTGTCCATGATCTGACGCACTGAAGCGTCGAGGATCTTGTACTCGTATGCACGCACACGGATGCGGAGCTTCTGGATCGCTTCCTTTCCCTTTACTGTTCCCTTCTTTGTTTGTTCCGCTGTTTGGGTCATGTCGTTACTGTCTATCTGACAATGGTGGTGCGGTTAGGCAACGATCTTCGTTACAACACCCGCGCCGACCGTGCGGCCTCCTTCGCGGATGGCAAAGCGCATCTGCTCTTCCATGGCGACCGGAGCGATCAACTTCACCTTGAAGGTGACGGTATCTCCCGGCATAACCATTTCGACGCCTTCCTTCAAGGTCACCTCACCGGTCACGTCCGTAGTGCGGACATAGAACTGGGGCTTGTATCCCGAGAAGAACGGGGTGTGGCGGCCTCCTTCCTCTTTTCCGAGGATATAGACCTCCGCCTCGAACTCCGTGTGAGGATTCACCGAACCGACGGCCGCGAGGACCTGTCCGCGAGTGATGTCTTCCTTCTTGATACCACGGATAAGGATACCGGCGTTGTCGCCTGCCATTCCCTCCTGAAGTGACTTGTTGAACATTTCGATACCAGTGACGGTCGTCTTGACGGTCTTGGTGAAACCGACGATCTCGACTTCCTGGCCCACCTTCACGACACCGCGCTCAATGCGGCCCGTCGCAACAGTACCACGTCCTTCGATCGAGAAGATGTCTTCGACCGGCATAAGGAAGGGCTTGTCCGTATCACGGACAGGAACCGGGATGTAGGTGTCGAGCGCATTGGTGAGCTCAAGCACCTTCTTTGCCCACTCATCATCGGCGGAGGTCGCGTCGAGCGCCTTCAAGCCGGATCCGCGGATCACAGGGCAGTCCTTGTCGAATCCCTGCTTTCCAAGGAGTTCACGAACTTCCTCCTCGACGAGTTCGACGAGGTCAGGATCATCAACCATGTCCACCTTGTTCAAAAAGACAATGATCTTCGGCACTCCGACCTGCTTTGCAAGAAGGATGTGCTCGCGAGTCTGCGGCATGACACCGTCGGTCGCGGCGACCACGATGATCGCGCCATCCATCTGGGCGGCACCGGTGATCATGTTCTTGATATAGTCGGCGTGTCCCGGCGCGTCGATGTGCGCATAGTGACGGGTCGGCGTCTCATACTCATTGTGCGAAAGGGCGATGGTGATACCGCGCTCGCGCTCCTCGGGAGCGGAGTCGATCTCGTTGACCCCCTTCATCTTCACCTTGTTTCCCGCAAGGTGCAGCACGTGCAAGATCGCAGCGGTGAGCGTGGTCTTCCCGTGGTCGACGTGACCAATGGTGCCGACGTTCACATGCGCCTTCGAACGATCAAAAACTTGGGCTTCTGCCATATTTGTTTTGATTATTTACTAAAAATACCAATAAATAAGAGGTCATGGACGAAGGGTCCATCACATTATTCCACGTGCTTGTTCGTTTTCCTCCATATTTCAAGCGCTCTTCGACGGAACGGCTGAAAAATAAAAAACGCACAAATTGCAACGTCCACACAGAATAGCAGAAAAGGAGATTTCGTCAATGAAAGATGGATGGAGAATCCACAGGGTGCGCACAGGTTGTCCACAGGGTTATGCACGGATAAATAGGGAGTGTGGAGAGATTAGGGAGGAGAAAGTAGAAAAATTCAAAGACAAGAAACACTCCTCTGACCTTTTTCGTAGGATGAACGTATTTTTTCCAAGAGGGGCTTTTAGTGGGAGAGTGCGCTTCCCTGTGCGGGGTTTCTGTCCAGCACTTCCTACACACCGCTCGCCTCTTCCTGCGGAGGCTCGCTTTCTCCCTACAGGAGCTGTACACCTTTTGGATATTTCAGAAAATATCTCAAAAGGTCTTGCGGTGCGGCACCCGTGAGAATGGGTTCCCCCATAGCCGCACCTCACATCGACGCGAACCCGTCAAGTAAAGGTAAGAACCTTTGTCCACGTCGTCGTTCGGTCGAAGTGAACATGAGGACATGTCCACTTCTCCCTCACTCGACGTGGTAAAAATGCACTTGACGGGACCATACTTCGCGTCTCTGGGCTGTGTAGGAGGTGTGGACACGGGAGGTGAAGGAAACCAAAGACCGGCTTTTTTGAAGAGTTAAATCCGGTCTTTGGTTTCCCTTTCGAAGATCAAAGGGTGGTCTTTGGTTATTTTCGTCATCCCGAGATCGTCCGATCGGACACACGTCTCTTTCTTCCGTCATCCCGAGGTCTGCCGAGGGATCCAGGGAAGGATGAGCTGAGGGGAAGGAAAAAATACAGAATGCGTAATGAAAAGCAAAACCAAGGGCAGCCCTTTTTGAAATTCTTAAGGGGGTGCCGTTAGTTTTTTAAATGCCTGGATCCCTCGGCAGACCTCGGGATGACGAAACCGGATGGTCGGTTGATTCAAGGGTGGCCCTTTTTGAAATGCTGAAGGGTCGCCCTTGGTTTTTGAAATGCGGAGAAAAAGCTATTCGTTGGTAGTTTATATATCAGGAACACAAAAACCCCGTATCTCGCAAGATACGGGGGTGCCGGAAGTGAAAATCAAGACGGCCGACGACGAATACTGACCGAGCGGGGTTGTCCATTCTCATCAATATAGGTCGCGGTATTCCCCGACCGATCGATAAAGACAATGTTGGCAAGCTTCGGATGAGGAGGAGGGAAATGCGTAGACGGAATGCGGTCCCGAAATTGGATCCCGGATACGCCACCTTTCGCATAGGGAAAGGCGTCACTCGCCTCAACCACATCGCACACCTCCCCTTCCAAGATGAGGCCCTTCCTTCCATCCGCGTATTCATACCGAACTTCAACGAACACACCACGACACGCGAGCTCTTTCATGATCACACACCTCCGCAATGAAAAAATATCTTCGTAACACTAAAGAACAAAAAAGAACACCAGCCCCTGAAAGACTGGTGTGTGGTGGAGAATGAGTTCGAGAAGTCCTATTCGTCAGCACAAACCAACCTTCCAGAGGAGGAGGTAAAGTACCAAAACATAAAATAGGATGCGGTGCCGAACTTTTTGTTCATAAGCATATGGTACCTATTGTGAAAAAAGCGTCAAGCACGCACAAGAAGATCGATGAGCTCGTTCCAGTGTCGAACGCGGAGAATGTCGGTGCGATCGGGGAATTGATCATGAAGATCAAAGAGGACTCGGTTCGGTATGGTCGGCATAATATCAAGAATATTGGGCTCATCATCGACAAAATGCGTAACCCCGAGAGAGGCCGCGGTCTCATATTTCTCCCGCGCTCCGCGCACAAAATAGACGTTCTCCGGAACAAAGAGCCCTCCCCACAATCCTCGACGTTCGAGCAAATGTTCCGCCGCAAGCGGGTCTTGTCGAAGCGAAATGAGCGCAAAAGGGATCCCGGCGTCACGTAGCCGCGAAAGTCCGTGGAATGCACCCTCGACAAGCGGCGCGGCAAGCGCTTCGGGGGTTTCGTTGTACAAGGCATGCCTGATCTCCGCGAAGACATCGGGAGCAAAGCGCTTTCCCATATGCTCGGCGTGGGTTTCTTCCGGGGAAAGATGAACACCATAACGCTCCGCGAGATGCAGCTTGTTGGTCGTATGATCGATGATGACCCCATCGAGATCAAATCCTATCTTGGTCGGTGCGGTATCCATAATGTCAGTCATTCAAGTGACGCAAGCGCGCTTCGACCTCCATGATGTCCTGCTGGCGCTGATTGATCACGTGCTTTAACTCATCGTGAAGGCGCTCCTTGCGTGCCATTTCCGCCTCCTTGCGTTTCTTTTCTTGTTCGAGAAGTTGCAGACGAACACCGCGCTCCTGTGCATGCTCCGTTTCGGTTTTGGCGGAAAAATGTGAAAGCTCGGCATTTCGGCGAAAATCCTCCTTCTCTTTCATGAGTTTTGCGACATCCTGTTTGACGATTCCGATCAATCGCTCCTTTTCGGCGATCTCTTGCTTGAGGACATGGATATCACGTTCGAGGTGATGCACCTCGTCTTCCTTGCTCCGCAACTCCTTGTCCTTTTCTCGAAATCCCAACTCGGCATCTCGCGACGACCGCGAGACCCCCTGCACGGCATTCGACATACGACGAAATTCTTCGCCGACGCGCTTGGCGTCTGTTTCGATGCGTTCAAGCGACATCGCAAGCGCGCGTATATCACGTTCATGGTCATGCATGAGACGCTGTTTGTCTCCGACCTCGATCTTCAAGACGCGCAAGCGATTCTCAAGCTGCGCCTTCTCGCGACGACGTACCTCACGATCATGATCGGAAGTGTCATTCTTGCGCGGGAGCATGGGCGGAATACCGCCTTGTTGAGATGTCGGAACGTACATGCTTCCCATCATAACACAAGAGCACCTTGCGGGTGAACATCGTCTAACTTCGCAAGATCTCCTGCTCAAGCATTGCGACACGACGCACGGCCTCGTCGATCGACTGCTTCAACGCTTTGATCTCTTGAGTGAGGGACTCTTCCTGCTTCGCTCGCGACTCCCGCGCATTTCGGATCTCGATCTCTTTGAGCTCGTCCGCGAGGACACGCTCATGCTTCTCTTCCGCGGTCTCTGTGGCTTCTTCACGTTCGCGCACCACTCGCGCACGCGTCTCGAGATAGCGATCCTTTTCGACCGCAATAGAGAGCGTCTTCAACTCGCGCTCTTTCTTGGCACACGAAGACTTCATCGCAAGAATTGATTGTTTGAGACGCACCACCTCCTTGCGCTTCTCCTGCTTGCGCTCGTCGTACTCACGCGCTTGCGCATCAACAAAAGCGCGGTCTTCCCTCCCCTTCGCGAGGAACGCTTCACTTGTGATGTCCGGCTCTTCCTCCTCTTCCTCCTCAATCACCTCATCAACATAATAGACATTCACCACCTCATCTTCTTCTTGTTCGTCATCATCGTACATGCACCCATGATACCGTGAAGCGGTAAAAAACAAAAACACCCCGAGCGGGGTGTTTTTGAATAAAACCGATATCGCATCAACCTATTTCCCTCTTGCTTCAATGATCGCTGCCGCGACATTTGCCGGAACCGGGACATAGGAGGACGGTTCCATGGTGAAGGTACCGCGACCCTCGGTCATCGAGCGAAGAACCGTCGCATATCCGAACATCTCGGCGAGCGGGATGGTTGCCTGCACAACCTTCATCATGCCACGCTCCTCCATGGAGTTAACTTGACCACGGCGACTCGCGACAGAGCCCGTCACGTCACCCATGAACTTCTCGGGGAAGACGATCTCGACTCCCATGACCGGCTCAAGCAAGGTTGCGCGCGCCTTCTTGGCGGCATCCTGAAGCGCCATCGAACCGGCGATCTTGAACGCGATCTCCGAAGAGTCAACCTCATGGAAGGAACCATCGTAAAGCTCGACAGAAACGTTGACCAACGGATACCCGGCGACAACACCGCGCTCCATTCCTTCCTTGAGACCCTTCTCGACCGCGGGGATATATTCCTGAGGAATGACACCTCCCTTGATGGAGTTGACGAATTCGAAGTTCTCGGAACGCTTGACGTTCTTGGGCAAGTCCTCGGGCTTGACGGTAAGGTCCATCGGCTTGACGCGAATACGGACGTGACCGTACTGACCGCGACCACCGGACTGCTTGATGTACTTGCACTCCTGTTCGGCCTCGCCCAAAATGGTCTCACGATACGCAACTTGCGGCTTGCCGGTGTTGCACTCGACGTTGAACTCGCGCTTCATGCGGTCAACGATGATATCGAGGTGAAGTTCACCCATACCCCAGATGATAGTCTCACCGGTCTCGGGGTCACTCGTCACACGGAAGGTCGGATCTTCAGCGGCAAGACGAGAAAGCGCCATACCCATTTTCTCCTGGTCGTTCTTCGTCTTAGGCTCGATGCGGGTCGAAATGACCGGCTCGGGAACCACAATGCGCTCAAGGATGATGGGGTGCTCTTCGTCGCACAATGTGTCGGAGGTGAAAGTATCCTTCAACCCGACCGCGGCGGCGATCTCTCCCGCGAAAACCTTCTTCACTTCCTCGCGATCGTTGGCGTGCATACGGACGATACGAGAGACACGCTCCTTCTTGCCCTTGGTCGCGTTGTAGACATAAGAACCGGACTCGAGCGTGCCCGAATAGACGCGGAAGAACGCGAGTTGTCCGACGTACGGGTCACTGGCGATCTTGAACGCGAGCGCGGCGAACGGCTCGCTGTCGTCGACCTTACGGAAGATCTCTTCGTCGGTCTTGGGGTCATGACCCTTGGTGGGAGGAATGTCGAGCGGACTCGGGAGATAGTCCACGACAGCGTCGAGCACGAGCTGGACCCCCTTGTTCTTCAAGGAAGAACCGGTAAACACAGGGACGAGCTTGTTCTCAATGACCGCCTTGCGCATGACACGCTTCAAGTCCGCAAGTGAAGGCTCGTTGCCGCCGAGATATTGATCCATGAGCGCTTCGTCATTCTCAACGATAGCCTCGATCAGCATGCCGCGATACTTCTTGGCGTCCTCGAGGTGTGACTCGGGAATGTCGTGATAGGTGATCTGTGAACCCATCTCGCCTTCGAAGGTGACATACTTCATCGTCAACAGATCAATGACCCCCGCGAAATTCTCTTCCTCTCCCACCTGCAGTTGCATACGCACCGCATGCTTGGTCAAGCGATTCACGATACTCTGGAAGGAACGCTCATACGATGCGCCCATGCGGTCCATCTTGTTGATGAAGCAAATACGGGGCACGCGACCTTCGTCGGCATAGCGCCAGTTGGTCTCCGATTGCGGTTCAACACCGGCAACCCCATCGAACACGACGACCGCGCCGTCCAAGACACGGAGCGAGCGCTTCACTTCGATCGTGAAGTCGATGTGCCCCGGGGTATCGATCAAGTTGAAACGATGCTTCTTTGCCGCATCGCCCGCGGCATAGGTGGGGATCCAGAAACAGGTCGTCGCGGCTGACTGGATCGTGATTCCTCGCTCGCGTTCTTGCTCCATCCAGTCCATCGTCGCCGCACCCTCGTGCACTTCGCCGATCTTGTGGGAAACACCGGTATAAAAGAGTACGCGCTCGGACGTCGTCGTCTTGCCCGCGTCGATGTGCGCGATGATACCGAAATTGCGAACCTTTTCCAACGGATAATCTCTCTCCATAAAGTTGAACTAAATGATAATGTTACTTATTCCTCCCTTGCGAAAGAAAAACGCCTCATAGGGCATTGTTGGGCATACTATATAGAAAAAGAGACAAATGAGCAAGCGAAAACGAGCGTCACACCGCAACGCTCGTTCTCGAGGAAATCATGACGAAAAACTAGAGAACGGGGTTTATTTCTTGAGGTGCGGGCGGGAGCGTTTCGTCGTCTGAGAGCGCGATCTCTTCCGGGGTTTCAGGAAGAAAATCACCGCCGTATTTCACTCCGTCCTTTTCATACACATACGCGCGCCCTTCGTCGTCAACCCGAAAACCTTCGCTTATGGTAACTTCTTCAGGAAGCTCGGCTGATTCAAATGATTCATTCATATAATACAGAATAGCACACAAGAGGTCCGTCGTGGGCACTTGACATGTTTATGATTTGATGTATAAAAAGCATAGTAACCCCAGTTCATCCACATTACGGAAACCACTCATGTGTGCCAAAAAATGCGTTATTCTTCACTTCCCCGAGAACACAAAGAGAGAAGATCTCGGGAGACTTCTCTTCGGCAAAGAAGGCGCAATGGGCATCGGCGCGTACGCGATCACCCAAGCAACCTTCACCCACGCGACTTTGACGATCGTCACAATGGAGCACGAGTTCAGCATAAAACAAGTGCTCGTAGAAAATCTCCCCAAACTTCGTCGTTTTGACGCGTTTCGGGAATATGCCGAAGAGGAGGTCGTACCGCTCTTCAGTGCAGTGCTCTCAAACATGGCAACCCTCGTCGCGGAGAACGAGGAAGACATGTGCGCGCGCAGTATCCGCCACGCCCTCACGCTCGGTGCGACCGAGATCGTGCATGTTGTGCCGCCTGAAGCACTACAGAGTCGGGAATCTGTCCTGAATACGTTTATGGATCGCGTCGGTGGTATCGCAAGGATGCGCGTTGAAACATCTCCGATTTGATACCGTTCGTTCCTCAGTACCGAGTGCGCCTCAACAGCGCACTCTTTTCTTACTCCTGCAAGGGGAACACTCCGTCGGAAAAAATTGACGCAAGAGAGAATGGGATGGTAGAACTCAAAAAGAATACCCTTCTTTTTGCACATAGGAGTGAACATGGCCACCACGCATCCGCACCACCTCGTTATCGCGCACATTCCCGCGCGCACCGACGTTGTGAATTGGGAAGACGTTGTCTTTGGAAAACACAAAGCCGGAGTCGGACCGCTCGCGCTTCTGAAGGTCGCGAGTCTTCACGGACGTCTTCTTTTTGCGATCAAAGGAAACCATAACGAAGAGGTCAAAGCGATCCGCTTTCTCTTGGAACGACTCCGGCGGATGGCTCGCCTTGATGAATATCGCGGGTATGACCCGACCGAGATCATGCCTCTCTTTGGACACTTTCTCGAGCGCGCGAGTTTCTTCGTCATGGAGAGCGTTCACGAAATGTTTGAGACTGGTACTGCGGAAGGGTTCCGGATAAAAGCTCCGGGGATCATCCACGTCGTGGCAAAGGAGCAATTCTCCTTGTACGCAAAAGAGTTCGCAGAATTTCCCCTCGGTGAATACTCAGGCACATTCGAGGTCATTGTTCCTCATGAATGACCACCACACCCTCCGAACTCTCGGGGGGTGTCTCTTTTTTACACAAATAGGTTTTATAAAAAAATACCCATATGCCGTATGAAAATACTGCTTGTGGGTATTTTTGTGCGATCGACAAAGCGTTCCGCGAAAAAAAATTACGCATTCTGGATGCAATGCGAAGTCTTGCACTGACGAGATGTTCGGGAAGCCCTACGGATTGTAGGGCGACCGAACTCGAGTCAGGAAAGACAAACACCTAATGAGCATCATCATTCTATAATGAGTGACACGCTTTGCGGTGAAGAAATGAAAACAGCGACCGAGTTGGCCGCTGTTTTTATGTTCTCTCACTTGGTATTGTTTCATAAATCAGATATCTGATTTCAAAACAAAAATAGCCCAAAACGAGATGTGCCACGATGGGCTGGACCGAGTCGGTGTTTCCGGAGACGTACAAATCGTACGGCGACGAAACCCGACTCGGGAAGCCCGAGTGGAACGCGCGTTTTGGGCTATTTTTTACCAGGCGAAGTGAGCAAAGGCCTTGTTTGCCTCGGCCATCTTGTGCACGTTCTCGCGCTTCTTGATCGCCTCTCCTTCATTCTTGGAGGCGGCAATGATCTCATCGGCGAGACGCTTGGCCATCGGAGCACCTCCCTTGTTGCGGGCGGCGTCGATGATCCAACGCAATGCGAGGAACATACGGTGTGTAGAAAAGGCGGATGTCTGATATTTAAATACTCATTAAATCGTCTTCGTAATTGACTCAGGTTTGTCATGAATATATGAGTATTTCACGAACAGATCCCCAAATATGCCAATACAACACAAAAGTTGTTTTATTTGACCCAAATCCTCGTAGAGATCATCCGGTTTAATCGACTCAAACTCTGCATCCTGAGAACACACGTACTCCGAGACCACCTCGCTCGACGGAACTTCCTTTCCGCTATCTTTAAAAGAGTCTTGGATGCTAGAAATCCATTTACTTTTTTCTTTTGGGGAATAAGAGTGTTTCTCCTGGTCAGTATGTGCCACTCTTTTGTTTCGATTGTCGCTTATCTTCTTAATAAGTCTTTCGTGACAGGATTTAATCCCATCGATCATATCATCCAGGGGTTCTGAGCTGGTGCCCTTAAATTTTTCAAGAGAATGGTGGTCAGACCATAGACTGCTCACTATCTTACTGAGATACACGATGATCAATTCTGTGTAGACTGACTTAATATTCGGGAGTTCTTCCTGTATTTTCGTATTGCCATATACTGCCTCAAATTCAAGTAAAATTTTTTCCACAAATTCGCAATTCGACTGTAGGATTGTGATATCTGGGGGAGTCTTTGTTTTTTTGGTTTTTCCAGTCATCATTAGAGTCCATTACGTCTCAAGCACGAATCAAACTCGCTTTTTGTTGCTTCTCTAATAATTTGTTTTTCTGGTTGAGGAAGCCTCTCTTTGTGGTCATCAAGTATACAAGGGATTGCTGTATGTTGTTTATTTAGTGAATCACATTGTTTTGCGCCTTCTTCATTCATAATATCCGCCTCCGCCTTTGTGAGCCCCTTGTCAGCAGGAATCGTTTGAGTAAACCAAGCACAGTCTTTTTTTATTTGGACTGGTCGTATCTGAGTCCAATAAAAACTTCCCACGAAAAGAACTAAAACTGAAATCCAGACCCATTTGTATTCTTTGATCTTTTCCATATTTTTTTAACTACCAAGTTTTAAACCACCCAAGTATTCGAGACCAAAGCGACCTTGGTTTAGGTTGAGGTTGTGGAACAAAAACATCCTTGCTGGTCGTTGCTCTTAATGATTCTGATGAAGATACAGCACGGGGTATCGTATTACTAACATCAACTTCCTTGACTTGGACAGGCGCAGGCGTTTTTTTGAGTATTGTTTCTCTTACCACGGGAGTAGTCTGTTTCACATTCTCTAAAGTAGTGCTCTTTACTGGAGTTTCTTTTATTGTCACCACTTGGGATTCCGGTGCTTTAATGACAGGCATCAGTAATTTATTATCAATCGCATATTTTCGAATAATATCGCTAACAGGAGTGTTTCGATACTCTGGGGTTATTGCAATTTTTTTGATTGCCTCTTTATCCACATTCTTAGGTAGATCAGGGTAGTCTACAAATGCTTTATAATAAATTTCATCAAATGCTTTATCAAATTTTTGTTGTACAGATAAAGTACATACTGGGTCGTTATATTTGTTCATACCAATAGACTTATCCCACAAACTTCCTACGCCATTTTCTTCAGTACAGTACGAATTCATTTGTAGTTCAAAATCGCGATTCACTGCATCTTCAAACACCTTCTGTTCTTCAGCCCTTTCTCTATTCCTGTCGTCGATACATGCATTGTATAAATCGAGTTTAAACTGAGCGAATTCCTCCGCTTTTTTACATGCAATATAATTAGAGTCTTGTGTATAGTCTACTTGAGTCGTCATTGGAACAGATAATCCACCTTGCACTGCAGATATTCTGTTTTGGCTATTAATTCTAGCTGCATTCTCCTGAGCCTGTTGTTTAGCATATTCAACATCACAACCAGGAACGACCGGGTAGGAACAAGAAGATTCATTCTTACATTCCTGTGCTTCAACAAAATAAACAGAGCTGTTTACCCAACCATCATTACACCGAACTCGACCAAGAGAAGTTGCCCCTGCAGCACAATTGACTCCTCCGTGGGATGAGCAAGCACCCGAGGTAGCAAGAGTAAGTTGAGGGAAAAATACACCACTGATCAAAATTAGTGACAGGGATATTTTACAAAATGTTTTCATAAATATAAGGTTACTCCGAATATGAAGTAAGTAAACCTTACGAAAAGTACGCAATAAAAATAGTGAGGGTCTTTTATGAGTAGGATTGACTTCGGGTATGTTTAGAGTAGAAAGAGAGCGGATTATTACAATTCTTTCCATCATTCAGCGAAAGGAACACCATGAACCAACCTGCCCTTCAGCCGGGCGACCGAGTACGGCTTTTGTCGCTTCCGACGGGATACTCATCGGGTGACCTCCCCCTCACAGTGGGGAACATCTATATCTTTCAGTATTACGACGGGAGCAATGTCTGCACAACAACCGATGTGCCCGACCTTCACGGACATTACTGGAAAGGTCGTGTCGAAAAAGTTGAATGAACAAATCGAGAACACGAAAACGCGCCACTCCCGTGGTGCGTTCTTTTTTGCATCCTCTCAAACAAATTTCTCTTGTTTTTCGATGAAGCGCGAGGAGATAAATAAAAATACCCACATGCTGTACAGTAGTACTGCTTGTGGGTATTTTTATGCGATCGACAAAGCGATTCGCGAAAAACAAGAGAAATTTACCAGGCGAAGTGAGCAAAGGCCTTGTTTGCCTCGGCCATCTTGTGCACGTTCTCGCGCTTCTTGATCGCCTCTCCTTCATTCTTGGAGGCGGCAATGATCTCATCGGCGAGACGCTTGGCCATCGGAGCACCTCCCTTGTTGCGGGCGGCGTCGATGATCCAACGCAATGCGAGGAACATACGGCGCTCGGGGCGAACCTCGCGAGGAACCTGATAGTTTGCTCCACCAACGCGGCGGGAGCGGATCTCCATCAACGGCCCCGCGTTGCGAAGGGCGGTCTTGTAGGTCTCAAGAGGATCCTCAACATTGAGCTTCTTTTTGATCTCTTCCATCGCATCGTAGACAACGGCTTCCGCGATCGTCTTCTTGCCGTCCCACATCACGTAGTTGATGAGAGTTGAGACTTCGATGGAATGATACTTCGCATCTGGCTGGCGAATATTTCGATTTTTGACTGGTCTGCGCATAAGTTCTTATTGATCCGGTCTTTCCCGCAAGTCATCGGTACTCCGGAGCATAATTATTCAGTAACGACTTGAAAAACGTTCAAGCAAAGAGCGGGGAGCAAATAACATTCAGTATTGAATGGAGCGCTCCGCTAAATAATTGCATGATCTCGATGCAATGCGCCGATGTGGACCGGGGTGATGTTTGGGAAGACCTACGGGTTGTAGGGCGACCGAACTCACCACGGGAACATCAAGCAGTGCGCGAGAGCAGGCAATTATTTCTTCTCGGCGCGCTTGGCTCCATAGAGACTGCGTCCCTGCTTGCGCTTGTCGACACCTGCGGCATCGAGGCGTCCGCGGACGATCGTATAGCGAAGCCCGACGTCCTTCACGCGACCACCACGCACCACCACCACGGAGTGTTCCTGAAGCTTGTGTCCTTCTCCGGGGATATAGGCAGTGATCTCCATTCCGTTCGTGAGGCGCACACGTGCGACCTTACGAATAGCGGAGTTCGGCTTGCGAGGGGTCATGGTTGTGACCTTGGTACACACGCCACGCTTGAACGGAGAATTGTAGGAGATGGGACGATTCTGGATGTGATTGAAACCACGACCCATCGCCACCGCCTTCGACTTCGCCGGAACATGCTTGCGATTACTTTTGACGAGTTGATTGATTGTCGGCATAGATAATTCTCTCATGTGCTTCACGCTGAAACACATGTTCTAATAACGATACCCGCACTTCTTCATTGTTCGCCAGCCAGGGCAGTTGGTAAGAAAGCCCGTACGAAAAGAGAAAACCGGGTACTCGATACTCTAATATAGAAGAGCAAAAAAGGCAACAACACAGCCCCGAAGTGGGGCTGTGTTGTTGTACGAACACGAATTGTGTTGAGGTTGTGCTGCGTATGCGCACTAGCGGATCTCGTAGGTGATCGAGACGTTCGAGGTGAAGCGATTCTCCCCGACCGGGATGATCGCCGCGTCACCGCCCATTGCGGCCGCCTCGACCTTCATATCACGAGCGTAGTTGTAGACCGGATAGACTCCCCCTTCATTGAAGGAGACGATACGAACGAGCTTCACGCCCAATTCTGCCGCGAGGACTTCCGCCTTCTCCTGTGCCTTGTCGATGGCGATCTTGCGCGCTTGCGCCTTCACGCCGTCCGGATCTTCCACGGTGAAGTTGAGACCGCTCAAATTGGTCGCGCCGTTGTCGGCGAGTCCGCCCAAGACCTTGCCCGCATCGTCGAGCTTCCTGATCTTGACCTCGACCGACTGGGTGACCTGATAGCCCGAGAGGACCTGCTTGCCATCGCCATAGCACGGTGTGATCACCGAGCCCGCGGCGATATTCATCGGGGCAACACACGGCTGACGCACATAGTCATACTGGGGATACAGATCATATCCGGTGGTCTTGATATCCTTCTCTTCGACGCCGGCAGACTTCAAGAATTCGCTGATCTTCTTCATTGACGCATCGACGACCGTACGCGCTTCAGCGGGAGTCTTCGCCTTCTCGCTGATCGCAAAGGAGACGGTTGCGATGTCCGGCGTAGCGTACGCATCACCCTCACCCGAGACCGTGATCGTGGTCTGCGCGTTGATGTCGCGACCGATATATGAATATTCTTTCAAGGTTGACGCAAACATCGCGAGCAGAAGAAGGGATCCCGTGATCGCCAAAAGGCCGAACGATCCCGCGATCTTGTGCTTCCAATGCTTTCCTCCCTCCGCGCACGCTCCCGTGCACTTCTCTTCTTTTGTCTCTACTGTTTCCATACAGAAAAAAATAAATTGATATTGGTAATTATGCCTATTATAACACCCCCACATGCGAAATTGTGACGGGGAGAAGGAACTCCTCCTTTGGAACTATTACGACATACCGAAATTTGACAACACCGATCTTTTTATACATGATGACGTCGTGCATCGTCGCACATCATAAAGGAGCAGGAAATGGACAAAAGACCGAAACCCCCGATCAAAGTCGTGCTCTGTAGCGGCGGCGGAACGTGCTGCCCTGTCGTCACGATTTATGATGACATAACTGTGATTACCGGCGACCCCGGACACGGCGAGATGGATATGACCAACGCGCAATTTCGCGAGTTGATTAAGAAAGCGAAAGAGGGCGCGTTCGACGACTGACCGTCGCTCCTCACCACAAGAGCCGCTTCGTGCGGCTCTTTTTCTTTACCCGATCAGTTTTTTCACCAGCGTGTTCCACTGTTCCCCACGATCGAATTCATGGAGAAATTTCTCGAACGACGCACCTCCGGGCGAAAAGAGGATCGTCGTCTTTCCCTTACACGCGCGTGCGATACGAAACGCCTCTTCCGCGCACGATGCGAGCGTTGTGTGGAGTTCCGCCGCGTGCCCCTTGAAATACTTCACGTCCACAAGTTCCGCGAGAAGCTTCGTCGTTGCGCTTCCCTCAAGCAGTACGAGCTGCTCCGGTGGGAGATGTTTCTTCAGCGCCTTGGCTAACTCTCCAAATTCAAGCTTCTTGTCGGTCCCTCCGCTCACCAACACCACATTCCCTTGCAGGGCAAAGCGATGGAGCGCCGCGATAACACCATCGGGAGAGGTCGCGCAACTATCGTTCACCACGACAAGCTTCCCCTTCTTTCCGACCTCCTCTTGGCGCATTCGCGGCGAGCGCAGTGCGAGTGCTTCCTTCTCGCCGACGCGGACCGCGGGGTCAAAGAGTTTGACCGCGAGGACGGCCTGCATGAGATTCTTGAGGTTGTGCGCTCCGCGGAGAGCGACGAAACGCGCCACAGAAAAGAGTTCCTGTTCAATCCCGTCAAAACGAAAGACGAGTCGTTCCTTGCGCACAAAGAGACCGTTCACCCCTTTCGGAAGGGGTTTCGCGCTCACAAAAAAGACGAGACTCTTCGGGCGCTTCGCCAAAAAGAATTCGGTCCACTCATTGTCGCGATCGAGGATGAGAAAATCATCATCGTGCTGGTCTTTGAAAATGTTGGCTTTCGCCGCGGCATAGGCCTTGATGTTCTTGTAACGATTGAGGTGGTCGGGATAAAGGTTGGTCATGACCGCGATGTGCGGGGCGCGCTTGGCAACGGGCAAGTATTCGAGTTGCCACGACGACATTTCCGCGACGACCGGAGTCCTCGCATCCGTCTTCGCGAGACGATCCGCCTCTTTGAGAAACGCGTTCTCCGGCGTGTTGCCCGAGGTGCGCGTGTCGGGATAATTCTTTTCGAGCAACTGTGCGATCCACGACGTGGTCGTCGTCTTTCCGCGCGTACCGGTGACGGCGATGACGGGGTGCGTGTTCACCGCAAAGAAAAGACTCGCATCGTTCTCGATCCGCTTCCCTGCCTTTGTTGCGATCGCGAGGAATTTGCTCTCACGCGGGACCCCGGGGTTCACTACGACGAGGTCATGCGCTTCGAAGTCTTCCTCATGATGTTCGCCCAAGACGTAGGTGACGGGAACCCCCTTGAGCGCCTTCACCGAAGACGCGAGGACCTCCGCACTCCGAAGGTCGGTCGCCGTCACGTCCGCGCCGCGCTTCGCGAGCCACTTCGCCGTTGCCACCCCCCCGCCGTGAAGTCCGAGTCCCATTACGAGGGCCTTCATTCCCGAAAATTCTTTCTGTTTTTTCATCATGCCCCTTATGGTACTGCTTTCGATTCAAGGGCACAAATTGAGGGAGAACAATGTTGGGCACAACGCACAAGGGCTGACGTTCTACGACGATCACACTGCTCACTCCATAGCCGAGAAGTAAAGCGTTCGCATGGCGGAGGAAGCGAAGATCTCCGTATGTACACACTTGACTCGGGGCAAGGCGATCTCATCGAGAGCCTCTATGACTTCTCGTGGCCCAATAGACCGTCCCAAAGATGAAAGATCTGAACTCATCCACTCCATCAGATCCGCATTGTGCTCACGCGTCAACCGCGCAACTCGCTTCCGGTCACGAACATATGCGCGAAGGTCGTGCTCAAAATCGAGACTCTCTGTCATGTCAACAACAAGGCGCGAAAACATCTTCGACACCGCACTCTCCTTTCCCTCCGGGATCATCAAAAAGAATCGTACAAAACCATAGCTCGCACTGATAAAATATTCGTGATCCGTGCGATACACTCCAAACTTTTTCGCTTCAATAGCAAAACGTTTCGCAAGCATACGAGTAAGAAAGCCTACGATGATCCGATCAACGAGCTCATGCGGAAGCGGGTATGCGGGGAAAAAGAACGCGCAACGCGTTGCTCCTCGTGGAACAAGTGGGGTATGTATACGGGAAACCTTCCGAGGAGAAAAAGTTGCCAGCGGGATCTCAGGAATGTTCGTCTTTTCATCAAGACGAAGTGGGGCAAGCTCCTTCTCGATCATGCGCTTCTCGGTCACACTGAACCGATACCCGCCGATCGCAACAGCGGGCGAGAACGCGGTAACAAGGGTGTGGTGCAACGTGACCATATCATGCACCGTCATCTTCTCCACTGTGTCGACCTGCGCCCATCGAGGCCGGCGGAAGCGAGCAGGTTTCTGAATACAGGAACCCAAAGTGAGTTCACGCATATGAAAGAGCGGATCGCTCTGTCGTTCAAGAAGTTCCATGAGTACACGATCTTTTTCCGATGAGACAATTTCCGGAACATCAGGAAGAGGGGTGTTGAAAAAAGACACGACGCGAGCAATATCTTTTTGCGCTCGTTTTTTCGTCGTCTTCATTTCATAGCGCATATCATGCAGACCGATAGAACCGGAAATATCGAGACCCATTCGCAAAAGCAATTCCCCGACATAATGTTCATAATAGTGCCCAAGACCGAACTGTGAGTCGGTCTCATTGGCGTAACCATACGGAAATTCGATAACAAAAAACACATCATCGGACCTTTGTGGGAGGTCAATGAAAAAAGGATTTTTGCATTCTATCTCTTTAATTACACTTGACATGCCTTCACAATAGCACAAAAAACGACCACCCACTCAAGGGTGGTCTTCGAACGACAATTAGCCGCGATTGCCTTTCGGAGTCCGAGAGTGTTCCTCGGAATCCTTATGACCGATATTCCTTTCACGACCAGTGCTGTGACTTTTATCGGGTTTTGAGCCGTCATTACGGCCCTTGGAACTCTGAAAACCACGGCCCTTGTCGTCATTCACATGTTTGGTTCCCATCCGCACTACTCCTTCCGTCACATGGCAACATTGCCATTCAAAAACTACCAAACTTGATATGGCAAAGCAAGAAATATCGAGTCTGATTTCATGACGGTGAGCGCCTTCATTCCCGAAAATTCTTTCTGTTTTTTCATCATACCCCTTATGGTACTGCTTTCGATTCGTGCACACAAATTATAAATCACCAACCAAAAGCAGTCTTATGTAGTCGTCGTCGACGATCGCTTCCCTGCTCCGTAGCAGAGAAATAGAGCGTTCGCATGACGGAGGAGGTGAAGATATTTTCGAGGGCGTACCGGACTCAAGACCCGACCTGCCATCACACAAAAAAACGACACGAGAGACGTGAAATGAAAGTATTGAAGACAATCAAGCCACTACAACTCAATAACCTTGTACGGTTCCGGCATTGCCTTGCCCTTATATCTAATGTAAGTGCCGTCCACTCCTTGTGTAGCCACAATTCCATCGAGATCGTAATCTCCTTCCCATCGGATCTTCACATCAGATACGCCATCTTTGTCTGTGTCAATTTTTATAACAACAGAGGGAACTCGCACCAAAAGCGCCTCGTGGACCCACCCCTCTTCACCGCTTCGAAAAGATACTTTCCACCACACCTCATCTCCAATCAAACGTGGACCATCGATTATTTCACCCGTCATATTAGGACCTATTTCATATTTGATCTCAGAATCAGTATCAGGATGACTTCTTAACTCAAGGTCTTGAAGTGTCTTAATCAGACTATTTCTATTGATAAGGTTTTCAACATTTTCGTGGTCATTAAAAGTCGTCATTTCACGCTCAAGCGTAACAAGTTTTTCCCTTGTGTCGTGCAAGGTTAAATTTAACTGCTCCAAACTGACCGTTTTAGTTTCGATCTCCTTGTTGAGAGATTCAATAAGAAGAGTTTTGGCGTTATTCTCCTCCGTGAGGTTTTTTTGCTCATTACCAATGATGGAAAAATAGAGGGCCAAACAAACCAAGATTGCAATTCCTGTGCCTAGAATAAAAAATGGCTTCTTGCTTCCTGTGTGAAGTGTTTGTATCTGCACATCTCGAGTATTTGGTTCCATGCAATAAAGTATACCAACAAAAATACGAGAATAGGAATGCTACTGCGAAATTAAAATACTGAAAAAGTGCACAAAGAAAACGATGTTTGTGGCAATATTGACAAGTATCAGGAGCCACCAAATTCTTGGGGTGTATCCATATTGTTTCTTCATGGCACCGGACAAAACGCAAAAAAATGTTGCAATAAGCAAGATCAGACTTTCAGCTACGAGGATTTTGTCGAGAGGAATAATTTTACTCAAATGGAAAATCAACCATCTTCCCTGAAGACCGTGAGTTTGCACTGCCCAGATCGTATACACAACGTAACTAAATAAAATTGCATGAGAATAATAAAAGGTCTCCAAAACTTTTGATCGTGAGGCCGAGGGGAGGGCCTTGCCCCTCAATGTGAATATCAAAACAACCGGTAGCACAATGAACCAAGAGAGGCTAACAAAATGATTTACATACTCACCAAAGAATAAGTCTGAATGAATGAAACCACTTTGTTGTAACATTAACACCAGAGATATAATCGAACCCATTGTGAGGTTGATCAAGATCAAATAGAGGACCAATGATACATTTTCTTTATGCCTAACACTAAAAATAGCACCGGCAACGGAGATCAATAAAACAAAAAAGGTGACGAGAGAGGGCAAATATCTTTCTTGCATAATCCTTTGAATATCATCTGTATTGTTGCCTACTTCAATGGTAGAAAATGCATAAACGGTATATACCACCAAACAAGTGATGGCCAAAATGCTCAATATGAATTTGTTGTAACGTTCAAATAAATTGTTATACATCCATCAATAGTAACATACTTAAATCGCCACAAGTGAACGGGTTTAAACTGAAGTGCATAGCATCAAATTGGAACGAAGTTCGAAAGTAAAAGCACGCAGGTTTTCCTAACGATATTACAGGCGACACACCTTCAAAACCACACCACCCGCTCGGGTGGTGTGGTTGGTTACGGTGAAGATAGCGCTCACTTCCCTTGTCCAAAGGCAGCCTTTGGTAGTCTTTGGCGGGAGGGGCGATCGAGATTATTTCCCCTTTTTGGGTTTGCCTTTTGCGAAGACAACCTCGCCTTTCGCGACGTCGATCGTGATCGTGTCCCCGTCAACGATACGGCCTTCGATCAATTCCATCGAGAGGGGGTCGAGCACGCGGTCCTGAATGACGCGCTCCGAAGGTCGGTCGCCGTCACCTCCGCGCCGCGCTTCGCGAGCCACTTCGCCGTCGCCACTCCCCCGCCGTGAAGACCGAGGCCCATCACGAGCGCCTTCATTCCCGAAAATTCTTTCTGTTTTTTCATCATGCCCCTTATGGTACTGCTTTCGGTCTAGGGGCACAAATCACGATCCACCAACCAAAAGCAGTATTATGTGACCGTCGGGGGGGCGTGGAAAGCGAGCGAACAGCGAGCAGGGACGATCCTTGCACGAGACTATATTACCCATCAAAAAGTTTTTGTTATCGAAAAGATCGGCGAAACAAAATCAGAGGAAAGATCATTTGCCCGACAGAAGGATCAGTGTATGGTTTCTGATCAGGCAATGCCACACATGGAAACAAGCATTTTCCATCCCGGAGCAAGCCGAGACTCGGCAAAACCCAATAATATCCAATAAGCAGAAGCAAAGAGAGGAGTGAGCAGAAAAGAATATATTTGACGACTTTATTATCAAGCATATATGAGTGTTCAGCGTGAGGATTAATAGAGATAGTCATAATCACTCACATCTTGTAATCATCACCACTCCATGTCCGTCGGTCGTGGAGGCAAGCCCATGAGCACCGCAGTGTCTTGTTCTCCTCGCTCGACTGCCTCGACAAATGCGCGAACGCGAGGGTGTTCCCATGCGGCGGCAAGTGCGACATCGTTGGGGAGGGTGGGGTCGGTGGAGATGCGAGTCTGATCGTAAGGAAATGCAGAAACTTGATGATACATTTTTTCCTTGTTATATTTTGTTGCAAACATATACACATGACCTGGCTGGAGAAGATATTCACCTGGCTCTGCCTTATCCTCAGGAACGATTGCGTCATCCCTAAGCACGTGTAGTACGCCATATTTATACCCGCCCATTTGACTCACAACTACCGTTCCAGTGAGATTACCCTTGATATTGGCAAGTACTTCAACGGAAAATTGAGTGTATGGGGTATTCCGATTTTCCTTTCCCTCGTTACCAACTTGTTTAACCACTCGACCAATGAAGACATTGTCGGAGTATTTCACGAGGAGACCGACGTTTGAAACATCAAATGCCCACGATGCGTGCATTGTCGACGTGAAGGGGAGCTTGATAATGCTGGTATAGATACCCGCCCCAAAAAGGACGAGGATGAGTGAACCGGAGATAAAGATGAGTTTCTTTTTCATAATTTTACTATGCTTTATTGTTAACACTGATCATCAAACCAGCAATGGAAATAATCTCGAAGGTCTTGCGCGCCAAGTACGACCTGGGTGCTGAGTGTTTCGTACAAAATATTTCCCCAGTAACTATGATTGAGTCCGAGGGCGTGGCCGAGTTCGTGCGTCCATACACTTTGCGGGATGGCACGAGAATGTTCTGCATAATCATCAACATAGGCGCGATTAAGTGAAATATCATCACTAAACAAATTGACTTCGTAGAGTCCTGACCATCTTTCTGTAGGTTCATCTACCTCCTGCACCGTAACGTCATTGACCCCACTCTCGTAAGGTCGAATGTCTACCGCCCCCAATGCGTTCCATGTTGCGATCGCAGCCTCCCATTCCTCGACATACTCTTGAGTGGAACCGACTGCCCATTCCCATTGGATGTGGTATCCGCCCGTCGCATCAACCGCATTTTCAGGGAAAATATAATGCTCGTCATCAAGCCACGGGCTGAAATCAACGTTACTCGTCACCACATCGCCCGTACCGCCGGGATTAGAAGCGTGTGTCGGGCCCGTATGACTTCCCCAGAAATTATACTCGGCTGTTGTCGTCGAGAGCGTCCCACTGTGTCTTAATCCGTATGATGAGTTGTGCTGTATCACGCTTGCAAAGACATTGGTCGTTCCCGCATTGTGGAAGATCCCTGATGTTGTGCTTGAAGCAATCGTTGAAGTTCCAATCGTCAATGTTCCGCCGTTATTATACACACTTCCGTCCGGTCCTCCGGAATTTCCGCCATAAAACACATCACTATGCAAGAGAGTACTAGAGGCCCCTGACCCAAGCTCAATCCCTCGCCAGTCCCCGGATGCGGGCGAAGTGGCCGAACCGTCTCCGTTGGTGTCACCCATAATAGTGTCATCCTTTATTGACGTAAACGAAAGAGCATCAACGAACCCACCTTCATAGTTCCATCCTATTGCACTAAGGGTTCCACCAACACTGATATACGATGAAGCATCCAAGAATTTGAACACTGCCCCGTCACTCACAACAAGGGTTTTCCCAGAGGAAATCGTCATTGCGCCAGAGATGACATATGGCATATTATCCGAAATCCACAAACGGTTGTTGTTCAGAGTGCCGGTGACTTGGATCCCATTTACTGAAGCACTTGAACTTGTCGCCGTATTACCAGAATGAGGGCCAAGAAAATCAGGGTCGACAATATGTGCCGCAATAGGGTTGTCAACAAACTGATTGCCGTTAAATGCAGCGGTTCCTCCGACAACACGAATGCCGTAGGTATCCGCCAAGGCAATGGTCGAAGTGGCGATGGTGAGTGCGCCCCCGTTGTTATATATATTCGCGCGATAGCTGGTGCCACTGTTTCCGCCATAGCGGATAACGGTATGAGCGAGATTCACCGTGCTTCCCGAATTGAGAAAAATCTGTCGCCAGTCCCCGGCTGCGGGAGAAGTAGTAGAACCGTCTCCGTTGGTGTCCCCGCCGACAGCGTCATCTTTGTATGAAGTAAGGTATATAGGAGAAGAGGAACTCCCTACGGCATCAAGTGTTCCGCTAATAGTAAGGAGGGAGGAAAGTCCCCAGAATTTAATGATTGTGCCCGGTAAAACTGTGAGTGTTTTTCCGGTGTCAACCGTCACCGAATCAAAGATATATGGAACTGAATGGAGCGTGAGAGTTTTGCTGTTGCTAAGCGTCCCCGACATGAATATCTTATTATCTGACGGGTCAGCGGAGGTTTCAATATTCCCAGAATCGGCGATAAGGAAATCGGGGTCAGTGAGGTGGAGCGCATACGGACTTTCGATGAACTCTGTCCCCGTAACAGAGAGTGTTCCTCCGGTAACACGAATACCGTACGTGTCCGCCCATGAGATCGTCGAGGTAGACACCGTGAGTGCACCCCCGCTATTGTGAATATTTGAACGATAACTTGTTCCACTGTTTCCACCATAACGAACAATGGCATGAGAAATGTTGGCGGTACTGCCTGAATTGAGAAAAATCTGTCGCCAATCTCCGGGAGATGGTGAGGTGTCCGACCCATCACCATTAGTGTCACCGCCAACATCATCTTTATATGAGGTGAAATATATCGGCAAGGAGGATGAAGCAATTGCACTCAACGTACCGTTGACAGTGAGGAGGGAGGAAAGTCCCCAGAATTTAATGATTGTGCCCGGTAAAACGGTGAGTGTCTTTCCTGTAGCAACAGTCACGGCGTCAAAAATATACGGCGCCGAGTGAAGGGTGAGTGTTTTGTCATTATTGAGTGTCCCGGATATAAATATCTTGTTGCTCGCTTCACTTTCCGCTGTCTCTGTGTTGCCAGAGTCTGCAGTAAGGAAATCAGGGTCAATGAGATGTAGGGCGTATGGACTCTCAACAAATTCTGTCCCCGTAACCGCGAGCGTTCCCCCGGCAACACGAATCCCATACGTGTCCGCATAGGCAATGGTCGATGTTGCCACAGTGAGAGTTCCACCATTGTTATAGATATTCGCACGATAACTTGATCCGGAATTACCGCCGTAGCGGACGACCGCATGTGATAGATTAACGGTGCTTCCCGAATTGAGGAAGATCTGTCGCCAATTCCCTGCTGCAGGGAAGGTGGTGGAGCCATCTCCATTTGTGTCGCCACCAACATCATCTTTGTACGAGGTGAAGTACACGGGAGACGAGGATGAACCTTGTGTATTGAGAGTACCAGTAACAGAAAGTAGAGAGGAGAGAGTTTTAAATTTCACAACAACTCCCGGTTCGATGGTCACCGTTACGCCGCTTCCGATGGTCACCGTTCCATCAACGATATATGTGCCACCGGAAGTACTCCATGTCTCATTTGCAACAATGGTGCCTGTTTTGACAGTATCGGCGGAGGCGACAAGTACATTGCCGAACAATACTCCAATGACTCCGCACAGAATGAGAACAAACTTGATGCGCATGATAAGGTCACGAATTAAGAATAACTGACACATCATGGGGAGGGCACCCCCAATGGCGCTCTTTGTTCTCAAACGGCACTCTCTATGGGTCATCGTTAACACGCAAAGGGATTACTCGCGTGCTTCGATCAACTCATTGTAGCATTCCTGCTGCACATGAAACAATAATGATGCGCGTAAAATTATAAGCAAGCTTGCCTTGTGAAATTTGCACATACTGACAAAACATCTTTGCGCGTTCGCGACCATGTGCATTCTGAGGTCTGCCATTACGTGTTCACACACAGGCACCGCATCGCACTCACTGGACGTACTGAGTATTCTAAAATAAATTGTTATACATCCATCAATAGTCACATGCTTAACTCGCCACATAGTGAGCAGGTTTAAACTGAAGTGTATAGCATCAAACTGGAATGAAGTTCAAAAGTAAAAGCACGCAAGTTTTCCCAACGATGTCACAAGCGACACACCTTCAAAAACCACACCACCCTCTCGGGTGGTGTGGCTGCTTGTGGGAGTTCATAGTTACCTTTGGTGTGCGGGAGGGGTGATCGAAATTATTTCCCTTTTTTGGGTTTTCCTTTTGCGAAGACCACCTCGCCTTTTGCGACGTCGATCGTGATCGTGTCGCCGTCAACGATACGGCCTTCGATCAATTCCATCGAGAGCGGATCGAGCACGCGGTCCTGAATGACGCGCTTTAGGGGTCGCGCGCCAAAGACCGGATCGTACCCTTCTTCCGCAATGAGGTCTTGTAACGCTTCTGTCGTTGAAACAGTGATGCGTCGCTCATGCAAACGCGCGTCGAGCGAACGCAGCTGGAGGCCGACGATCGCACGGATCTCTTCCTTGGAAAGCGGCTGGAAAATGATCGTCGCGTCGATGCGATTCAGGAATTCAGGCGGGAAAGCGGACTTCAAGACCGTCTCGATCGCGCCGCGCTGCGCGTGCGTGTCGCCCACATGCTCGGCGATCTCGGGTGAACCCAAGTTCGACGTCATGATGATGACCGTATTACGGAAGTTGACGGTGCGCCCCTTGGCGTCGGTCAATCGTCCGTCGTCCATCACCTGGAGGAGTATGTTCAACACGTCGCGATGCGCCTTCTCGATCTCGTCGAGCAACACCACGCTGTACGGGTGACGGCGGACCGCTTCGGTCAATTGCCCGCCTTCGTCATACCCCACGTATCCCGGAGGAGCGCCGATCAAACGCGCGACCGTATGCTTCTCCATGTACTCACTCATGTCGATCCGCACGATCATGTGCTCGTCCGCGAACATGAATTCCGCCAGCGTCTTCGCGAGTTCCGTCTTCCCCACTCCCGTCGGACCCAAGAAAAGGAAAGAGCCGATCGGTTTGCGTTCGTCGCGAATGCCCGCGCGCGAGCGACGGATCGCGTTGGCGACACTACGCACCGCTTCGTTCTGTCCGATCAATCGTTTTCCGAGTTCGTCTTCCATGTTCGCGAGTTTCTTGGACTCTTCGGCCAACATGCGCTCGGCGGGAATACCGGTCCACCGCGCGACGACATGCGCGATGTCTTCCTCGGTGATCTCTTCTTTCAGCATGTGCTCCCCGCGACCCTTGGTGCGTTTCTCTTCGGCGGACTTCAGTTTCTTTTCCAGAAACGGAATGGCGCCGTAATTGATCTCGGCAACACGCGCGAGATCGCCCTTGCGCTCCGCCTGCGCGGCTTCACTACGC
Source organism: uncultured Candidatus Saccharibacteria bacterium (assembly GCA_964515375.1). Taxonomy (GTDB): domain Bacteria; phylum Patescibacteriota; class Minisyncoccia; order Phycocordibacterales; family UBA6899; genus MHLP01. The sequence goes on from CAZERF010000008.1 coordinate 40,083, forward strand.
AAGGTGTCGATCTGCGCTTGAATGTCCTTGTTCTCGTCGATCGCTTCTTTCTCTTTCTTCCAGCGCAATTCGAGATCCTTGTTCGACTCTTTGAGTTCGGCGAGTTCTTTCTCGAGTGCCTGCAAACGCTCCTTTGACGCGTCATCCTTCTCCTTCTTCAAGGCCTCGCGTTCGATCTCGAGTCGGCGCATCTCGCGATGCAAGGCGTCGATCGCGACGGGTTTGGAGTCAATCTCGATACGCAGTGATGATGCGGCCTCATCGAGAAGGTCGATCGCCTTGTCGGGCAAGAATCGGTCGGCGATGTAACGAGTGGAAAGGTTGACCGCGGCGACAACCGCATTGTCGGTGATCCGCACGCCGTGATGGACTTCGTACTTCTCTTTGATCCCGCGCAAGATCGCGATCGCGTCTTTCGGACTCGGCTCCTCCACAAGGACAGGTTGGAAGCGTCGTTCAAATGCCGCATCTTTTTCAATGTGTTGGCGATATTCCTTGAGTGTGGTGGCGCCGATCGTGCGGAGCTTGCCGCGGGCAAGAGCGGGCTTCAACAGGTTGCCCGCGTCGACCGCGCCTTCCGCACCGCCCGCACCGATAATCGTGTGCAGTTCGTCAATGAAAAGAATGATGTTTCCCGATGACGCTTCGACCTCTTTGAGAAGGGACTTCAAGCGTTCCTCGAATTCTCCGCGGAATTTCGCGCCCGCCAAAAGTGCCCCAAGGTCGAGTCCCAAGATGCGCTTCCCCTTGAGTGTCTCGGGTACATCGCCTTCAATGATCTTTTGTGCGAGGCCTTCAACAATAGCAGTCTTCCCCACGCCCGGCTCGCCGATCAAGACGGGGTTGTTCTTGGAACGTCGCGAGAGGATCTGCATGACGCGCCGCGTCTCTTCGTCGCGACCGATGACCGGATCGATCCCGCCGTCCGCCGCGAGCTTGGTGAAGTCTTGGGTGTATTTCTCGAGAACCTGATACTTGCCCTCCGGGTCTTGGTCGGTGACATGCTGACTCCCGCGCAAGGCGGCAAGTTCGCGCTCCGCATCGGCGCGCGCGACACCGATCACGCGCGCGAGGGTCGCGTCTTCGATAAGCGCAAGGAAGAGATGTTCGGTCGAGACGTACTGATCCTGTAATCGTTTCGCTTCTTTGTCCGCACGCACAAAGACCTCACGCAACGCGCTTCCGATATACGGTTCCCCCGCTCCGGAGACGCGCGGGAAAGACGCAATGAGCTTCTCTGTTTCGCGCAAAAGTGTCGCGGTATCCTTGCCGAGCTTTTTCAAAAGAGGGAGCACGATGCCCGAGTCCGTGGAAAGCAGTGCGGCGAGAAGATGTGCCGGCTCGATGGACTGCTGTCCGTGTGTGGTGACAAGCGACAATGCGCCTTCGACGGCACCCGCCGCCTTGGTGGTGAATTTGTTGAGATCCATAGTGATGCCGTCCCCACGGAAGCATTGAGGAATAAGAGTCGCTCCAATGGAGTGGTCTTCTTATTATAACACGATTATAAAATAAAGTAAAACACAAAACGACGGCTCAAAGAAAGGACAATGCATGCCGCTTCGTGCTATACTGTGATTTGACATGCGCAAACACCAGCTCGGAAAGTTCGTCGTTGTCGGCCTCCTCATCTTCGGTGGCCTTCTTTGGCAGGTGATGAGTCTGCTCGGAGAACAATACCCGCTCACAAACTTCCCTCCCCCGGGGACGCGCGTCGTCGCGTTCGGAGACAGCCTCACCGCAGGGGTCGGCGCCTCCGCTCCTGAGTTCGGATATATCGGCCGACTCGAAGAACGGCTCCACATCTCGATCGCGAACAAAGGAGTAAGCGGCGACACGACCGCATCCGCGCTCGCACGCGTCGACGAGGTGATCGCGGCGCATCCCGATATCACGATCCTCCTTCTCGGCGGAAACGACATCATCGCACGCACTCCGCGCGAAACAACCTTCACGAATCTCAAAACGATCATCACGCAATTGCAAAAAAGCGGCTCGTTCGTGATCGTGGTCGGCGTGAACGGACTGCCTGGAGACGCCTATACCGACGACTTCGCGACGCTCGCGCGAACAACAGGGAGCTTCCTTGTCCCCGATGTCCTCGACGGTATTCTCGGTGAACCGGGTCTCATGTCCGACCAAGTGCATCCGAATGACGCGGGTCATCTCAAGATGGCGGATCGCATCGCCCCCATGCTTGTGCAAGCGCTCTACGCCGCGGAACCTCCGACCGCGAAAGATCAGATGGCGGCGACCATGCGTGCGTTTCCTTTCTCGGAGTAGTAGATGATGCGACGACGTCCTTCGTCGACAACCGTCACAAAGATCGTATGATCGCCGCGCGCGATCAGCATGCGGATCGTGTTCTCATGCGCATTCTCGACGAAACGATATCCGAGCGCGCGAGCAACATCACGATAGAAATCAACGACAGCAGGTGAAGTGTCCGCGGTGACGAAGATCCACTCTTCGCCGGCGGAGAAGAGATGCTCGCGCTCGGGAGCGTACCGCGCATTCGGATACAAGGGAATGTGCTCCTCGGCCGAAGAGACCCGTGCCGCCCAATAAAGACCGAGTGCGACGATCATTCCGGAGAAAAGGAAGAGAAGTGCCGCGTGAAAGAATCCCACTCCCCGATCGGGAAATGTGGGCGGAGTACGCCGCGCGTGCAAAAACTCTCGCACGGAAAGAAGGAGAAGAAAGAGCGCGAGGACGGCGAGAATATTCCAGGGGACCTCAAGCATGTTCATACTTCACGTTGATAGAGAACATCACGCTCAAGAAAACTTTTGATCTCAAAGAGGTCGCGTATCCGCTCAAGAATGGTCGGTGCCGGTGCGGACAAAGACTCGGTACGTCGCAACGTGGTCTTCTCCTTGCGCTCGATGCCGTAGACAAAATTCCC
>CAZERF010000008.1:43087-53405 GCA_964515375.1 uncultured Candidatus Saccharibacteria bacterium
GAGCGTAAAAAGATCACGCGGAGAACTCGTCGCATGAACACGCGGAAGCGGGCTTACAAAGACAGAATCCTCCATACCGATCGCGGTCGCCTTCTGGTTCATCGCGCGAACGAAATTGCGCTCCCCATGATCGGACGCGAAGGCGCGCGCGGCGGTATCGTTGGCGTCAAAAAGCAACGGATAAATGAGCGCTCCTACCGCGATCTCGTCGGGAGCGGCGGTCTCGTCGCTCCGTAGCGCCGAATGTCCGAGCAGAAGCTCACCCATGCGCACCCATTTGTACTGGTTGACGGTCTCAAGCGCGGTCAGTGCGGTCACAATGGATGTTGCGGGACCCGCGGGAACAAGCGCCTCCGACCCACGCTCCCACAATATCTCACGTGAATCCGCGTCCGCCACAAGAAAAGACGGCGCGAGAATGTCGGGGAGATTCTCGGGATTCACTCCTTCGGGCGAGTGCGGGTAATACCGCGACGAGGTCGCGAACTGATGTACGGACACTCCGCCGGTGACAATGACGGGAGTACGAGGCCCCGCGAAGAGGAAAACCTCACGCGCATCGTCAGTATCGAGCCGTATGCATCCGCCCGAATATCCCTTGGGAACGGGGGTGCCGTCCGGATAGGTCGGCCAACCGTGAATGAAAAAGTTGCCGTAGAACTGAAGACTGTAGGGCATCCACGTTTCTCCGATCGAAGAGAAGTGCCGCTCGCTGCGCGCGCCGACCTCGTACACACCGGTCGGAGTCTCCCAGAATGTACCTTCTCTTCCCTTCGAAAGGATCGGGAACGTACGAGAAGGAAGATCGCCGTCATGAAGCGTAAGCGTCATCGCGCCAAGATCCGCAACGATCCGCTTCCCTTCTGAAGGCACGGAGGGAGTATCGACACGCTCCGACGAGGCGAGACGATAAAGGAGCGCCTGATTACTCTCCGCGGAAAGCGATCGCGAAGGGAGGAACGCGGTCCCTGCGATGAAAAACGAGACGAAGGAGATCCACGCGCCAAGCAAGAGGAAGAGTTCGGGTTTGCGGTCGTTCATGCGGAAGGAGTACCGAGTAACGTGCGAAGACGGCGTACGCCGTGCATCCAAAAGAAAAAGAGTGTCGCCGTGATCGCGCCCAGAGTATCGGCCAGCATGTCCTTCTGTGCATCCCAGATATCACCCTGACTTCCGAGGTATGCCGCACCCGCAACGGGGTCACTCGAGGCGGCATAGACCCACTCGATGAGTTCGTAGGACATCGCAACGGTTGCGATCACAAAGATGGGGTAAGTGAAGAGGAGAAAACGACTCGCAACAAGGCGGCGCGCGAGCAGCCATTCGGCAATAGGATACGCATAGAACCCGACCGTGAAGTGTGCCACGCGGTCAAAGTGATTGCGTTCGAACCCGAAGAATTCGGTCACCATATCAAATGGAACCCGCTCGAAGGTGAAGTGCCCTCCGATCGTGTGCAGAAAGACAAGGACCGACATGAGCGCGTACGCCGTGTTCGAAAAACGCACCCCGCGCACATACAGCAAAACCAGTACGCCGACAATGATAAGCACGGTCAGATTCTCGACAAACCATGTTTGACGATCGTACGGCGCGATCGAAAGAAAGAGGAACTGCAAGAGATAAACACCGAGCAGAATGAGCGGGAATCGATGGGATGTTCGAGTGAGCATTATCTTGAGTATAGCAGAGAATAATGAGGCGAAACGGCACTTCTACACACTCAACACGAAGGAGGAGTTCCCCCCTCTTCTTCGCGTCGTAGCCTCTCCTCCTCCTTTTCAATACGCAGAATGATACGACGACGAACCAAGAGAATGAGGTGGGTCAACACGACACCAAGGATGACACCGAGGATGATGAACTTTTCGGCCTTCCGAACATTCCCCAAGAACTGCTGGATCACATGGCCGAACAAATACCCGCCCGACGCGAAAAATACGCCCCAGATGACGGACCCGATCGTGTTCAACACAAAAAAGCGACGCAGGGAAATGTCGCTCGTGCCGATCGCGATGGGGAGGATGGTACGAAATCCGTACATGAAACGCGAACCGATGACGATCGCGTCTCGGTAGCGCTCGACGAGACGATGCACGTGCGCGACCTTCTCTTCCAATCGCGGGCGACAAGCGATAAAACGTTTGCCTCGGTAGCGCCCAAAAAGAAAGAACGCATGATCCCCCACGATGGCTCCGATTATCGCAACACTGATCACTGTCGGAAGTGAAAGGTACCCCTGCGCGGCAATGAATCCGGCGAGCGAAACAACAACTTCACCCTCGAGAAGGGTGAAGATGAAGACGGCAAGATAGCCGTAGGTCTCGATCAGAGCAAGAAGAGGGAACATCCGATGGTGGGTGTATTACTTCTTCAATGAATCGCGGATCTCGCGCAAAAGCTTGACCTCTTCGGAAGGTTCTGCCGGAGTGGCCGGCTTCTCTTCTTCCTTGCGCTTCATCTTGTTGAGCGCCTTGATCACAAGGAAAAGCGCGAACGCGACAATAAGGAACACAAATGCGGCCTGAATGAACTTGCCGTAAGCGATCGTCGACTCTCCAAAGACGACCGAGAGGCCGCTGAAATCAACACCCCCCGTGACCGCACCGATAATGGGCATGATGATGTCTCCGACAAGGGAGCTTACGATAGCACCGAACGCGCCGCCGATCACCACACCGACCGCCAAGTCAATGACATTGCCCTTCATCGCGAAGGCTTTGAATTCCTGAATGAATGACGACATAACTCTTTGATTAGAGACCAATAAGATGTCCTTAATCATAGCAAATTTGGCGGAAAAAGTCTTGGAGTGCCGCAACGCGAGAATGAACACAGGAGGAACTGCAAGAGAGCTTTCGCAAGATCATCTTTCTCTCCTCATCAACACAAATTTCCAAGTTCGCGGAAGGAAGTAGCGAAGACCTTGCGATCGGCACGTCGGTGGTCGTGACGGGGACGGGAAACGCGGACGGGAGCATGGTCGCGCAGACGATACAGGTTCGACCCACAGACCTCCCTTCGCCGGGAATGCGAGGAGGTCTTGAATAGAAGGAGTGCACAATGCGGGAGCGATCCCGCATTTTTGTTCCCCTCAAAGGAACCGCAACACCATGAACAACCTTCACGGTACCCGCTCAAAAAAATTGCGCCCTCATGCTAGAGTGAATTAACGGTGCCGTCACCCGTATTTCTCTCGAGGGACCCTCATATCATTTCACTTCACCATTATGAAGAACGCATTCAACCGCTCACTCATCAACAAACGTCGCTTTTGGTACGGGATCTTTCTCGCAAATCTCGCGGCGATCTCGTTCGTCTTTTGGCATGGTTCGTCATTCCTCGTGACCAATCCCGGAAACGGTAATGTCTTTGTCGCACTCGGACGCGCGACGGGGCTTCTTCTTCAGTTCGCGATCTTGGTCCAACTCGTGCTCATCAGTCGCATCAGCCCCATCGAGAGCGCTTTTGGTTTCGACCGTCTGAACCGCGTGCATCGTACGCTCGGCTTCTCACTTTTTCTTCTCCTCGTTGCGCATCCGCTTTTCCTTGCTATCGGATACGGCATGATGACCGATACTCCCCCCGTCGCACAAACCGTGACATTTCTTTCAGAATGGGAAGACGTCTTCAAGGCCTTTCTCGGAACACTCATTTTCCTTCTCGTCGGAGCGACCTCGATCCCGCCGATTCGCAAACGCTTACGCTATGAAAAGTGGCACTTCGTTCACCTCCTCACCTACCTCGCGGTCATTCTTTCTTTTGGACACCAGACAAAGACCGCGGATGTCGCGTTCGGTCCCGCGCTTTACTACTGGCTTGCACTCAACGCGGGAGTCTTCGGCGCACTCATCGGCTACCGTGCTCTTCGCCCTCTCTTCCTCGCATGGAAACACAAGTGGCGCGTCGCGAAGATCGTGAAGGAGACCTCCGACACCTACTCCGTCTATATCACAGGAGAGCGGCTCGATGAATTTGATTTTCGCGCGGGGCAATACGCCAATATCTCCTTCCGTCGAAAAGGACTGTGGCACACCCACCCCTTCTCTTTCTCGGCGGAGAAGAACGGCGAATTTATCCGCTTCACAATGAAAGGGTTGGGCGATTTCACAAAACGGATCTCGGAGATCAAAGCGGGGACGCGTGTCGTTCTCGACGGACCGTATGGACTCTTCGTGGCAGAGACGGCAACGCACGAAAAGGTTCTCTTCATCGCGGGCGGAATCGGGGTCACACCTCTGCGCGCAATGATCGGCACACTCGCAAAAGAAGGCAAGGACTCCCTCCTTCTTTATGGCGCGCGCACCTCAAACGATATCGCCTTTCGTTCCGAATTCGATGAGCTCCACAAGAAGGGACTCCTCACGGTTCACTACATCACGAACGAACCGACAGAAGGGTATGAAAGCGGGCGAATCGATGAAGAAAAGTTGAAACGCCTCGTCCCCGACATTGTCGAGCGTGATGTCTTCATCTGCGGACCAACCCCAATGATGGACGCGACGGTCGCGCTCCTCACTCGTCTTGGACTCAACCGCGACCAGATCCACTTCGAAAAATTCTCGTTCTAACAAAAAAGAACACTCCAAAATGGAGTGTTCTTTTTTTCATACGTATACTACCGAGCAGCGCCCGCGGAGTGCATGCCATATCCCATTCCGGCTCCGCGCCCTGTCCCACGCTGTCCGTATCCGGCGCCAACCGTCTTGCCGTTCTTTGTGCGCAATCCGAGCTCCGCGCGAAGAGCATCCGCTTCGGTAACCTTGCCTTCCTTTCCGAGCTTCCATGCTTCGGCAAATTGCGCAAAGTTCCCTTCATTGACGACCTGTGTCACTCGACCGCGCCCCTCCATAAGCGACTTCCAGAGCGTGTAATTCTTGGTCGTCATCGCTTGGGTCATTTGCGCCTCCCGCTCTGCCGTATGGTTCGGTCCGACCGCCTGATAATCTCCACGATACGCGAGTGCGGCAGATGCCGTACCCATAACCGCAACAAGTGCCAATACTCCACCGATCAATTTTGTGTTCATATGCGATGTAATAAATGAATAAATCTTACGTGTGCGCTCACACTTCTACTACGCACGCCGTCTTCTTTTTCTCTCATCGCACATCACGACCTCGCCCCCTCCCCTCCCATGGACGAATCTCACTCGCCTCAAATACTCCGGGATCAAGTGCGCGACCAAAAAGTTTCACCTTTTCATTCGGAGCAAGAACAACACCCCCACGAATATTGGCATTGCTCGTATCGACAACCCAGACCACTCCGGAGAAACTTTGGAGGGAGATTTCGCCCTGCCTTGCCAGAACGATCACTCCACCCAACGTTCCTCGCAACGGCTGATCCCACAAGGATTCCTTGCCTCCCACCACAGAGCGGTATGCGGGGAACTCTTCGCGAAGGAAACGTTCAACGTGACCACCAACCCCTCCCATGTATGCAACCGTGCCCAAAGATATCGTAAGCACAACATACACACCAAGAAGAAGCGCCGTGCGATAGCGATGTCCAAATGTTGTACGGCGATAATACCGCTCCCCGACGAGAAAGAACACAACAAGCGCAACAAACCAGAAATACGGAAGATTCTGCAATACAAAGAGTGCGCCGCCGCGACCATACAACTCGAGTGTGTCATCTGAATGAAGATGGAGGAGAACCGCGAATGCAAGCGAACCGACAAGAAGCGCGAGGATCGCCCCCGACCAAAACACCCACGTACGTGCGTGCTCTTTCCACTTCGGCTCCTGAACGATCCTCCCCGCGGCGATCTCGTTCATGACATCTCTACTGATATCCTTAGACATGTTGTTCTTTTGCTAATTCCTCATAACGCTCGACAAAACGTGCTCTTCCTCGCGCGATCAGGTTGCCGATCGTCGAGAGGGGTTTCTGGAGAACGTCGGCGATCGCGACATAATCCATTCCGTCAACAAATCGCAGGACGAGCACCTCGCGATACTTTTCGTCCATCTCGGCAAGGATGCGCTCGATCAACGCGCGGTCAAATCCCCGATCAAGCTCGCGCATGATATCGAACTCATCGACCCATTCCTTCGCGTCATCTTCATCAAACGCGATGGTCGGTCGAACCTTTTTCTTGCGCACAAAACTGATCGTCTCATTATGCGCGATCCGGTAGATCCATGAAGAAAAAGCAAGACGCGGATCGAATGCATGAAGGTGCGAATAACTCTTTATGAAAACTTCCTGCAACACATCTTCCGCCTCGTCGGAGGAGATACCGGAGATGCGTCGCACATATCGAAACAACCGCGTTTCATAACGCTTCATTAAACAGTAGAACCACTCGGACTGTTGCTCCGAACGTACCGCAAGCTCGGCATCCGATACCGCGTCACATTCTTCTTGGCTCACCATGTCTTTATTATACGCACTTCGAGCTCCTTTTCTCTCAATTAGTTAGGAAGAAGGCGGACCCCCATGGCGCGGACAAACCCGTCATCATGCTCGCCAAAAACAACAACCGTGTCGCTCGTGGCAAACATCATCCCTTCAGGAATGTGCGTTGTGGAACCAAACACGATACGAAACACATCTCCGTCATGCTCGCGGATCACAATGCGATCATCGTGACGCTCAATGATGCCACCCTGAAGCAGACAGTACGCGCGATCGTCGGACATTGCGGAGTAGAGGCCTCGGACCGGAGTGATGTCGTGAGATTCGGAAAGTTCTCTGAGATAGCGATGCATCTCCAAACGATCCGCGACGACAACCGCAATGAAAGAGAGAAAAAGCACTCCCGCGAAGGTGTACAAGATGGGAAGTTGATATGCAAACGAGAACTTACGGAGCACCCCTTCAAGCAAAAGAAGTGCGAGGAGCGCAAAAAAGATGAACCACCACGGCAGAATGAAGAAGAATTCATACCAACCCAAAAGTCCGAATCCAGGCATATCAAGCGCGCCACTCTTGCGCAAAGAAAAGACGATGAAACTCGCGACGAAGACCGCACCGACCAAAAGGAAGGCAGCACCGATCGCGGCAAGGAGGTTCTCTAGTGTGAAATGCCACTTGGGACGCATCGAAACCCCGCGCTCCCGGATCACCCGCAAAAGTTCTTCACCTCCCTTTTCTTGTTGTTCGTGTTCGTTCATCATAGTTCTTCTTGCGCGAGCACATCCCGAAGCATGGCCTTTCCGCGCGCGATACGGACACCCACGGTCGACACCGGGACCTTGAGCACTTCCGCGATCTCCTTATAATCCAACTCCTCAAAGAAGTACAAGACAAGTGGCTCTCGATATTTCGCATCAAGTACTCCAAGGTGTCGATCGAGCGAGTCCCGCAGTTCGCGATCAAGCGACGCGCGATCCGCGGTCTCCGGCGCGACGACAAAAGGAAATATCGTATCGGGATCAATGAAGGCGAACGGCGAGCGTTCTTTTCGTTTGAGCGCGTTGACGAATTCATTGTGCGCGATCCGGTAGATCCATGGGGAGAATCGACGTGAAAGATCGAAGCTTCGGATGTTGCGATACACGCGAATAAAAACCTCTTGGAGGAGATCCTTCGTATCCTCGACATCAAAGAGAAAGCGCTTCGCATATCGCTCCAGTTTCGGGCGATACCGTTCGACAAGAACGCCGAACGCATCGTCGTTGCCTTCGCAGATCATTCGCACTACTTCCTCATCCTTAGGCGTGTCGTCGGTCATATCTCCAGGTAACACTCTCTACTACACCGGGCTCGCACCATTTCTTTCATTACCCTTCCTTGATCATACCGAACACGGAACGCCATCGCCACCAAAAAAGCAAAAACCCGCTAAAAAGCGGGCTCGTGCACCTCATAGGGTTCTTTTGAAATAGTGTGTTCGTTTTTAGGCGAACGGCGGGGTCGACTACGGCGGGGTCCCGTCGGAATGGGGCCAGGTCGTGCGGACCCATGTCCGTGATCGCGTGTACAAATATCCAAGTGTTGTGATCGTGCTCATGGTCATGTGAAGATGAAGGTGATAATCAACCTATCTATCCCCCGCATTCCGGACGCGTCGACGGAATCGCGTAAAGGACGCCAAGGAGCGGTCGGTCGGTGTGAGCGAAATATTTTTATTCGCGAGCACACAGACATGCCGTCTTTCTCCTTGCACATATTATTACAACCATCCGAGACGCTTCTTTCATGCGATTACACCACAAAACATATTGGACAAAAACGCAATAACCGAGTACTATGGGCGCGATGAACAACCGGACAAAAAAACGTCACGGGAATGAGGAAACATCACTCGAACGCACCGCACTCCTCATGACCTCCTATATCGGCTCCCCGATCTCGCTCATCATCCACTCCATTTTCTTTGTGGGAATATTTGGACTACAGTTGGTCGGATTTTCCTTCGAAGAGATCCTGCTTATCTTGACCACGATCGTTTCCCTTGAAGCGATCTATCTCTCCATCTTCATCCAGATCACAGTCAACCATCAGGCAAAGCGTATCAAAGAGGTTGGTGAGGATGTTGAGGTCATTTCCGAAGACGTTGAGGAGATCTCGAAGGATATTGATGATATTCAGGAAGACGTTGAGGAGATCTCGGAAGACGTTGAGGAGATCTCGAAAGATGTTGATGATATTCAGGAAGATGTCGAAGAGATCTCGAAGGATATTGATGATATTCAGGAAGATGTCGAAGAGATCTCCGGCGAAACAGAGGTCGAGGGTGAACAAAAAGAGACTCTCTCACCAACGGACCCCGACACAAAGATCGCAAAGATCGAACACACCCTCGAAGAACTTCTTCGCGAGATCCGCACGATCCCTCGCAAATAAAAAAAACGGCCACCGAATGGGGGCCGTTTTGGAATGTACAAACGAGTTATCAGCGATTTGTGCGACGCTCTTCCATCCGGCGACGCGCTTCTTCGAGCGCCTGCTGGCGACGAATGAGTGCTTCCTTCTCCGAATCAACCGCAGGGGTACTGTCGCGAGACACAACAGGAGCGGCAGATGCGGACGGCGCATTCATAACCATTGCATTGAACGGGATGCCGCGATCGCTCCGTGCGAGAAGAATGAACGGCATTCCCCACGAACCGATCGAGAATGCGTCGCCTTCTTGATGCATGAGCGACGGCGAACCCGCAAAGAACGCAGTCACAAGTCGCGTCCACACCAGAGAGATCCCTTGCGAGCTACTGTCGTTACGCACACCTACGGTCACTGCATATCCCCGCGGAACAGGGACCGCGATCACGCCGTCGATGTAGCCCAGATACGGCACGAGGTAATTGCGAATGAAGCGTTGCTCGGCGGGATGCACTACGGTCATGCCGGGTTTCGTCTGCGCGTGCACGACCCCCAGGAACACCAGCTTCTCTCCATGGAGGATCGAGGTGTTGCCTTCGGTCGGGATGGGATAGAACTCCATCCCCCATTCGTCATGATTCGACGAAGGAGGACCGACGCGCGTAAGCACGGAAGACGGAGCGAAGGTCAAGTCGAGAAAGTCGTTGCGTTCGTTCTGATACTGCGGCTCCACGGAAGAACCGCGAATCACCGAGGGTCCGAACTGCGCGACTGCCTGTTGAATGACCGAGCTCAATGCGTATGCCGGCGTCATCGGATTGAAGAGTTCCGGCGGTGACGAGATCGGAAGTTGTCCGGTCGGGACAACCCCCGCAGGCTTACCGAAGTTGTAAGTCGGATTGGCCTGTGCACCCGCAACCACTCCCGTATCTACGTCAACAATCGTTCCGCCACCTCCCGCAAAGGATGAGACGGAAAAAAGCGACACAACAAAGGCAGCCAAAAGTCTTTTCATGGGAGAACTCCATAAGTGAAGAAAACCCGCACCCACCATGGGTGCGGGTCACTACTACACCTTCAGCAGATCAATACCACATGCCGCCACCCGAGCGCTGCTCGGAGAACTGGCCGGACGCACTGCCGTTGGCACGCCATGTGCCGACAGCCTCGAAGCCGGTCGTGTACCCGAAGTTGGTGAAGCCATTTTGGGCTTGATGCACACCCTGCACGGTCAGCTGACCGTAGGCGTGCGTCACCGGATCGTAGGCATACGCGGTCGAAAAGACATGACCCGCATTCTGCACGGTGCTCACCCCGCAAAGGGTGCACTGCGCCGAACGTGCCTCGCTGAAGTGAATGCCGGACGTACCGGTCATCACCCCGGAGCCGTAGGCAAGATGCCCCGACTGCCCCGCAAACTGCGTCATGCCGTTCGGTGCGACATGCAGACCCGAGACGAACGACTCGCCCCAGGCGCGTGCCGACGGACCGTAGGCCGTGCTTGTTGTCGAGACTTGCGTCGAAACGCCGCTCGCGCAGAAGC
>CAZERF010000009.1:0-50898 GCA_964515375.1 uncultured Candidatus Saccharibacteria bacterium
ATATCGCATTCGTATCGAAACGCGCAATGCGGTCAATGTGGTGATCGATCGTGGAACTGCAATGATCGCGATCGTAACCCCGGTGACCATTCTTACCGCCGCTGGTGATGTGACCCCACCATTGCGCTTGAACGGTCTTCCGAGCGGACTTTTGCCCGGTAGTACACTCTCGGTCATGCTTTCGCTCAACACCGACCGTCCCGCAACGTGCAAGTATGCGACCACTTCGGGTATTGGCTTCTTTGCAATGTCCTCATCGACGATATTCTCAAAAGCGAATCTTGAGACGTTGCATTATATGAATATCGCGACTGCGGAGGATAATCTCTATCGTTTTTATGTGCGGTGCATGAACGAGAGTTCGATCGTCAATCCTGATGATTATCCGATCGAGTTTGAGGTCGGCGTCATTCCGAATGCGTCGACGACACCGGCGCCTCCACCTCCGCCACCAAGCCCCTCGGGTCCATCCGGAGGTGGGGGTGGAGGAGGACTTTTCTTGCAACAAGGTGCCGTCACCATGGAGGGGCGCGCGATCCCGATGGGGACACTCGTCTTTCTTAGGGATGGGGTCGTTGTGAAGGAGGTTGCGTCGACCGTGCTCGGAACGTTTACTGAGCAATTCCTCGGACTCGATCGCGGAACATACACGTGGGGAGTCTACGTGCGCGATCCGAACGGAAAGCAAAGCGCGACGTACAACTCGACGATCTATCTTATCGGAGGTTCGAACAACCTCATCGCCCCCGTTTATCTTTCTCCAACGGTAAGCGTGAAAGAGACAACGGTTCCGATCGGGGAGACTGTTCGTGTGAGCGGGTATGGGATCCCGATCACCCTGGTCGAGGTCTTTATGACAAAGCACGGTGACGCATTGAGTGATATTGTGACCGCGTCGACGACCGCCAACGGAGACGGTTCATGGTCGCTCGAACTTCCCACCGACAGGGTTTCGAAGGGGACGTACGAGGTGAAGGCGCATTCCGTTGTCACTGCTCGTGATCGTAGCAATTTCAGCCCGATCGTTTATGTGGGACTCGGGGAAGATCCGAGCCCTGATTTTGGGAATCGCTCCGACTTGAACAAGGACGGCAAGGTGAACCTCGTTGATTTCTCGATCCTTTTGTTCAACTGGAGAACGAGCGATGCAGTCGCGGACATCAATCAGGATGGGACGGTGAATTTGACGGACTTTTCGATCATGCTCTCCAACTGGACAGGATAGCGGTCGGTATATTTTACGCACGCCTTTGTTGTGAGTGAAAAAATGCATTCAACGTACTCCGAGTACGTCTCATTTGCATTTTTCACTCACGCCTCGTCCTGCATTCAAATATATCGACCACTCAATTCTCCTTTTGTTTCTCGTTTTTGAGTACCGCTTTAGTGTGAGCCTTCATGCCACATTCGACATATTGAGTCACCCTTGTTATTCAGAAAAAATTAAATGGTGTTATTTTTTTGTGATCTCAAGCCGCAAGAGGACTGCTCGTCCACTTGTTCTCCACACTTCAGTAAAAAATTCATTGCATTGAGTGGGGTGGTGAACGTATAATGAGAACAAATCATCACCGCACGCGCGGTGTGTATGCGTGGAGGACGCATTAGTCGTTAATTTGTACTTTTGTCATATGAGTTCGTTCTTACAAAAATTGAAAGGGAAGGGGATCGGCGTCACGGAAGAACACGAAGCGGTTCCCGTGAATTCACCGAAGTCAGACGTACCGAGCGGGGTTACACAGCTTCCGGTTGACGTGCGGCAGAGTGACGATGAGATCATTATCTTTGCGCAGGTTCCGGGCACTGAGATCAAAGATCTCGATGTCTCGATCGAAGGCGACAATGATGTGATCACGATCCAGGGAGCATCGACGCGTCCGATGGCGCTGCTCGGTCTTCAGGTTGAGGAAGGTGAAGCGATCATCAAGCAAGGTCGTGTCGCCGGTCATGATGACTTTACACTCGAAGAATGTGCGTGGGGAAAGTTCTTTCGTCAGATCATCCTTCCTCAAGAAGTTGACGCTTCCGCCGCGCAGGCAAAAGTCAAAGATGGCGTACTTGTACTCCACCTTCCTCTTAAGGGTCATGCGACGAACAAGATGCGCATGCATGTAGAGAAGGTTGATTCGGGGAATTGATCCCCCTTGTTCGGATTTTTGTTCTTCTCTCTCTTCATGTTGCCACGCACCTCAACAGTACTCTCGTTCGTTGCGCGACGTGTCGCTCTGTTTGTCGCGACCGCGCTCTTTTGCGCTCCTCTCGCACTCTATGCCGAAGGTGTCGCCACACTCGATATCTCTCCGTCCTCCGCAACTTATGGAGTGGGGAGGTCTTTTACGGTCTCTTTGACCGCCGATTCCCCTCAGGGATTCAACTCAGGAAATGCGGTCTTGAACTTTGATTCGACGATTCTTACTGTCACGGGAGTCTCCAAGGTGAACTCTGCATTTTCTTTGTGGGCAGTCGAGCCGTCATTTGACAATGCAAAAGGGACAGTATCGTTCGAGGGAGGGAATACTGCCCCTCTGACCGGAAAGAAGACACTCCTTTCTGTTACGTTTAAAACACTCAAGGAGGGGCAGGCGCAGTTGTCATACTCCTCCGGCTCGATCCTCGCCGCCGACGGAAAGGGGACGGACATTCTGGGAACAAAAGGCACCGCAACGTTTGAAGTGAGTGCCGCAGCGGCCGAACCTCCTCCACCTGTTTCGACCACCCCGCCTGTTCCCGTCGGCCCCGTTCCTGACGCGCCCGAGGTGAGTGTCGTCTCTCATCCTAATGAGGAATTATTTTACAATCTTCCCGCCGCAAAGTTCTCCTGGGATCTCCCCGCTGACGTGATGGTCGTGCGGCTCACGCTTGACGCAAAGCCGGACACTACTCCGACGACGAGTTATGACCCTGCGATATCAGAAAAAGAATTTGATAAATTGACCGATGGTGTTATGTATTTCCATTTACGCTATCAGAATGCGTCCGGGTGGGGTCCGACCACACACAAGAAAATAAAAGTTGACCTCAGTCCTCCTCCGGAATTCACGCTTGAAGCACAGCCGGTCGCCTCTACGACTGATGTCATGTTGCTTTTCAATGCGACCGATACGCTTTCTGGCATCGATCGCTATGAGATCGTGATCGACACTGGAAACCCTATCAAGGTTCCGCTTGCGTCCGTTGTCGGAGGAACATACACGCTCAAGGGGCAGATTCCCGGGGAGCATGCAGTCAAGGTGACCGCATATGATCGCGCGGGCAATAGTCGTGCCGCCGAGGCATCCTTTGTTATCGAGGGAGAGCTCGCAGCGGCGAAGAAATCTGTTGAGGAGACCGAAGAAGCCCCGACCGACTGGCGTCTCATCGGAGATATTACGCTTGTCGCACTCATTGCATTTCTGATCGGATATTTGTGGTATGAACGGAGTGCGTTCCGACATGAGAAGTATGTTATCAAACGTGAGGTGGATGAAGTACGCGATAATCTCGGCAACATCTTTGCCGCATTGCGCGAGGAAGTGGGGGAACAGACGGGACGTTTGTTTGATAAGCCCAACCCTTCCGCACTTGATCGTGACGCAATGCAGGAAGTGAACGAAGCGATCGATCTCTCGGAAGAGCTTCTTTCGAAAGAGGTTGAAGATGTGCGCAAACTTCTTTCCTGATCGTTATTACCGATCACTCTCCTCTCTTTTTTCATCTTTACTTTATTAGAAATCGTGCACATTTTGCTCTCTGTTTTTGCGCGCGTGCTCATAGGGTGTGGACAACGCAACGGTGTCACTGGAAACGTTACGGTTAAGCCATGATTTTTGTGTACATTTTTCGTGAAAATAATGAGCTTATTCAATGTTTTTTTGATAAAATGAACAAGTAGCCGGCCCGCAGTTTTTGGGGTGGTGTTTGTTTTCATGGAAACATATTTGCGCAAGCTCGCACAAAGATCCCTCCGCGCTTTTTCGGTGCACGTGCGCGCGGGAATATCGCTTACTCTCATACTTCTTGCGACCCTTTTTGTCGCAAATTTTGTGACTGCCGAGAAGGAGTCTGTTCTCTACATCTTCCCCTTTTCGGTTTCCGGAGAAGGATGGGAGCATGAGGAACTTGCGCTTGGCCAAGATCTCTCTCTCGGTGCGGAATATGCGGATTTTTCCGAGACGAATTCCGCGACACTTTCGCTTGATGTGCCGCTTGTCGCGACGTCGACCGAACTCGAAGAGGAAATCCTGGAGTCTCACCTTGATACCCTTGAGCATGAGCCCGCTCTACTCGCTCCCGTCTCGGTCACCACCGATAGTGCGACGATCACCACCGGCGAGGAACTCGATCCGAGTGAGTCGATGGAAGTAGAGACAACCCCCGCTCCGTCGCTTGACGTGCTTCCTGTTTTGCTTCGATCTACCCCGGAGAGTTCTTTGGACGAGACTTCCGTTGAAGCGATGCTTCCTTCCTTCCTCGCTCGTATTCATATGCTCTTGCGCGGTCACGAAGTGCGCGCGCAAGAAACTCCCGAGACCTCAAGTGACACGAGTGAAGCCGTCATCTCGGAGGAGGGACCCGAGGCAGATCTTTCGCTCTCGTCGGTTGCGACGACGTCTGCGGATCAGGAGGTGACGCCCGAAGCTGTCGAAGCATCCGCCGCGTCGACAACTTCCGAGGTGCCTCCGATGTCGATCTCGAACGACCCCAAGACTGTCCTCTCTTGTGTGACCGAAGGGATCGAGTGTCGCATGCTCTCATTCGTCGGGTTTGGACTCGGGGGCGAGCTTGCGGAGCGTTCGTTTCGATCCGCGACGCTCGAGCTCTCACTTGCCGGAAGGGCACCCTTTGTCGCAGGGACGGAAGATAGGTTCATCGTGCGTGCGTTTCAAGCCGGGCGCTGGGAATATCTTGGCGAGATGTCGGCGCGCGGGGAATTCTCGAACGCAAAGCGGGGAGGATACCTTTCCTTCGCGTTGCCGAGCGTGCTTGATTGGAGTGATCTCTCCGACCTTAAGATCGTTGTCGAGTATGTGCGCCACGGTGCGCATGAGGATCAACCCACGACCGTTCTTCTCGACGGGCTTTGGTTGAATATCAAATACGCCTCCGAAGTTTCTGAAGCGGATTCCGCTCAAGAACTTTCTCTTATGTCGGGCAATGTGCGGGCATCCCTCGCGCAGGCGGATGCCGATCTGCGTCGCGCGCGTCGTGATGTGTTGATCACCCCGGACGGAACCGCGCACTCCTTCTCAAACGGAGATGACCACACCGACGCGACGATCGCGATCAAGACCGACCGGGAGGTTTACCACACACTCGGACGAACAAGCGCGTATTTCAATGTGACGAATATCGGAACTTCCCCTGAAGCGGTCCGCCTTCAATTTCATTTTCCTGTTTCCTCAGACGGGACGGTGAACGGGGAGGTGGTCAAGCTTTCTCGTTTTGCGCGCAACGTTCCCTATCGTGTCGGGGTTCCCGAGAAGGATGCGATCGGTTATTTTTGTGCAGCGGGATGGGCGCAGGACGAAGAAGGTTCGGCATCGACAACCTCTTCCTATCGTTGTGAAGAGACGTCGGAGGTCGTGCAGTGCGACACGCTTAACGCGGAGGGGACGAACTGCATCCGTGAAGGCGCCGAGATCGGTCTTTCTGAGGACATTGAATATCGTGACGGATGGGTCGCTCAAACACTTGCAACGGGGTCGTATCATGATGATGAAGGGATCTTTCGTCGCGCTCTTGATTTTCTTTTGAGCAAACTTCCCGAAGATGCTATCCCTTCGTCCGGTCAGCCGACGGCATACTTGGCTGATCGACTGTATCTTGAGCCGGGTCAGACGATATATTTCCGCGCCGACCTTCGCACTGCACTCAACGGGCACGGCGATCTTTATCTCGAGGCCGCGGCGGAGAGTGGGGCATTTGGGTTGGTTCGCGCAACGTGGGACGGATCGTGGAACTATCGTCTTCCGATCGACATCGCGCATGACGCGTCGACCCCCGAGCTGTTCGTTGTTCCCGTTTCATTTGATGATCTCCCTGAAGAGTTTTGGCAGAAGGTTGACGCGAATGGAGCGGACCTGCGTTTTGTTGATGAAGGTGGGCAGGAGGAGCTTCCGTACTCTCTTGCAATGTGGGACAAAGATCAACGCGAAGCGACGGCATGGGTCCGTGTTCCGCGTTCGGCAAGTGCGTCAAGTACGCGCATCTTTGTCTATTACGGAAACGAGCACGCACGGTCGGTGTCCGATCCGTTTGCTCCGTTTCGGACCGAGGAGTTGACTCCGCGCGCTGTTGTCTTTGGGAAGAATCAGCGCGACATGACACTCCATGCGGTCGCTCTCACTGACGACGTTCGTGTGAGTGTCGGTGTGCATGTTCCGGTATTGCTCAAGAAAGGAGAGAGCGCGCTTTTTGACGGCATCGCATCGGGAATGGAGGTGCGTGCCGACGGACCGGTCACGCTTTCCTTGTTGTCGGTTGGAGGTGAAGGAGTTGTTGTTCCTGCGGGGTTCGCGGGTCACGCGTTCATCATTCCCGGTGTATCCGACAGCGCGGAGCTTTCACTTGCAACATTGTCTCGTGAATCTGCGCGAGGTGTCTTGCGTGATGGCGAAGAAATAGTCTCGCTTGACCCACTCCTTGGCACTGTTCTTGGGCAACCGTTGCTCCTCGACAACTCTCTGCGTTTTGACGCGGAGCAACTTGTGTTTGCGACACTTGCGCGTGAAGATCTTTCGCTTCCGCGCCCGCTTTATCCCGCGACTTCACGTTCATTGCTCGGGTTTGTGTTGGGGCGTACTGTCGCCGGTTTTGGAGAAGACGGGAGCTCGCTCGTGGCATTGTGCGGTGCTTCGGGTGCGCGGCAAGAGGTCGATGGGCGGCGTTTTGGGGCAGCGACAGTACTCGACCGTTGTGCGCAAGGCCCGATCTCACTTGCGGATGTTCTTGTTGTTTCCCCTTCGCGACCAAGTGCGGTGATCACCGAGACTGAAGGAGTGTTCACTTCGTTCCTTCCCGAGACCGAACTTACTTCGCATTACATCCTCCCGCGCGACACCAACGAGATCGCAGTTTTTTGCCCGTCGGGAAGAGCTCCTCTTGATGTTGGCGTTTTTGATCCTCATGGAACTCTGCTCGCCTCGACCACGTGTGTCGGATTCGGAGAGCGACCGGGCAAGGAACTCCTGCGGTCATTGGGTATTTTCCCGAGTGGTGGAGAAGTGCGGGCGCTCGCAACCACATCACCCTTTGGTGTTGTCGTCACGCGCACGGATATGCAAGGTCTTACTCGTGACGGCGTCGAACTTCTCTACGGGGCTCCGCTCTTTCGCCCCCTCTCACCTCAGGAGCCGAAGCTCGTGTTTGGTGTTGAAGAATTCGTGATCCCAGGCGAACATCGCCTTCTTGATGTGGACGACGAAGGTCGTGCGCGCAAGAATACCGGACGACTTATTTCTTCGGGGCGTGAATTTTCCGCGGTGGAGGATCCCACCTTCCAGTTCCGTCACGTGGCGCAATCGACCTCACTCACCCGCACACTTCGTGATGCGTTCGGTATCAAGCAGTTTACCGTGAATCGTGTCGCGGCACGTCACACTGCGCTCGGAGCAATGCCCTTTGAATACGAGGTTGTCTATGGTGAGAACAGTGAGTGGTCGTTGTCGCTCAAGAATACAGGAAAGGAATTACGCCCTGGAAAATATATTCTTCGTGTCGAGATCGAAGAAGGAGGAGAGACGTTCGTTGATGAATACGATTTCTATTGGGGTGTTCTTGCCCTTAATACGGAACAGAGTGTGTATGTGCCGGGCGAGACGGCGAAGTTCGCGATGGGGGCACTCTCCGACAATGGTGACACGCTTTGCGATGCGCGACTTAAACTTTGGGTAACCCCTCCCGCTTCTTCCGCGGTCGAGGTTCCTGTTGTGTTGTCTGGAAAATGTGACGGGAACAACGTTGTCGATGTCCCCGATTATACGGCATCCTTTGGGATTCCCGAGGGTGCGATGGCGACGGGCACCTATGCGCTCCAACTCGTTCGTTTCGATGAGGACGACAACGCACTTGCTCAGGTGAACGATCGTATGGAGGTACGCGCGTCGGTCCCGCTCTCGATCAAGCGTGACGGCCCGACACGCATCTATCCGCTTGCGCACTATCCGATGACGATCACCGTGACGGCGAACGAGGATTTTGAAGGAAGTCTCACAGAGCGTTTGCCTGGAGATTTTGTGGTGATCGATCGTGGGACGGCGGATCTCAAGTGGGGTGACGAAGCGCACAGTTTCATGACTGCGATGTGGCAGCTCAATTTGAAGAAGGGGAATACGATCACATTGCGCTACACCTTTGATGCCCCTGATATTTCGCCGTACCTTTTCCGTGTCGGACCTTTGCGCGCGGAAGGGAACATCACATTCGTCGAAGCGCGTGAGTGGCAGATCGCCTCCGACGCGGTCGGCAAGATGCTTATCTTTTGGGATGGAACGGGCGCAGATCCGTCGGGGTGGACCTGTGTGTCATGCTCTGCGGGGCAACCCTTCTACCAGCGCTATCCGTTCGGTTCTTCATCCTATAGTGGAGTCGGGGGAGGATATGCGACGCATACGCACGCCTTTACTTCAACACTCTTTACGACTGGTTCGGCGGCTGATGGTCAATCTACCGCAGGACCTTATGCTGCAAACATCAGTCATGCCCACTCACTCACGATCAATCTCGCCGTTGCGAACAACACCCCCCCCACTCGCACTCTCCGCGTACTCGAAGCAAATTCGGCGGGGGAGCCGGCGACGCTTCCTTCCGGCGCGATCATTCCTTTCGACCTTGCTTCATCGTCACTTCCTTCCGGGTGGGTGCGCTATGGTGCACAGGATGGGTATTTCCCGATGGGGGAGAATTCGGTGGGTACGGTGAGCGGGAAAGCGACGACATCACATACAGTAACAGCAACCATTGGCGCTCAGACTGGTACAGATATTCGCAGACAAACCGGTGGTACTCAGGCTGGAGTCGCATTGAATACTCATATCCATACGCTTGCGGCAACGACTACATCGGTTGAAGAAGGACAGCCTCCTTATGTCGAGATCCTCTTTGCCAAGCTGACCGGGAGCGCCACAACAACACCAAACTACGCCATTACAATGTGGAACGACGCACCTCCTGAAGGGTGGACAATGCTTTCGGGTGAGGGAGGGCCGCTTGAGAATCGCTTCCTCAAGGCATCAACTACCTACGGCACGACAGGCGGTTCCGCATCTCACACTCACCTCAATCTTTCGGGAATGCAGACGGGGAATCCGAGCACGACCGGAACGACGCGTCGCACCGCGCCGTACGGAGCGGCTTCTAATGTGCATACGCATCAGGTTGACGTGACGGATTTTGTAACGGCAAGCAACATGCCACGATACATGGAGGTGGTCTTTGCAAAACGATTGACGGGTATCGTCTTTTTCGATCAGAATTCTTATCGCATCTATGCGAACCAAGATGCGAATACACCGAGTGATCCTTGGCCTGAGGGGGGAAGTGATCTTCCCGAGGATGTATCAATCGATGCGTCAACTGTCCCCGCAAAGCCGGGAGATGTGCTGCGCCTCCGGATGTCTCTTGCTATAAGCAACGCAACAGCAACCCCGCTTTCATCACAATTCAAATTACAGTACACGGAGAGTACTGCGTGTGCGGAAGCGCTCAACTGGAATGACGTGGGTGGTGTTGGTGCCTCTTCGGTATGGAGAGGATACAACAATTCCGGAGTAACGGACGGTGCAACACTTTCGACGACCACGCTTTCGATCGCAAATGTTGTTGGTGTTTATTCTGAGACAAGTCCTTCCGCCGGAAACCCTCTCGAGATCGGGCTCGGCAAGAATGGTGAATGGGATTGGGTCATCGAGCACAACAACGCGACCTCGAGTACGAACTATTGTTTCCGTATGGTACGCAGTGACGGAACTCCGCTTGAGGCATACACCAAATATCCTCAAGTCTACACGAATAGCGCTCCCGGGCGCACGGTCGCCTCAACACCGTTTGATAATGAAAAAGCGTCTTCAACCGCTCCTTCCTTCGAGTTTTATGCTGTGGACCCCGAGAATGATGACCTTGACTATCAGATCCAGATCGCGACGAATGAGTATTTCTCAAGCCCTGTTGAAGATAAAGATTCGGGGATCAATCCCGAGCTGTTCAGTAATATTCCGAATCCGACGAACAAGGCGCCCTTCAATTCGGGTGACCCTGTTCGATTTGTTCCTTCGTCGACGCTCACGAACGGCACGACCTATTGGTGGCGCGTCCGCTCCAAGGATCCGGGGGGTTCCCGTGTGTGGGGTGCGTGGTCGACGGCGCGATCGGTCACGATCGATACGACGGTCGTGGTGTCGAGATGGTTCCAAACGACACGAGCGCAATTCGCGACTGACGTGTTGGTGGGCGCAACGACAACCGGGTCCAATGACGTACAACTCATCACCGGTTCAACAACGGGAACACTCTATAGCACCCCGATCGATTTCGATCTTGCTCGTGTCGGTACTGCGTGGGGGCGTTTCGCTTGGAACTCGACACAGACGAACGGGACTATTACCTACCAGGTTGAGTATCAGGATCCCTTGACTGAAGCATGGAGTCTTCTTCCTGATACTGCGCTTTCGGGTAACGCTGCGGGATTCGGCGGTGCAACCGCGTCGACCTCACTCCTCTCCGTCGATGCCTCGACCTATGAGCGATTGCGTTTGCGCGCAAACCTGACGAATGTAACAGGAACACCGTATCACCTTGATTGGACGCTTGAGTGGGGTTACAAGGTGACGACTCCTGAAATCGACACCCCGTTCGACAATGCAAAAGTGGCGACGCGCACCCCGACCTTCGCCTTCACTTCGAGTGATCCGCAAGGAGAGGGCATCGTGTACCAGATCTCATGGTCAACGACACCTACGTTCACCTCATCGACAACTCGCTCGTCGGATGTGCACGCGGGGTTTGCCGATGTGACACCTCCTGTTGCGGGGAGTCCTTTCACCTCGGGAGATATGATCAACTTCACCGTGCAGAGCGGGGATATTTTGACGAACGGAGTCACTTATTATTATCGTATCCGTGCGCGTGATCCCTCCGGAGCGAACGACTGGTCGTTCTGGACACCGGTGCGCAGTTTTACGGTCGATACGGCGATCACGATCGCGACATGGTTCCAGACCGACAACGGACAGTTCGACACCGACATTTTTACTAGTGTGCGTACGATCGGTACAGGCGCGGTCACTGTTGCGACAGCGACCGATGCGGCAATGTTTGTCTATGGGGAGGGGGCGGTACAGACACCCCGTTATCGTCTTTGGAGTGGATCAGCGTGGGGTTCGGAACGGAGCGCGCTCTCTATCGGCGCAACGGTGCGGTGGGCGATATTGAAGGCATCCCCGCTTTTTGGTGAGTATGTCTTGGGTACGATGGGAAGCGACCGCGACGTGAACGTACAGATCTACCGTGATGGTGAATGGACGAACAAATATACGGTCACTGGAACTTCACCCAATCTTTCGCGACGTTCCTTCGATATTGCCTACGAGACACTTTCGGGCCGCGCGATGGTGGTTGCCTGTACCGGAACTTCCGATCCAACCTATGCAATCTGGAGCGCAACCTCGTCGTCATGGGTTGCGACGGGCACGGTCAATTTGGCAAGTGCGAATGACTGCGAATGGATCCGCATGGCGAGCCATCCGAGCAAGAACGAGATCATTGTGCTTTCGCGCGACACGGGTCCGAACTATGAAGCACAGGTGTGGAACGGCTCTTCGTGGGGGAACAGCACCGGAAACCTCGGCGCGATCTCGGAAGTGGGGAATGAGGGAATGGCACTTGCGTATGAATCAAGCGGCAACCAAGCAGTGATCGCGGTTTCCGATGGTATAAATGGACGGTTCCGTTGGCGCGCATGGACCAGTAACACTGCGTCGTGGTCGGTCGCAACAACACAGGCCCTCGGAGACGACTTCGAGAACGCCAACATGGCGACCGATCCGACCGCTGATCGTCTTGCTCTTTGTTATATTGATGAAGATAGTGATATCGGAGTTGTGCGTTGGACCGGCGCGGCATGGGTCACGAACGTCGAGTTGACGACCGCTGGGATTAGCAAGTCCGAGCGCCCAATGGACTGTATGTTTGAAACGACCTCCGGGCGCACGGGGTATATCCAAGCCGTTTATGGTGACACAACCGGAAGTCGCTATCGCATTTGGAATGGTGCGGCATGGGCGGCGCAAGCAAGCTTGCCGAATCTCGCGACAGCGCTTACCTATACAAGTCAACTCGAGCGCACATCTTTCTCTGGGACGATCCTTGGTGCATTCTTTGTTCCTGCAGTATCTTCCTACTATGAATCACGATGGAACGGGAGTGCATGGTCTTCCGCGACCGCACTCGAGACGAACGCGTCGGTCGTTTCGGCTCCTTATGGAAAACCTTTCGCCCTTGCCGCGCAAAAGCCCTCAAAACAAGGAACGCTGATCTCGACCCCTATTACTTTTTCGGATGGAAACGCTCCCGCGTGGGAGAGAGTCTTGTGGTCAAGTACGACTCCCTCGGGAACAACGCTTACGGTGCAGGTTCAATACCTTGATAGTACGACGGGTGCATGGACGCTCATTCCCGATATGGAACTTGCCGGAAATAGCACCGGATTCACCTCAATGTCAATCGGCCTCTCCGCGCTTGACACATCGGTATATCACACGCTGCGACTTGTCGCGAATCTCTCTTGTTACCTCACGTCTTGTCCGTCTCTTAATGACTGGACCGTTGAATGGGCGGAAGGTCTCGATATTTCTGGCACCGCGAAACAACACGACCTCACAACAAATGTGACCTCGGGAACGGTCGCAGTGGCGGTCAATGGCGTCCTTCAGGCGGGAAAGACCGGAACGATCTCGGGTGGGGTGTGGACGATTCCGAGCGTGACCATGTTCCCCGGAGATACGGTGCGTGTCTTTGTTTCCGGTGGTCCGACCACGACACGTGCGGTTGCGATCGCGACGTACGCGGGCCCCGGCGACCTCGGAGGACTTTCGCTCAATGAGCGTTGGATCACGATCGGATCCGCATCGGGAACAACTCCCTCGGCGGTCTCTCTTGCCGACCTTGCGAAATATGACTATTCCGTTTCCGGGAATAACGACCTCTTCTTTGATGTCGACGGATCGGGAGACCTCCAACATTGTGCGATCTCCGGATGTTCCGATGCGGGTATTTATGTTCTTTCGGGAAACACGTTCCGTCCCGCGACGACATCGTCAAAATTTGTGAACACCTTTGATCTGCGTATTGCGGGTGCGTTGTACGCGGATGCGAACACGATCAAAGTGGGCGGTTCATGGCGCAACCTCGGCGGTTTCACTGCGGGAACAGGAACCGTGATCTTTAATGCAACTACTTCGACACGCACGATCGATTCGACCGGTGCGGCAACCTCGACCTTCGCGAATGTGACCTTTGGAGAGGCGGTGACCGGTGCGACATGGACATTCACCACTCCTTTTGTCGCATCCGGAAATGTCGCGATGAATTTTGGAACGACTTCTCCGGGAGCGCAGGCGATGACCTTGCAAGGAAATCTTCTTATCGGTCCGTCGGGGACATTCTTGAAGGGAAGTGCGACAACGACCTTCTCCGGATCGGGTTCGCATACATGGACAGACAATACGGGCACGAAGCAGGATCTTGGAAATATTTCGGTGAACGGATCGGGGAAGACACTCACGCTCGCCTCGTCCGTGCGCGCGACGCACGTGCATGTCGCTTCGGGGAACATCTTGAATGCGGGGGGTGCATATACGTTGAATATTCACGGTTTTTGGGATAATCAAGGAACATTCACCGCGCAGAATAGTAATGTTTCCTTTGCGACCACGACACCCAATATTCGGATCAATCAAGGGACATCGTCGTTCTTTGATCTCACTTTCTCGGGAATCGGCGGTTCCTGGAGTTGGCTCAATACGAATGCGACGACCTCGAACAACGTGACCATTTCCTCCGGCTCGGTGACGCTTCCCGGCGGGATCTTCGCGGTGGGAGGATCGTTCACGAATTCGGGAGGGACATTCGCGCACAACTCGGGTGTTGTGCGTATGTTCGCGACACAACCGGGGAAGACCATCACTGCGTCAATGTCTCCGTTCTTCGCGCTTGAGTTCGACGGATCAGGCGGAGCCTGGAGCTTTGTCGATCAGAACGCGACAACGACGGACAACCTCACGATCAATGCGGGGACGGTCACCTTCCCGTTGGGAACGCTCGCCGTCGGAAGAGACATGGTGAATTCGGGAGGAGTTATTTCCGCGAACGGAGGAACACTCGCGATGACTTCGACGCTTTCCGGGCGCTCGATCACCACGGGAGGATCTTCACTCGCGGGACTCCTCGTGCGTAACGCCGGAATCTTTACGATTACGGATACGAACGCGGTCATGACCGGCAATGTCACATTCCTCGCCGGTACTACGACGCTTCCCTCGGGAAACTTTGCTGTGGGTGGTTCATTCGCGGGACCCGGTATCTTTGTTGCAAACGGCGGGACGGTCACCTTCTCTACCGCTTCCGGTGCGCGTACGGTCGATCCCGTCTCGTCCTCGTTCACGAATGTGACTATTGCGGGAACA
Organism: uncultured Candidatus Saccharibacteria bacterium; assembly: GCA_964515375.1. Taxonomy (GTDB): domain Bacteria; phylum Patescibacteriota; class Minisyncoccia; order Phycocordibacterales; family UBA6899; genus MHLP01. Next base: position 14,658 of record CAZERF010000009.1, read on the forward strand.
GGAGGAACATTGACCTTCTCGGGGAATGCCACAACAACGGGAAACTTCGCACTTTCCTCGTCCGCGGGTTTCACGCTTTCCTCGGGCCGTACACTTGCGGTTGGAGGAACATTCACGAATAGTGTCGGCGGCGCAACGACGACGTGGAGCGGCTCAACGCTCGCGCTCAACTCGGGAACCGAGTATTCCTTGAACACAAAGACACAAGGCGGAGACGACTACGGAACATTGCGTCTTGCCGCGAATACCAAGATCCGATCATGGAATTCACAAGCGACAACGTATCTTCTTGGCACGAGTGCAAGTCTCTATTCTCAAGACCATGCGGCGATCGACGGTGACCTCCACATCTTCGGTGAGTATGTGCGCAGCTCGGGATCGGACCATTGGAGTTATGCTACGGACTTCGACGGTACCGCGCTTTTGGGCGCCTCGCGTCAGGTTGATGTGCGTTTTGAGGCGGGTGCGGCCGCGTCCTTTGGAGTCGGAACGACACTTGAGATCGTGGGGACTTCCACAGCAACGACAACGATCGATCGTCGCGCAACAGGGAATTTCGGTATCACACTTACTGACGCGACTCTTGCCGCGTCGGCATTCTCCGCGCGTAACATGAACACAAATGGACTTCGTTTGCTCGGGGCGACGACGATCTCCGCGCTTGCCGACGGAGACCTCACGCTTGATGCGAACGGAGGCACGACGATCACGGCCTCCGCCGAAACGATCGACGCGAATCCCGCGCTCCAGATCTTCCGCATGCGTTTTGCTTCCTCAACCGGGGTCACTGGATACAACGTGACCGAAGTGGGCGACCCCTTCTCGTACTGGCGTTTCAAGGATCATTATGGAATGTTGTCGGGGGAGAACTTTGACAACGATCCCGGAGGAAACCCCGGTTATGTTCGTTGGGACGATAGTGATTTTGCCATCACGATCACCGGAACGGTCTATTCGGATGCGGGAGTGACACCCATGGGCGCCCCGGTCTGCGACAACGTTACGCCGGTTGTGCGCGTGAAGGTCGATGGGCTGGGTAATTACACATCCCCTTGTTCTTCGATAAACGGTAATTACGCCATTGTCGGAGTTCCTTTCTCGGGAGACACGGTCATGACCATCTACCTCGACACGAACGGCGGTCCGCAAGCGGCCCTTGTGACACGCTCCGCTGCGGGAGATCTCTTTGGTATGAACCTTTATCGCGACCGTGTCATTGTGCGCCACGAAGATGTGTTCCCGATGACGATCGCGAAGATGGCGGCCTATGATAGTTCCGATGATGCGGATATTCCGTTCACCGCAACGACGGGAAGTCCCGACACGCTCACACTCAATCCGGAGAAGGAGTTCTGGATATGGTCGAATATGACATTTATACCGGGAGGCAATGTCACGCTTCTCTCGGGTGGTTCCGGCGCGACCCATGACGGAACATTCCATATCGACAACGATGCGCGCTTCACCGCTCAGGGAAGCGAGACTCACTCCGTCGGAGGACGCTTTGCCGCGGACAACGGTGCGATCTTTACCGCCGCAAGTTCGACATTCAACTTCACTGCAACAACGAGTGGCAAACTCATTGTCGGCATTGCGCCACTCACATTTTGGAACATGAACTTCACTGGAGCGGGAGGTGTGTGGAGTATTGATCAGTCCCTCACCGTACTCGGCACACTGACACCTTTGGCGGGTACGATCACGGGAGCGGCCTCGATCACGGTTTACGGTACGCCACTTACGGGTGCGGGAGCATTCGCGATGACGGGAGGAACAGTCACGTTTGCTAATGGTGGTTTGTTCGGAGGGAACACCGATTGGTCCTTCGCGAACCTGACTTTCGGGAACGGCACCTTGGCAACGACAACAAAGACCGGTTCGAGTACGATCTCGGTGAGTAATATTCTTTCTGTCGCGTCGGCGCAGACTTTCCTCGCGGGAACATCAACGACGTGGGTGCTCTCGGGAGGAGGAACTCCGTTTGTGCTTTCGGGCGCTTTTGTTCCGGAGAATGCATTGTTCCGCTATGCCGCGTCGGGGGCATCCGCGAATGTGACTCCCGCAACATATCACGCGCTTGAGTTCGCCGCGACCGGAGCGAGTGCGCCAACCTACACGATCCTCGCGGGTACGCTTGCGACCGAAGAGGGGATCACGGTCGGCAACGCGACGGGCTCCGCGATCACGCTCAACGCCAACACGAACGATCCAAGTGTTGTTGTCTCGGGCGATGTTTTGATTCGTACCGGTGCGACGTTGACCGCGTCTGATTCGGGAACGTTCGCGGTCCGCGGCGATTGGGTAAACGACGGGACATTCCTCTCTTCGAACGGCACGGTCACCTTTGATGCCTCTGATACCGGGCACTCGATCGACCCCGGGAATTCTTCGTTTGCTCATGTACGTTTCGATAACGCGCTGGGAGGGTGGAGTATTGTGGAGCACGCCACGGCAACGGCATCCTTCACGATCTCCGACGCGGAGAGCTTCACGCTTGCACCGGGAAAGACACTTGAGGTCGGAGGAACATTCACCAATCTTGTCGGGGGGACCGCGACTGACTGGAGCGGAACAACACTCTCTGTTAATTCGGGAACAACACAGACTATCAACACAAAAGCGCTCGGAGGTGATGCGTACGCGACTCTTCGCATCGGCGCGAATACGCAAGTACGCATGTGGGATTCTTCTATCGCGACCACGACCAACGCTTCGGGTGGCTCGTTGTATTCACAAGACCATGAAGGTGTTTCGGGTTCACTCTATATATATGGAAATTACAGCCGCTCTTCCGGCTCCGACCACTGGAGCTTTGCGACCGATTTTGACGGCGCGACAGGTACCGCCCGGCAGGTGAATGTCCGCATCGCCTCGAGTTCGACCCTCACATTCTCGGGCGGCGCGCTCAATGTGATCGGAACGGCAAGCGCCTCGACCACGATCGATGCGGAAGGGGGAGTTGGCGGGTATGCATTTGGTGTCTCGGGAGGAACACTTGATATGCGCTACTATACCTTGCGCCATGTCGATCAAAATGGACTCAATATTTCCGGCAATACGACCGTAACCGATCTCTCCGACGGCGATCTTGAGCTTGCTGTCTCGGGAGGGACGATGTTGCGCGTTGCAGGCGCGACCATTGATGCGAATTCGCTTCTTACCTTCCAACGCAACCGCTTTGCTACGTCGTCCGGTGTCACGTCAGGATACAACGTGACCGCGGTCGGGACCTCTGTCTCCGCGTGGCGCTTCAATCTTGCATATGGAAACCGTGCGGGCGAAGCGTTTGACAACGACCCTGGCGGGGATCCCGGATACCTCATCTGGGATGATTCCGCGGCACAGCTCACCATTTCCGGAAACGTGTATAGTGATGAAGGAGTAACACCGATCGGCGCCCCCACTTGTGACGGAGTGACACAGAATGTTCGCTTGCGTGTTCAGGGTGGAGGGTCGTACATGTCGGCATGTAATGAGACGACGGGAGCATACTCGATATCGGGAGTGATCTTCAACCCCAAGGACACACTTACGGTCTATCTCGATACGAACGGTGGCGCGCGCGCGGCAAACATCGCGTATGATCCCGCGACGAACATCGGCAACATGCATCTGTATCAGAACAGAGTCATCCTTCGTCACGAACAAGGAAATCCTGTTACGATCGCTAGTATGGCGGTGTACGATCGTGACAATGATATCGATATCCCCTTTGTGGCAACTGCAGGAGTATCCACCTCGACCTCAGTATCCGCGGGAACAGGTCTCATTGTGTGGTCCTCGAAGGTCTTTGCTCCGGGGGGTAATGTGACGGTCAATGCGAATGCGTCAGCGAACGCGTGGGACGGGAGCGTGCATCTTATGTCGACATCAACATGGAGCGGCGCGAGCGGGGAGGCATATACGATCGGAGGTAATTTTGTCGCCCAGTCTGCTGCTTCGGTCGCGCCGGGTGGTTCCCTCTTCTCCTTCACTGCGTCAACGACAGGGAAGGTGGTGAGCGCGTCTTCTTCTTTGTCTTTTTATGATCTCGCATTCGCGGGCGCGGGCGGGGCGTGGAACATTTCGGGCGTTGGTACGACAACAAATGACCTTTCGATCACAAACGGAACGACAACGCTTCCTTCGGGGACGCTTGCGGTCGGAGGTTCCTTTGTAAACTCAGGAGGTGCCTTTGTGCACAACGGAGGAATACTCAAGCTTACATCAACCGCAGGAGGAAAGACCCTTCGCGCTAACGGTTCTGATTGGAATGAACTTGTCTTTGCGGGCTCAGGTGGAGCATGGACATTCTCTGATGTGAACGCAACAACAACCGGCACACTCACCATCATGTCGGGCACCCCGACTCTCCCCTCGGGGACACTGGCGGTCGGCGGCAATTTTGAGAATGAAAGCGGTTCGTTCGTATCCGGGAACGGCACGCTTGCACTTGTTGCGACAACGACAAATCGTTCAATAAGACTCTCCGGCTCATCGCTCGGGAATCTCCTTGTGTCGGGAAGCGGAACATTCCTTTTCCTTGATCAACACGCGACAACAACAGGAAATGTCGCTTTTGTGAACGGAACAACCACGTTCCCCTTTGTTGAGTTTGCGATCGGCGGTTCATTCTTGAACACGGCGAACTTTGTTGCAGGGACTTCGACGGTGCGTTTTGTCGCAACTACGACAGGCAAGACGATCAACCCCGGAGCATCTTCCTTCTATGCGGTCATGGTCGACGGAGCGGCAGGAGGACACACGGTCACTGAGCATGCGACCACGACAAACTCCTTCACGCTTCGCTCTGCGAACTCATTCACCCTCGCGTCAGGAAAGACGCTTTCAGTTGGTGGCGTCTTCACCAACCTCGTCGGCGGTGCGGCGACCACGTGGACCGGCTCTACTTTGGCGCTCGATTCGGGGACAACCTTCACCGTGAACACAAAGACACAAGGGTCCGATGTGTACGCGACACTGCGTCTTGGTGTGGGAACGCAGGCGCGCATGTGGGATTCTTCCGCTTCTTCGGTTGAAACGGCGAGTGGTGCGGGACTTTATTCTCAGGACCATACGGGAGTGAGCGGTTCACTTGCGATCTTCGGAGATTACCGTCGTACATCGGGTATCGACCATTGGAGTTATGGTAAGGACTTTGACGGCACACTCCTTGGAGGAAGCTCTCGTCAGGTCAATGTACGTTTTGCACCCTACGCGACCGCAACCTACGCGACCGCGGCATCCCTTGAGGTCTTGGGTACTGCATCGGCAAGCACAACAATCGATCGCCTCACTTCCGGCAACTACGCTGTTGTTCTTGATAGTGCTTTTCTGAATGCGAGCCACTATCAGTTCCGCAATATGGGTCTTTCGGGATTGAGCCTCTTGGGCACCACAACGATCACAAGTATGAACAACGGAGATTTCTCTCTCGATGTATCAAGTGGAAGCATGATCACGATCGCATCCACCACTATCGATCAAAATGCATCCGCGCAATTCTTCGATATTCGTTTTGCCACATCATCGGGTGTCACTTCGGGATACAATGTTTCTCGTGTCGGTACGACTGGGAATGCGATCACGTTCAACGATGAATATGGGAACTATGCTGGCGAGGCGTACGACAATGATGGTGTCGATGAGTGCGGTTCGATCCGATGGAGCGACAGTGCGTGTCTCATCTCCGATCAGCGCGCGTTCCGTTTCCGTGCCGACGATGGGGCGGAGGGTGCCCCGGCAAGTGAGTGGTTTGATCAGAGTTGGTCAAAGCGCAAGCCTGTTCGTGTCACCAACAACACCGATACGACCGTGTTCGACCGTGCGGTGAAAATGACCGTGTCATACGACGCGGATATGCGTACCGATTTTGGCGACCTGCGGTTCACCGATGCGTCGGGGACGACCTCCGTTCCGCATTGGTTCGAATCGGTGTCTGCGTCTTCGCAGGCGGTCGTATGGGTCACTGTTCCCGAACTTCCCGCTACGGGGTATGCCGACCTCTTCATGTATTTTGGAAGTTCGACCGCGGTATCAGCAAGCTCCGGGACGAGCACCTTCCTTGCGTTCGATGACTTTGAGAACGGATTTTCGGATTACACCGGCAACACTTCACTCTTTGCGCAGAGTGCCGCGATCTACAAGACCAACTCCTATGGCCTCGCCGCATCGTCCGGAAATGAGAACGCGCAGAATACTGACGGTATTCGCAAATCGAACGTCACTGTCGGACGCGATACAACATGGCATTTTTGGCAGCGGATCGACATGTCAACGGGCGGTTCCGACGAGCCCTGCTTCACTTTTGCCGCGCAATCCCCGGTCACACTCCATCAGAACTACGGCGTGTGTCTTTCTCCATCCGGTCTCGACAAAGTCATCATCGCGAAAAATGTCGCGTATAATTCGCGCAATGGCGGCGCGACTGAACTCGCGACAACAACCGTCACATTCACGACGGGGTGGTACGAAGTTTTTGTCGACCATCTCTCGGCGAGCAACCGCATCAATGTATCGGTGTACACGAGTGGAGGATCACTTTTTGCGACAACCTCCGCGACGGATTCTTCCTACACATCGGGAAGCTTCGGATTCTCGTATTGGTACCAGCATGGAGGGTGGGATACGATACATGCGACACCTTATCTTTCTTCCGTCCCGTCGGTGTCCTTTGGTGTGAAGCAGTCCGACTCCGGTGCATCGTGGCTCTCGGCGGAGAACGCGTATTTGGTGAATTACCCGCAGGACCAAAACGTGCGCGTGCGTTTCTCTGTGCGCAATTCAAGTCTTGCGACCTTGAATGAAGAGCTACGTCTTCAGGTTGCGGCGAAGCTCTCCTCACCCAACTGTGAGTCCGTTCCGAATGGGAACTTTGTCGACGTTCCGACGGTTACGAGCGGATGTGGTTCTTCCCCCGCGTGCATGACCTCAAGTACACAATTCACGAACAAAGCACCCACGACCCAACTCCTCTCGCTCCCCAAGGGATATTCTTTCACCTCGGGCCAGATCGTCGAAGATCCTTCGAACGAGACCGACACTATTGTCTTGCCCGCTGCGCGAGTGACCGAGGCGGAGTACAACTTCCGCATGACAGCGAACGCGGCGCTCGATCGATATTGTTTGCGTGTCGTCAACGCGACGACCCCGCTCGACAACTATTCGCGTGTCGCGGAGATCCAGGTCCTTCATCCGCCGATGATCTCGGATGTGACCTTCAACGGAAATCAGCATATCGGACTGGTGGAAGGCACGACCACTCTTATCACGGCGACCGCAACCGTGACTGATTTGAACGGCTTTACTGATCTCGTCGCGGCGTCGTCGACCTTCTACCGCTCCTCGATCTCTGGCGGAAACAATTGCGCTCCCGACAATAATAATTGTTACCAGATCGCAACATCTTCGTGCGGACTTTCCGATTGTGCCGGGAACTCGTGTGTCGTCACCTGTACGGCCCCGATGTATTACTTTGCTGACCCGACCGATCTTGGCACCTTCGCTTCTGATGCATGGAACGCATTCCTCGATGTGTGGGATCTTTCCGGGGCACATTCGACCGATTCGTCCAATCAGGAGCTTTACACGCTCTCCGGTCTCACGGTTCCTGCCTCGATCGATTACGGCAATATTGTTGTTGGAGAAGACACAGGAGGGGCGAACTCGATCACCCCGGTCTCCAACACGGGAAATAGTATTCTCAATTTGAATCTGGGAGGGGACTACCTCCGCGCTGGCGCGAATACGATCTCATATAGTCAGCAAAAATATGCGACGTCAACCTTCAACTATTCGGGATGCGCGATCTGCAACAGCCTTGCCGCATCTTCAACTCCGGACTACTATCCGCTCGGTGTTGCCAAGTCAACCACGTCCGCATGGTTCCCGTTCAAGGAGGTCTATTGGGGAATCGGTATTCCACCCGGAACCGCGGCAACCACATTCTTCGGCTCCAATGACTTTGGTGCGGTGCCGTAGTCACGGCATCTTAATGGTTGCTTTTTGGTGTATTTATGCTATAATTGAATTCTGTTCGTTCCATAAAAAAGGAGAAGATCGTGGAGACACATCACTCATTGTGCGCAATTATTGCCTTGTCCTATCAGACCTCGCATTTTCGCAGCAAAGCGCTCGGGGAGTTGGTTGCCGAACGAGTCGCCGCGATCGGTCGACGTGATCCGGCGCGTGTCGTCGTACTTGCGGAGGAGAACGTTTCCCTGAAGCTTTCCGCGCTTGGCGCTGGTTGTGATCACGTGGTTCGTCCTCACGGGATCTTCTCGTCAGACAGGGAAGTCCTTGCGGAGATGTTGACACTCCTTCGTCTGGACGGATTTATGAACGAGTTCCGATTCTTCCTTGTGTCTTCATCCTCGCGTGCCCACGATCAGCTCGATACGCTCTGTTCCTTTGGAGTGGATCGTGGAGCGGTCTGTGTGATCACCGCAGACTTATAATAAGTTTTTGTACTTTCCTTCAACTCCCTACGCTGTGGGGAGTTTTTCTTTTGTTACTTGAGCATCTCCATATATAATAGAGTAAGTATGGAACGAATCAGGACATTGCTTCCCATCTTTTTTGTTTGCTGCGGAATATTTGTCGCGGCGTTCTCGTTTTACGCTCCGTCTCTCCTCTTCGCGCAAACATCCGGAACACCACCGCGGATCAGCGGAATCGCGGTCACAAGCATCAGTCCGACAACCACGGTGGTCACATGGGAAACTGACATTCCCGCGGATTCTGAAGTGAATTACGGGCTCGACAAGAATTACGGTATTGCGCGTGACCCTGTTCCTGACAACCGCTCGCACTCGGTCACGTTGACCGATCTCCTTCCTTCGACGGTCTATCATTTGCGGGTTGGATCTTCCGATGCGATGGGGAACCAGGCACTTTCCGGCGACTATGTGATTACGACGAAGAGTTCTCTCGATGTGAAAGACATTAAGAAGGTATCCGCTGACGATCGTCCCGCTGTTGAGCGTGCGGTCGCCGCGATCAACGAGATCCAAACTCCCGAAGGGTTGAAGGTGGTTGCCGAGGCGATCTCCGTGCAAGCGGGAAAGATCGTCGCGCCGCCCGCGATCATCGGTAATCCGCGTGTTGATGAACTGGGGATGGACTATGCGGTCATCACGTGGGCGACCGACCAGGAATCGGGTTCATTGGTTCGTTATGCTCGCACGACCGAATACGTCCCGGATCGCGATGATCCCTACACGACACAGGCGGGAGATTCGGGAGAGCGCATACTTGCGCATACCGTGCGTCTCGAAGGATTGAGTATCGGAACGGAATACCATTTCATGGTGGAATCCGAGGGTGATCTTGGTATGACCGGGGTGTCTCGGGATGTAACCTTTACGACCAAGGACGTTGTTCCGGTCATTTCCAACTACCGTATCGTCAAGGTTGAGCCCGATTCGGTGACACTTGCGTGGCGTACCAATATTCCCGCTTCGGGAAATGTTGAATATACCGACATGAATTCACGCATCGTGCAGACCGCGGGCTCTCCGGTCCTTGCGACCTCCCATAACGTCAAGATCAGCAACCTCCGTCTTGGCACACGCTACAGCGCGATCGTGCGTGCGGAGAATGCAGTGGGGGATAAGGTCGCTTCAAGTCCGCTCTATTTCACGACCGTAAAGGACACCGCGGAGCCGATCATTTCAAAGGTTTCGAGTGAATCCACACTCTACCCGACCGCCGATGCGAAGGTACAGACGATCGTGTCGTGGTACACCGACGAGCCGACCTATTGTCAGTTCTTCTATCGTTCCGGGTTGAACCCGAGTATTGACGCGACAGGGCTTGGTGAAGAGAAGCAGTCTCGTATTGATCACGTGCAGGTCGTTGTCGACTTCCTGCCTTCGACGGTCTATCAATTTTGGGTCGAGTGTCGTGACCCTTCGAACAATCGGTCTCGCTCCGAGAATTTCGTCCTCTTCACACCCGATAAGGAAAAAAGCATCATTGATATCATCCTCGAGAACTTTGAGGGGACATTCGGATGGGTCAAGAATATCGGAAAATAAATACACATTAAAAAGGGGCACTGTGTGTCCTTTTTTGAATGTTGCTCGAAGAGCTTAACGGAGGAGTTTTTTCACCTTCGCGAGAACATGTGCGATCATTGTGTCATCTTTTTTGATCGTATCCAGACCGTGTGCAGTGATCCAGTCTTGCACTTCTTTGTCTTCGCTTGAGGTGAGCATGATAACAGGAAGCAGGTCCTTTTCTCCCGCGTTCGCGACAAGCTCCTCAAACATCTCTTTCCCTCCCATGACCGGCATGAGGATATCGAGGAGCACGAGGTCGGGATGCATTTCTCGGATCGCAAGGAGTCCGCTTCGGCCGTTCTCCGCTTCGTAGACCGTGAATCCTTCTCTGGTCAATGCGTCACGAAGTATCTTGCGGAGCAAATGAGAGTCTTCGACGACAAGCACCTTTGGTATCATCATGATATTATATGTGTTTTTGCGTGGAAGTGAAGGTGTGATAAAAAAGATTTGTTATGACGCTCGTCATTTTCTCGTGACAGAGGAGACACTTCTTCTATATAATAGGGGCAGTGCGTGGATGATAGTCTATGGTTTGTAGAAACATTGCGATCGAGGACGCGTTCTACTCTCTACTATCTCTTCCGGCTATCAATTGACCTATGGCAAAACCTATCATCTTTGGAGATGCGATCGAGATCACCTATAACCTCGGTAAGGAGAACGAGTTCAAGGCGAATAAGGGTGCAACAATAGAGATCTTCGATTCGGAATATATCATTTTGTTCGGACCGTCCGGATGTGGGAAATCAACACTCCTGTACTGTATGTTTGGCGTGCTCCCTCCATCTTCGGGGAAAATGATCGTCAACGGTGAGAGTATCTACGAGTATAGTCCCATGCAGATGGTGATGTTCCAGCGCAAGACGATGGGGATCATGTATCAATCCTTCAACCTTATCAACTCGATCACCGTGCTCGACAACGTCGCACTCCCGCTCATTTTTGCCGGTGTTCCTCCGCGGGAACGCTTTGATCGTGCGATGGATCTTTGCCGGCGCTTCATGATCGATCATGTTGCGAACAAGCGTCCGACACTGCTCTCCGGTGGGCAACAGCAGCGTGTGTCCGTCGCCCGGTCGCTCGTGAATGACCCCAAGATCCTCATCGCTGACGAACCGGTCGGCAACCTCGACTCGATCACCGCGGCGCAGGTCATGGACACCTTGGCCGAGATCAACTCCAAGGACAAGAAGACGGTCATTCTTGTGACCCACGACGCCAAGTATCTTCCGTATGCGCACCGCATCGTCTATATGTCCGACGGCAAGATCGAGCGTGTCGTACCAAATCCCGAAAAGAAACAGATCTTGAAACTTGCTCCGGGGACGACTATTGTGACCGAGATCGAGCAGATCGCGCGTATCTATCCGTACGATTCCCCCGACGAACTCCAGGTGAAAAGTATCGTTAATTATCTTATTGAGGATATCACTTTTGATCAGATCACGAGGCTTCAGAAGGTGACCGAATCGATGATCTCGGGTCGTCTTGATGCGCCGACCTATCTTCGAGTGCTCATGACGGACTTTGAGGAGGGAGGGGTAGGTCTTCCGGTTGCTCGCGCGACCGATATGACCCAAAAGCTCTCCGACATCATGCTCCACGCGCGAGATATCCAGCGCTTTCGTCGCGCGCGGAATTCGACGGGAACACAGATCCGCGATCTCGAGTTCGTGAATCGTATCGCCGAGTTTGTCGCAGGGCAGTGTGATCTACATCTTGAGCCGGGGCAAAAGGTCAATTTTGAAGAGTCCATCGCGCAGCGCATTGGCGGGTTTACGCGCAAGGAAGAGTTCGCGACACAAATGAACCTTTCTTTTGCGGAAGGTGGGGTCGGACTTTCCAAGAAGCAGTCGTTCGATACTGTGCGTTTGACCGAGAAGCTGATCGCACTCGGCATCCCGCGTGTCGGAGAGGATCATCATTGATGTGTATCAGTCCCCGTGCCTTTTCTTTTGTGTTTGGTGTAGGAAGACTTCTCTCTTATAATAAGACCATCGGATTCTTTGTTCGTTCATCATTCATTTTTCATCATGCAACTTCGTGATATCGCAATGCTCTCGACTCGTATGTTCAAGACGAACCCCGCGCGTACGTGGCTCACGATCGCGGGTATGGGTGTCGGAACGGGTGCGGTTGTGACGTTGGTCGGTCTCGGTTTTGGTTTACAGAACATCATTCTCGAACAGATCGTCTTCGGTGAGACGCTCTTGTCACTTGGCGTGAACAACCCTCCTTCAAAGGTCGTCCAGATCGACACGCAGACACTCCGTGAATTCGAGGCGCTCGAGAACGTACGCGATGTCTCTCCGCTTGCGAGTTTCCCCGCACTTATTACTATTGACGGTTTGACCGGAAATGCATTTTTGCAGGGAGCACAGCCCGCGTACTTTCGATACACCGGAGCGTCAGCCTCGGCGGGAGACCTCTTTGTTGAGGGAGAGGAAGCAAAAAATAAGGACGAGGTTATCTTGACCAAGGCGGTCTTGAAACTTTTTGCCATCGAAACTCCCGAAGAGGCAATAGGAAAGACCGTTAGCTTCCGAGTTTTTGTTCCTCGTGAAGGCAGTGATCAATCCGAAGAGATCTCTATCACAAAGAGTTATCGTGTTGTTGGTGTTACCAAGGAAGAGAGTTTCATTGCTGCGTTTATTCCGCTTTCCGAACTTTCCTCTCATGTTGAGATACAAACGTATGAGCGCGCTCAAGTGCGTGTGGTCAAAAGCGAGGTGCTCGATCTTGTTTCGGCCGAGATCGTCAAAAAAGGATTCGTTGTGACCGCCTTGTCCAAGACGGTAGATCAGGCGAACAAGATCTTTCAGGGTATTCAAGCGGTGCTTGCGGTATTTGGCGGTATTGCACTCACTGTTTCCGCGATCGGTATGTTTAACACAATGACAGTCACCCTGCTTGAGCGCACAGGGGAGATCGGCATCATGCGTACTCTCGGGGCATCGTCGGGTGATATCAAGATTCTCTTTATTTCCGAGGCGGTCATCGTGGGATTCTTGGGAGGGATCATGGGGATCATTTTTGGTCTGGTGATTGGCCTTACATTAAACGGAGCGATGAACGTCGCCGCGTCAAATTTTGGAGGAAAATCCGTCTCACTCTTCTCCTTTCCGCTCGGATTCTTGCTCTTCATCGCTTCTTTCTCCGCGATCGTCGGATTTTTGACGGGGGTTTTCCCCGCTCGACGTGCGGCAGGGCTCAATCCGCTCGACGCGATCCGCTACAAATGAAGACATTGCGTGGGGCTGTGGAAAACTTTGTATCTTTTATTACTCAATGCACTGTATAATACACATATCAACTCTATGAGAGACGAACGAAACAGTGCTATTGGGGGAAAGATAAGTATTTTCGCAACATTTATTGGTGTTGCGATACTTCTGATCGGAATGGCAGGAGAACTCCCGGGTGGCCCTGTTGCGGAAGCAAACACCGCAACAACGTCGGTACGTGTTCTCAACACTCCTCCGCAGTGGGATATCAATATGTACACACAAGAAGCTCCTGCATCGGCAAGTTCCTCTCCAACGAACGCCGGATCGAATATTACATGGATCGCATCCTCAACAGATTCATCGGGGGACAGCTATTACCTCCTTATCTGTAGTAATTATGCTTCTGCGACTCCGCAGGATGGGGGAGCACCCTCATGCTTTGGAGGTGTTGGGAATCAGATCGCGATCTCTTCTCCTACGCAGAGCGGAACCCAGGCCACAGCGTTTCGTGTGACGACCCCCGCCGACCCCGAGATCAACTACTGGTGGGCATACCTCTGTGACGGCAACGCCTCCGGTGCAGCATGTAATCCGCTCGCATGGAACGGCATGGGGAATGGTTCCTCAACCCCACACGGCTCTCCATATCTCGTGAACCATCGCCCCGTTTTTTCTTCCTTCACAAATAACGCACCTCAGAATCCCGGTGTAAACATTACATGGAACACCGTTGCGTTCGACAATGATGACTACGATGGTACTGATCAAGATCTTGTCCGCCTTTTTGTTTGTCGAGAGAATGATTTCACTGGAACAGCATGTGGTGTTGGCGGTACATGGGCTTCTTCCACCTATACGGCGAGCAACCCTTCAGTTTCCTATACGCTCCCCAATCCAAGCCTCAAAGGAACGTCAACCGCATATGGCTTCGTGATCGACAGCCACGGCCTCTTTGCTGCGATCAATGGTTCGCAAGCTTCCAATACTCCCGTTGTGGTCAACAATGTTGCTCCTATTATCTCCTCATCCTCGGTGAGTATTATCAATCCCTCTCTCAATCTGACCGTTCTCGAAGGAGAGACCACCGGCTTCCAGGCACAGTTTACTGTGTCGGATCAAAATAGTTGCCAGACGCTTGCGGCGACTCCTGAAGTTGTAAGCGCACGGATCGATCTGCGTCGTTCCAGTATTGCGTCAACTTCTTGCGCGGTAAGTGGTGACTACAACCCCAATAACTGTTACCCTGGCACACTTCCGACTTCGGTTTGGAACGTTTCCTGCACCGCAAGCTCGACCACCTGTCTTGGAACTTCTGATTCCGATGTGGTATGGAACTGTACCTTCCCGCTTTGGTATGTTTCTGATGCAACGGACCCCGGCTCTGCTTTCGCGGCTCAAAACTGGCTTCTTTCCGCGCAGGCTTCCGACACGAGCAATGCGTCGAGCGCGCGTACTGATGCAGCAAATGGCACTGAGCTTATCCAGTTTCTTGGTTATGCGCTTTCGACAACCACGATCGCATATGGTGGATTACAACCAGGAAATTCCGCTGACCTGACCTCCTCAACCGCTGTTGGTCTTCGCGCGATTGGCAACGTTGGACTTGATGAAACACTTTACGGTACGGACATGTGTCCCAACTACCCGAACTGTTCTGGAAATGCCACTTCGACAATTTTTGTGAACAATCAGAAGTATGCGAGTTCGACGATGGCGTACTCCGCCGCGACGTCAACCTTGGCGTACAATCCCGGTGCACTCTTCCCGCTTCGTGTTCCAAAGACGACTTCGACAAGTACTCCGAATTCGCTCAACACATACTGGGGAATACTTGTTCCGGCAAGCATTACACAGTCCGGTGACTATGTCGGTGTGAACACTATTATCGGTGCGACCAGCCCATCCTCGGCTTGGTAAGATCCGAATTGAGACCGAGAGGAAACTCTCGGTTTTTCTATGACATTATCCACTCTTCATCCACAGTGCCTGAATGATGCGGCTACCTTTTATTGTGTTATGATGAAGAGACCCTATATTGCATGAAACGGGGGATATTGCACATCATTACGGCGTTCGTCTTCTTTGTTGCATTTGCAGAAACGGCATTTGCCGGTTTTGGTATCACCCCGCCATACGTTCGCAATGATAAGTTGCGTCCCGGCTCTGAGTATACGCAAGAGATCATCATTGTGCGCAGTGATCCTGTAGAGGATCTCAATGCGGAGCTCACAATGAATCTCCCCGGCATCGAGTCATGGTTCTCGAGCGATCGCGGTTCAAAGTTCATACTTCCGAAGGGGGAGTCTCAGGTCAAGTTGCGCATGACTGTTCGTGTTCCTTATGAGGCGGATCTTGGCTCTTACAATGGAAATATCCGCATCCGCACATCGTCGATTGACGGACCTCAAACCGGTGTTTCTCTTGCTCTGGGTGCGCAGATCGATGTGAATCTGAAAGTAGTGAATGAAGTTTTTGATTTTACTGTTCGTCGTGTCGAGCTCTTTGAAGCTGAAGAAGGATACAAGAAGTGGTGGCTTGATTTCCCTGGAAAGGTCCGCTTTGCGATCTACCTCGAGAATATCGGCAATGTGCCCGCTGCTCCGCATCACGTTGATTTTGAAGTTTACGATGTATCCGGAACGCAGCTCTTGGAATCGACATCGAATACCAACAAGTTCGAGACGGTATTGCCGTTCGACACGAAGAAGGTTACCGCGCATCTTCCTACATGGCTCCCTCCGGGGGCATATCAGGTCAAGTATAATATTTACAAGCTGGAAGGTGAGTCTGCGCAGACAGGGCAGCTTTCTTTGTCGATCCTTCCGAGAGGTACGATCACAGGTTATGAAACATACGGATTTGAAGGACTCAAACTTGCCGATCAGCTCTCCCTTATCCTTCCCGTTGCGATTCTCCTTCTCTTTGTTATTACTGTAGTGATCGGTCGCAAGCGCAAGCGAAGAACTCGTCGACCACGAGCCGCAAAGCGTGATGAACCGCCTCATGATGACACACCTCCACCATCGCGACCTCGTCGTGTCGTCGCGACAAGCGGAGTAGTTGATCTTTCTCGTCGCCGCTCCTCCTAGTATCTTCTATGTTCTCCTTACGCTCTATAAAAAAGGAGAGGAGAGGATACGAACACATTGTGTTTGTAGCTTTCTTGTACGGTTTTGTTGCGACAGCGCTTCCTTTTGTCGCCGGTGCGACGATGGTGACCACAACTCTTTCGATATCGATCTGTGGTGACGCGATCGTGAACCCCGGAGAGGTCTGTGATGACGGACTTTTTAATACGGGCGCATACGGGTCTTCAACGGCAGAGCGGACATGCAACAGCACGTGCATGGGTTACGGTCCGTATTGTGGGGACGGTACACTTCAGGCGTATTACACCGAGCAATGTGACGACGGTATAGAAAATGGCGCGACGGACGGGTACTGCACACTGATGTGTACACAAGTTTCTCCTCCGGTCTCAACGACGACTCCTCCCGCTCCACCCCCGGTTTCTTCAGGCGGTGGCGGTGGCGGAGGTTCCTTTCAGGGTGTCATTCCTGTTCGCGCGGATACGCGGGTGATCATTCAAGGAAAGGCCTACCCCGGAAGTACTGTCAATATTTTGAAGGATGGACAGGTTATCGGTCAGGTTGCCGCGGACAATACTGCTGATTTTCTCTACGAAATGGGAAATGTGACCCCCGGTGCGACTACGTTCGGCTTCTGGGCAACCGACGGACGTGGCGTTCGTTCCCTCACCTTCACCACCACTTTCCAGGTCACACAAAATGCGGTCACTACGGTTTCAAATGTCTTTCTTCCGCCGACACTCTCTCTTCGTGAGCGCAAGATCGCCCAGGGCGCACTTGTTGAATCGTTTGGTACCAGTGCCCCTAACGCTCGCGTCTCGCTTTTTGTCGACAAAGATACTGACGCGCGTTCGATCGCAACGTCGACGGCGGACGGGAGTTGGACATCAGCCTTTGCGACAGGAGATCTTGCCAATGAAGCTTTTCATGCGGTGCGGGCGATGTTCGAGCAATTTGGTTCGGGGGATCAGGCAAAGAGTGGCTTCAGTCAGTCCGTCAATTTCTATATTGGCGAGCGTGATGTTCAGGTTCCCGGAAGTGCGGATCTCAACAAGGATGGTAAAGTGAATCTTGTTGACTTCTCGATCCTCCTCTTCCATTGGGGGACGAGCAATCCGACCGCCGATATCAATGCGGATACCCGCACCGATCTGACCGACTTTTCCATCATGCTCTTCAATTGGACGGGGTAGTAGTGGATAGAGGGTCCGGGGCGATGGTGGTATAATACTCATAAGGAGGAATATGTTATTCATGTATACACACAGATTGGGCGAGTGTTGGAAAAGATCTTCGCGATATTTCGCGTTCTTCCTGGTTTCACTTTTTGCGCTCCCGTTATCGGTCTTTGCCGCGACCCTCTCTCTGGAACCCGCTTCCGGCGATTATGGACCGGGTGACATGTTCATTGTGACGGTACGATTGGATACGCCGATCAATGAGTGTATGAACGCTGCTTCCGTGGAACTTTTTTATCCCAAGGATTGGGTGCGCCCGACGGCGATATCAAAAGGGGAGTCCCTCTTTTCTCTTTGGGTCGAAGAGCCGAATATTGACGAAGAGAGAGGGCTTATTACGTTTGCCGGAGGTATCCCCGCGGGGTACTGTGGGCGCGTGCAGGGTGACCCCGGAAAGACGAATATTCTTCTTCGTGTCGTGTTTACCATTCCAGGCAACATGATCGGCGGGAGAGTGACCAGTACACCGGAACCCCTTGTTTTTTCCTTTGGTGAGGGTTCTCGTGTTCTTGCCAACGACGGGATGGGGACGAATATGTCGCTTGAGCTAAAGGGTACAACGCTCACCCGACTCCTCGTTTCTCCCGGCATCAGGAATGAGTGGGTTGATATCGTCCGCGCGGATGATATTCCTCCCGACGAGTTTACGGTAACCATCGAACGTGATCCGAATATATTAGGAGGGAAATATTTCCTCGCTTTCACAACGGTCGACAAACAGAGCGGTATTGAACATTTTGCAGTTCGAGAAGATGATCCAGAGCGTTTAGGGTTTCTGCGTGGGGTTCCCAAGCCGGCCGAGTTCGTACGCTCGCCAAGTTTGTATTACTACGAACTTTCCGATCAAGAATTGAAGAGCCGCATCACGGTGCGTGCGGTTGACAATGCGCGCAACTATACCGACAAGGTTCTCGCCCCTATTCATGGAGATTATTCTCGCTTGACCATGAGCGAGCAAGTTTCTCGGGCAAAGGATCTTCCGTGGATGATCGTCGGAGGGGTGATCCTCCTTGTCGTTCTTCTTGCTGGGGTGCTCATTGTTATTCGCTTACGTCGCAACGCAAAGCGCATTGCTTCTCCCTCACGCGACCTAACCGATGATCATCATGAAGCGTGAAAGAAAGATACTTGCACTCGGTGTGATCGAGGTCATATTCTCGCTTTTGTTCCCGATCACTATTTTTGCCGCAGATGCAACACTCTTTTTCTCTCCGGTGGTCGGTGTCTTTAATACGGGTGATCCTGTTGTCGTGCGCGTCATGGTCTCCTCTGAGAATGCACCGATCAATGCGGTCGAAGGACTTTTTCGCTATGATCCGAGAGAGATCGAGATCGTTTCCTTTGACCGTTCCGCATCATTCCTCTCCTCGTGGACACAAGAGCCGGCCGTCGATCACGAAAAAGGGGAGGTTGTCTTTGCGGGGGCAATGACCGGGACTTCTTCCTTTTCCGGAGCGAGAGGGGAAGTGTTCGCAGTCACCTTGAAGGGCTTACGTTCCGAAGAGACGCGATTGGATTTTGGATCAGGTTCCGCATCTGCTATCCGTGCCGCCGACGGGACGGGAGGGAACTTGCTTTCCGTGCTTTCAAGCGGGGTGTATATCTTTACACCTCGTGAAGTACGAAGCGACGAGACATCACCAACAACAGCTATTCCTGATGTTTCTCTCGGTGAGGTGCTTGGTGCTGCGACGGGGACTCCTATCCTTTCTTCAGAAACACATCCCGATCAGGATGCGTGGTACGGACGATCCTCTGCAACGATCAAATGGGAAATGCCTGAGGATGTCTCCGGCGTTCGACTTTTGCTTGATCGTCGCCCGACCGGAAACGGACTTGTATATTATGCTGCCCCTCGGTCGACACGAGAGATCGAAGATATCCCCGACGGAATATGGTATGTACATTTGACTCGCGAGTGGGAAAGCGGGGAGACTGATCTTTCACACTATCGTTTGCAGATCGACACGGAACCCCCTCAGAATGTTACGGTAAGCGAGGTCCCTCGCGAAGACCCCACAGACCCGTCTCCGTTTTTTGTGGTCACCGCAACGGATACACTTTCGGGTGTCTCACGTTATGAATTCGTTTTTGACGGCGGGGAACCACTTTCATGGGTGGACGACGGAGTAGGAGCGTTTCGTGCGCCGATACTCCCTCCCGGTGCGCATACGCTTGTGGTCGCCGCCATTGACCGTGCGGGCAACAGAGCGACCGCTCAAGTATCTTTTGCCATAGAGGCGATTCCCGCTCCGACATTACAACTCGAAGAATCGGAAAATTTTCGAGAAGGGGAACCCCTCCGAGTTTCTGTCTCTTCGCTACCCTCGTCAACTGTCTATTTTTCTGTCGGCAAGGAAGGCGACTCTCCCGCTTCTGAACAGCTTGTCTTGGATGATTCAGGGGTAGGTGTTTTCCAAAGCGCGCTTGTGCCCGGTCCTGGTCGTTACACGATCTCGGCGATCGCGCGAAAAGCAAACGGCGCCGAGTCATTACAGAGCGAAGAGATCCAGGTTGTCGTTCGCGCATCCTTCTTTGGAATGGTGAAGCGTAATCCGTTCATTCCCGCCGCTCTCTTTGGGTTGTTGGGGATGCTTGTCGCCGGATGGTTTGTGATGCGTCGGGTTCGATCGCGGGACAATACGCATCATGAAGCATCTTATCCCGACACCTTAGAGGCAGATGGTGAAGGATTAAATGAAAAAGAAGAGGTCGTTCATCCTTCTCGGTTCGCGCGACCCGTCACTTCTTCCGGAGTTGTTGTGCTGGGTGGGGCCAAGGATCGGAAGAGGATCCTATAGGAGTGAAACAAGGAAGGTCACATCACTCCACCCGACCTTTCCGTCCATATTGAGATCGTTTCGTGCGTCGTATTTTCCGAACGAACGAAGGTATAGTGTGTTCGCGTCGGAGAGTGAGAGTTTTCCGTCTTCGTTCACATCAGGAGACGGTGTCCCCTGTGCGCGGACATAAAGAGTGAGGGAAGGATTTCCCGAGTAGACATTCGTGCCGGCTCCGTCGTGAGTGAGGAGTTGTCCGTCTCGAACAACGATCTCCGCCTTCCCGACTTCTTTTGCATGGAAACGCATCGTAAAGACCCTTCCGTTTACACCCTCCGCTTCAGGGTTCACGATCCCTCCACTCCAGTGAATGATCCCGGATTCGTTTGTTACGGTCGGATCTTCCGACCAGAGGTCAATGCGTGAGCCGATCCGTGTTACGGTGATCGATTCAAGTGTGTCCGGAGGGAAATACACATTTCCGCCCACCGCATTGACGGGGCGTTTTGTCTGCATGTCCAAGTGCACCACGACTTCTTCGCCGACGGTATAAAAGATCGTTTGTTCGGGCGAGAAGGAGAGCGTGTTTCCGCTCCCGGTGAATCCCGTCACGTTCATAATGGCGAGAAAGAGGATCGGGGCACCGATGATGATCTTTCTCTTGTGTGCGGAAAAGAGCGTTCGATAATGCTTCATATGACTCTATTGTATCGCCCCGCATCCGCTTCGGCAAACCTTTCTTGCGCGCACTTAGTCGGCACTTTTGCGGGCGCAAAGATAGAGAAAGAGAGGGATCTCTTTGCGGGCTCGATTCTCGGCCTCTGCGCGGGGTCCGGAGTCGCTTTCTTTGTGGGACGTCCACTCCTCAAGACGATCAATGGAAAATCTCGCCTTTGCGAGTGCTTTGAAATAGTACTGAAGCGGGCGGTGGAAAGATACGGTTTGCGGGCCGCCTGCGGTCCCTGGATGCATGTCGATCGCGCTTTGTGATTCGGAGATGTAACGCTCAACACGGCGATATTGTATCTTTCGTTTCGCATCATACTCCCACGCGGAAGACTTGGGTATACGGAACGCGGGGTGATTCATGACGATATGGAAATATCCTCGCGGGACAAGGATACGTGCCGCCTCTGCGATGACACTCTCCGCATGTTCGATATTTTGGATCGCAAGGACGATCGTCACTTTTTTGACGCTTTCGCTTTTAATCATAGAGAGATCTTCGGCGGAACCGATGTGGAATGTGGCGCTTGGGACATGAGTGCGTGCGAGTGCGATGAGATCCGCACCGACATCGATACCCGTCACTGTTGCTCCTTTTTCGGTAAATGCTTTTGTGAAGAATCCTGTTCCACACGCGAGATCAACGATCGTGTCGTCTTTTTTCGGGTCAACGAGACGCAACATGTTGGGGAGGAGGATCTTTGCGTGGTAGGTGTCGGGTTTCTGGAGGTGGGCGTCATACCATGTCGCAACATCACTCCACGAGGCGGTTGGAGTACGCGGAGAGAGGCTCACGAGTTGCGTTCGGGGAGGTTTTGGTTTTTGTATCTTTTTTCTTGTGAGGGGGCGGGTTTCTTGTTCGGGGATGCGAGAAGGGCGCGTAAAGTGTGATCCGCTTCGCGCAGGAGATCGATCGCCGAAGGGTCTCGGTGTGCGTGCCGGGGCTGTTGTTCGTGTCCCCGGTCGTCCTGTCGCTCGAGCTGTGAAAGGACGTGGAGGTCGTGACGGTATGTATTTGGCTTCTCTCGCGCCGCCCTGTTTTGGGGCAAAGCGCGCGCTCCTTGGTCGCTCGGATCGATCAAACGGTCGTGTGGGGATACGGGGCGTTGGCCGCTCCGCGCGCGGTGATGAGGTTCGTTTGGGCGCCGACGCGCCGACGCCTTGCGTTCTCGGACGCACTCTTGTTTGTCGCTCCGGACGCCCTTCGGGTTTGTTGTTCTGTCGAGAAGATTTCATTCCGGCCATTCTTGCACACTATCGTCAAAAAAACAAATCACCAGGATATGAGAGATCCGTAAAGGTTGCGAAAGTCTCGGAAGTAGGGTATATTTTGGTCTCATCACGCTCGCATCAGTGCGAGTATTTATGTATATATGGAAATACGCAATATTGCGATCATTGCGCACGTTGACCACGGCAAGACAACCTTGACCGATGCGTTGATGCGCCAAACGGGAATGTTCGAAGAAGGAGAGAGTATGGACTCGAACGCGCTTGAGCGCGAGCGCGGGATCACGATCTACTCCAAGAACACCGCCTGTTTTTACAAGAATACCAAGATCAATATCGTTGATACTCCGGGGCATGCCGACTTTGGTTCGGAGGTGGAGCGTGTCCTGCGCTCGATCGATTGCGTTCTTCTCATTGTCGACGCTCAGGAAGGCCCTATGCCTCAGACGCGTTTCGTTCTTAAGAAGTCGCTCGAACTCGGATTGAAGCCGATCGTGGTCATCAACAAGATCGATAAACCCGCCGCAAACCCCGATGAGACCGAAGAAGGAGTTCTTGAACTTTTCATGGATCTCGGTGCAACCAAGGAGCAGATGGACTTTCCTGTCGTCTATGCGATCGGACGCGAGGGGGTCGCCATGCGTAAGTTGACTGACGAGCGCAAGGATCTTTCTCCGCTTCTTGATCTCATTCTCGAACATGTTCCTGTTGCGTCAGGATCGGTGGAGGGCGCGTTTCGTGCGCAGCCCTTCAATCTTGCATACGATAATTATCTTGGACGTCTCGCGATCATTCGTGTCGCTGATGGTGTCGTAAAAGTGGGAGACAATGTTGTACTTATGAAAGAAGGTATTGCTCCGTACAAGGGCAAGGTCACCAAACTTTTCACATTCAAGGGAATCAAACGCGAAGATGTCGGCGAAATCGCCGCGGGTGACATCGGCATTCTTGCCGGTATTCCCGATATTTATATCGGCGAGACGATCGCGCATATGGAAACAACCGAGCTTCTTCCTGCGATCACTGTTGATGAACCGACGATCGAACTCAATTTCCTTATCAACAATTCTCCGTTCGCAGGACGAGAGGGGAAATATGTGACCTCACGCCAGATCCGTGAACGACTCGAAAAAGAGCTCGAAGTGAACGTCGGCTTGCGCGTGGACTTTAGTTCTTCCTCGGGAGACACGTTCAAGGTCGCTGGGCGCGGAGAGCTTCACATTGCGATATTGCTCGAGAATATGCGTCGCGAAGGGTATGAAGTACAGGTCTCACAACCCAAGGTGATCATCAAAGAGATCGACGGGGTCAAATGTGAACCCTTCGAGGAGATCACGATCGATGTGCCGAGTGAGTTTCAAGGTGTCGTCATTCAAAAGTTGGGTGAACGTGGCGCACTCATGACTCACATGACGCAGACGCACAACACGATTCGACTTCTTTTTGAGGGACCTACGCGCGGACTTCTCGGATATCGCAATCAATTCATCATCGACACGAAGGGGGAAGGGATCATGGCGTCGCGTGTGCTCGGATTCAAACCTTACGCGGGGGTGGTCGCGCGTCGCGCGGTAGGCTCCATGATATCGATGGCAAGCGGCAAGGCGCTTGGGTACTCGCTCTACAACCTTCAAGAGCGCGGTGAACTCTACATCGGACCCAACGTTGAGGTCTATGAGGGCATGGTCATCGGCAATACTGCAAAGGGTGACGAGATGCCGGTGAACCCCACGAAAGGCAAGCAACTCACCAATATGCGCGCCGCCGGAAGTGACGAGAACATCATGCTCACACCTCCTATTCCGGTGGGGATCGAGAACGGACTCGAGATCATGGCAGAGGACGAGTATCTTGAGATCACCCCGAAGTCTGTTCGCTTGCGTAAGCAATTTTTGACCGAAACTGAGCGCAATCGTAACAAGAGGAAGGAGTGAACATTTTAAAAATACCGCTCAATGGGGCGGTTTTTTTTGCTCACGGAAGGGAACTTGTTGGTTATGTCTAACCTCACATACATCCTGCACTCCTGGAGGTTATACGGGTCATTGACAACTGTTATCCCTAGTGCTACAATTAAAGATGGAATGCAGTAACCGACCAACTTTTTAACTTTCTGAAGAAAGTCCCGGAGGTATACATCATGTGTGACTACAAAGTCACCAGAGAGGACTGGATCATGGATCCGAGAGACCCAGCGCAGTGCCCGGAGTTCGATGCGGCCGCCAACGTCAAGGCGGTACTCACGAACATCACCGAACTCCATCGTGCGATGAGGCGTGAGGTGTTGAATCTCTATTTTGACCCTCGCTATATGGAGAGCGGTCTCGAGATGTATTTGGCAACTACGGGTGCGATGCGGCGACTTCTCGTTGAGATACCCGCCGACGCAATTGTCGCAGGGGAGGATCAATTCGCAAAGGCGCTTGTTATGACGAACGAACGTCTCGCCGAAGTTGTCCGGGATTCGAAGGAGTTCTATCTCCTTCATAAGCCAAAAAAGGAGGAATAACTCCCGCCGCCGAACATACTGTTCGGCGGCATTTTATTTGACAAAAGAGAAGTATGGTGATACACTTTAAATCTCATAAGACTCCTCTCTCATCGTTGCAATAGGTGACGATCATGTCGAAAAAAAGAGAGACTTCCACAACAAGCGTAAGCACATGGTGGTAACGGGGTATTGTGGGGTCTCTATTCACGCATTGACCCGAGCTGAAACGCACTCGCGTTCCTTCTTCGTTTTGGTGCAACAACTAATACTATTCAGTACTATGGATAATACTACAGGACGCTCTCCGAAGAGGGGAGCACATTCGGGTGGCACGCGCCGCGCCGTCTCATTGGGTGGGAGCTATGATGGAGGTTCATCTTTCCGTGGAGCGCGATCGTCGTCGCGCCCCTCATACGGAGGAGGACGACCTTCGTTTGGTGGAAGTCGTCCCGCGCGCGCGGGAGGTTTTGGTGGCGGTCGTTTTGGCGGTCGCCCTCGCGCGAAGAACAAGAATCCGGGCGAGAATATCGATGTCGCGCGATTCGTAAATAAGGCTGTTGTTGTCGAGGAGGAAAAGCCGTACATTCCGACCAATCAATTCTCCGACCTTGAGATCGATGAACGACTTAAAAAGAATATCGCGGCAAAAGGATACAAGATCCCGACGGCGATCCAGGATCGCGCGATTCCCGACGTCTTGAAGGGGCGTGATGTGATCGGTATTGCCAACACCGGAGAAGGAAAGACTGCCGCATTCCTCGTTCCCTTGATCCACAAGATGTTGAAGCATCCCAACGCAAAGGTCCTCGTTGTCGTTCCCACGCGCGAACTCGCGCTCCAGATCGACGAAGAGTTCATGGGGTTTGCTCGCGGACTCGGTATCTACTCCGTCCTTTTGGTGGGAGGTGCATCCATGAATATGCAAGTTGAACGCTTGCGTCGTAAGGTACGCATGGTCATCGGCACTCCGGGACGTATCAAGGATCTTATTGAGCGCAAAGAGCTTCATCTCGCTGATTTTCATAATCTTGTCCTTGATGAAGCGGATCGCATGCTCGACATGGGATTCATCAACGATATTCGCTATCTCATTGAACGACTGCCGGCGGAACGTCATACGCTCTTCTTCTCGGCAACATTTTCTCGTGAGATCGAAGGACTTGCCGGAACGCTCCTGCATGACCCGATCAAGATCTCTGTCAAGAAGTTCGATACTTCTCGTAACGTGGAGCAGGATATTGTCCGCGTTGGAAGCAAGGATGACAAATTCGAAAAACTCTGCGAACTCTTGCGACAGCCGGGATTTGGCAAGGTGCTTGTCTTTGGTCGCACGAAGCACGGAGTTGAGAAGTTGGGGCGGTCACTCCAGCAAGCGGGATTTGCTTCGGCCTCGATCCACGGCAATAAGTCTCAGCCACAACGCCAACACGCACTCAAACTCTTCAAGGATGAGCGGATCAAGGTGCTCGTCGCGACCGATGTCGCCGCGCGTGGCCTCGATATTCCGAATGTGACGCATGTCATCAACTATGAAGTACCGTCAAGTTACGATGATTATGTGCATCGTATCGGCCGTACCGGTCGCGCGGGAAAGAAGGGAAGTGCATTGACGTTTGTCGGCGCATGACCGGAACAAGAAGGCACCAAGGAGAGATCCTCGGTGCTTTTTTCTTGCATCTTCTTGTGGGGTTGGGGTATGCTCAACGTTATGGATAATCCTCAAGAAGGACCAATTCGCCTCGACAAGTCTCTCGTCATTCGTGGGCTCGCGCTTTCTCGCGCGCGTGCGGTCACAATGATCGAAGAAGGAAAGGTACTCGTGAACGGCGCTATCGTGAGAGACTCATCTCGATCCGTCGGAGAGAAGGATGTCGTGTCGCTCTCTGCTCCTGATATGCCGTGGGTCTCTCGTGCTGCCCTCAAACTCATCGCCGCCTTGGATGAATGGGGTGTCGATCCTTCCGCAAAGGTTGCGCTCGATATCGGCGCGTCGACCGGCGGATTCACTCAGGTGCTTCTTGCGGGTGGGGCAAGCAGGGTCTATGCCGTTGATGTGGGGCATGGACAGCTTGCGGATGTACTCCTTCACGATCAAAGGGTCTTCAATATGGAGCGAACGCATATTCTCGAACTTCCTCTTGCCGTGCTTGATCCTCGACCCGACATGATCGTGAGTGATGTCTCGTTCATTTCGCTCACAAAGGTGCTCCCGAAGATCGCGGAAATTTTGCCCCCACACGGATTTGCAGTTTGTCTCATCAAGCCCCAGTTTGAAGTGGGACGCGATGCGATAGGAAAGGGCGTCGTTCGCGACCCGGTCCTTCACGATGCGGTATGCGAGCGTATGCGTCGCCAATCGGGAGAACTTGGATTTTCCGATATACGCATCATCCCCTCGCCGATCACGGGAGGAGATGGGAATAAGGAGTTTTTGATGTATCTTTCTTGGGGAGTCTTTTCCTCTGTTCGGTAACACCTGACCTGCTGCACGTTTGTCGTTTTGACTACAAAATATTTTTCTGAAACGAAAGCATGGCGTACTTTATACGCCTTATTTCAGAGAAAATTTTTCGCACAAAACCATAAGATTTCGTGGTGATCAGCGGACCGCTCGCAGGATTTTGAGGGAGGGTTAGGTGCGTACCGCTGCATTCGTGATGATCTTGATGATCTCGTCATGATCATCGGTGATAGTGTAGAGATCGGTGTCGTATTTGCTCACCGCACCGTGCTTCACGATACACTCGTCGATGATGAATCGCTCAAGCGGTTTCCAGAAATCAGAACCGACAAGAATGATCGGCACTTCGCGGATCTTTTTTGTTTGAATGAGCGTGAT
Source organism: uncultured Candidatus Saccharibacteria bacterium (assembly GCA_964515375.1). Lineage (GTDB taxonomy): Bacteria > Patescibacteriota > Minisyncoccia > Phycocordibacterales > UBA6899 > MHLP01. The sequence goes on from CAZERF010000009.1 coordinate 42,321, forward strand.
GATCTCGAAGAATTCGTCGAGCGTGCCGAATCCGCCGGGGTAGTAGACATAAGACTCCGCCGAGAACGAAAGTGCCGTCTTGCGGGAGAAGAAGTAATAGAAGGAGAGTGAGTCGGTGGTATAGTGGTTGAGCACTTGTTCATGAGGGAGTTCGATATTAAGACCGATCGATTGCCCCCCAGATTCCTTCGCTCCACGATTTGCCGCTTCCATGATTCCCGGACCTCCGCCGGTGATCACCGCATAACCGAGTTGCGCCAAGCGCTGTCCGAGCGCGCGTGCGTGTCGATAGTGAGGATTGTCATGATCGAAGCGTGCGGATCCGTAGATGGTCACCGACTTTGGATATTTTCTCAGAAACTTGAGACCGAGGTCAAACTCGGTTGCGATACGGGTCGCGCGTTGGTTGAATTTCGCTCCCGGAAGCATTTGTTCGACGGCGTGAGGGTCTTGTTCGGCCATGTCGGGAGTGACATTGACGCAGACAAGCGGACCTTCATTGTTGTGATTGTGCGTTTGCATGAGCTTATTCTAGCATGTTTTTGAGTGCTCTTCGAGATGGTATACTGGGATATATGCCTTTTGGTCCACAGAGACAGATCGGAAACTTGCGTTTGTACGTGCGTCGCACCAGGGCGTTCGCGCTCGAGTTCTTCGCCGCGGATATATCACGAAAATTGCGTGAGTTTCGCGATGTAGAGCATCGAGATGTTCTCTTTCTTTCGTCTGCAGGTTCCGCGCTTGATGTTCTTGATCTCATCGACCCCTCAGTGATCGGTCCTTATTTGACGATCGGGATATTCGACGAACGTTATGATCCGACAAATCAGCACTCGAATTACGCGCTCTTGCGCAAAACGCAGTTCTTTGCGCGCGCGGTGCGCGGAGGGTGCCGTTTGATCGATACCAGCGCGGAGAAAGGTGAAACTCAAGAAGAACTTGCCGATCGTTATGAACAGGAATTACGCTCGTGGCGTGAGCGACATCCGCGTGGGGTCATCATGGCGACAATGGGTATCGCGATGAACGGTCACACGGCGGGGATCTCGCCGTACCCCGATGACCCTGAACGTTTCCATGCGCTTTTTGAATCTGAACGCTGGATCACTTCGTATGATGCCACAGGACGAAATCCTTACCCTTTTTTGGTAACAACCACCTTCACTTTCTTGCGCTACGTGGATATTGTCGGCGTCTTTTTGGTCGGCGCGGAGAAAGGGGAGATGTTTCGCTCCCTCTTGGGTGGAACGTCGTTGCCTGATATGCCGGGGAGGATCATCAAGACTCTTCCGCGTGGGGCGGTCTACGTCGATGAAGCGCTTGCGCAGGCGTCGGGGATTATGAGGAATACCGGAGAAGTATGATGCGGAAGTGGACATTTGCCCTCGTGTTCGTCCTTCTCTTGGAGATCGGCCTTGTGGTCACGCTTTTTGTTGCGGAGCGGGGTTCCCAGCGTTCGTTTGTCGCGACGACGACAGAGACCCATACGGAGTCCGTGACTGATAGCTCGTCTCTTCTTGAGCATAGAGCAACCTCTACAGCACTCGACACGACATCGTCGAGCACTCCACTGCCTTCCTTGGTTGATCGCAACGATACTGCGCGGTTCACTCCATCCACGTCAGAGTCCTCCGAAGATATTGTCATGCCTCCCGGTGTCCCTCTTCAAATTCAGACAACGCCACTTTCAAACAACGAGGGAGGCGCGAATGATACGATCAGCACCTCCTCATCGACGTTTGTTGCGGCTCTTTCCGATGATGAAGAGGGTGCACTCACGCGCATGGGCATCTTTGCTCTTGTGAATGCGGAGCGCACCAAAGAGGGTCTCCCGCCGCTTTCATACAATACGACACTTTCTGCGATCGCCGAGGTAAAGGCGCTCGACATGATCACGAGGGCATATTTTGCCCATGAGTCACCTGACGGCGTCGATGTGTCCGGACTCGCGGAACGTTATCATTATGACTACATCAATGTCGGAGAGAATCTTGCTATGGGGGATTTTGTTTCGGATGCTGATGTTGTTCGCGGATGGATGAACTCGCCAGGACATCGGGCGAATATCCTGAACCCGCTTTACACCGAGATCGGTATCGCCGCTGTATATGGGCGCTCCGAAGGACGCATGATGTGGTTCGCGGTGCAGGCGTTCGGAAGACCCGCATCGCTTTGTCCGCAACCAAACGACCCCCTTGCCGCCGAGATCAAGCTTTACGAAGCGCAGTTGTCGTCCATTGAAGCAACCCTTGCGATCTTTCGCGAAGAACTTGCCTCCGGGCGACTTGACCGCAATGCGTACAATGCAAAGGTCGATGAATACAACGCGTTGGTGGAAACATACAACACTCTCATTACGACGACCAAGGAGGCGATCGCACGATACAATGCGACCGTCGAAGCGTTCAATGCGTGTATTGCATCATAGTTGTGCTTTTGTAAAGAGGTGGTACTATATGCGCGGGTAATTTCTTTTCTTTTTGGAGGATTGATCGATGCATGAGTCTATTCATGTGCTCGGGGTTCCGTACGAGTTGGGCGGTGCAGGTCGCGGAGCGTCTTCGGGCCCGACGGCTCTCGTGGAGGGGGGTCTCTTGGACATTCTTTCCGAGGAGCACAAGGTGTCCTATCTTGACCTCGGCGATCTCCTTCCCTCCGAGATCTTTGCGGGTCTGAATCGTCCGGTGCAGGGCCCCGTTCGAAATCATAAGGAACTCCTCCGTCTCATTGACGATCTGTGTCTTCGGGTCATGAAGTTGATCCATTCCCGCGAAACTCCTCTCGTGATCGGAGGCGATCATTCTATTGTTGTCGGTTCGATCGCCGCCGCTTTGCGTAGTACCTCGTCGCTCGGACTCGTTTGGGTCGACGCGCACTATGACGCGCACACTGCCGAAACATCACATACCGGCAACGCACACGGAATGCCGCTTGCGACAGTGCTCGGTTTTGGAGGACGGTGCTATGATGCGGTTTTGCAAGGAAGGTCGGTTGATCCGCGCCACGTGCTCCATGTTGGTGCGGGTTCTGATGACTGCGAACCCGAAGAGCTTGAGCTCCTTGATCGCTTAGAGGTCGCGCGTTTCTCGGATGCGACGCTTCGTGAGATCGGCTGGGAACCAGTATTTAGTTTTATTGAAAAACTCGCGTCCTCGGTCGAAAAGATCTGGGTTTCCTTTGACCTCGATGCGGTGCGCGCGGAGGATGCTCCTGGCGTATATTACCGAAGAAAGAATGGCGGTCTTTCGCGCAAAGAAGTGCTTCAGCTCGCGTATCGACTTTCTGCTACAAGAAAGGTTGTCGGTGCGGATATCGTGGAGATGAACTTTTTGCGTGAACGTGTCGTGAATGGTCGCTTTGTGACCGCAGTGCTCGCCTCGGAGTTTGCCGAGTTGCTCTTCTCTTGAAAAGAACCCCCGCTTCTTGTGAGCGGGGGTTTTTGTGTGATGTTGGACACGTATTAGCGCGTATCCTTGATCCGAAGGGGGAAGTATATCGCCGCAAGCATGATGAATCCGAGTATCGTGAAGAGTTGGCCGAATTCGACAAGTTCGAATCCCAAGAGGAAACTCGCAAGCATCGGGGCGACGATATAGGCCGAAGGTCTCGCGCGCCGGAAGTAGCCGATAAGCGAGGAATTGCGCCCGTCGATTTGCTTGAAGAAATAGACTTCGGACATGACCTCAACCGTCGCCGCGCCTACACGGCCAACGAAGAGGAGCGCACCCCACGCCCACAGGGCAACCCCAAGTCCGGCGAGGTATGGAATGGCAAATGAGGTGAGTCCCATAAGCAAGAATCCGAGCACCAGCATTTCTTTTTCCCCGAGCACGCGATCGGCGAGGATCCCTTCGGGTGTGGGAAGGATCACGAATGCCGTTAGTGCGAGGGTGAGGATCATGCCGAATTCTTCATACGAAAGACCGATGACATTGTGGAAATAGATCGGCGCGTAGATGATCATCCACGCAAAGAAGAATTGGAGAAAGAAGTTGATCCAGTACACGCGCGGAATATCCGGCTTATTGATCCGCACATTTGGATCAAGGAAAAGAGGTGCCTTGTCATAGTGCATATCCTTGAAGTCGTGGAGATAGCGCATCATGATGAGGATCGCGGGCAACAAGAGTATCGCTCCGGAGAAGTACACGAGAGAAAATCCAAAGCGCTCGACGATCACCCCTGCAATAAAAGGAGGAAGGAGCCATGCAAGCGACGTGAGTGCCTTGAGAATCCCTCTGAATATGCCCGTGTATTCATCTTTCGAGTAGCGTTCGATGAAGATGTCGAAGTTGAAATACAGGATCGCGACCAATGTTGTTTGGAGGATGAAGAGGGGGATGATGAACCACGCGCTGTCGAAGAGCGCGAGACCTAAGAGTGTGATGACTTGCCCCAGCATGATACCAAGCGTCCAGCGATAGTTTCCGAAGCGTCGCAAGACTCTGGGTGCAATAAAGAAGGCAAGCAGCGTGATGAGCGAACCGAGAGTGTAGAGCGCGCCAACCATCGAGCTGGGGTCTTCCCAGATCTTGAGCGCGGAAAGTGACGGCGTGTTCTCGATCGCGCTGGTGAGATACAGTGAGTCAATATAGGTATTGAGGGATACTTGCGCCGACGAAAAGGACATAAGTATCGAAAGCACGATGAACGCATGTTTGTCCGACAACGTCGCTGAACTTTTGAAGAATTGCATTGTCCCATTATAGCGCAAAGTTCGTAATTTTGGAGTGTATTTGTTATTATGCACGATGATAGTGGTCATTATTAAAGAGTTTCTTGCGACCGCACTTTCGAATGCCTTTGCCTATGGAATTGTCGCAGGATCTGGCCATAGATCCTGACTGCATTGTCGATGCTGTGATGAGGTCCGTTGAGGTCGAAGGAGCCCCTCCAGTATTGCACTTATTGATCTGGAGATGGACTTAGTCGGAAGAGAATAGATGTCATAGAGAAGAAGATCAAGCAAAATAAACATCATGTCAGCCATCATTGCTTACAAGTGCTCAAATTCAGAATGCACCCTCTATGTTTCCTTGCGTGTCAATTTTCCTGTTTGGCGTAAGGATACACCTGAGGAACTGATGAGAGTTCCTGTTATGGGAGACAGCAAGCAGTATGTGTTGGGGTATAAGAGTCAGAGGGGTTGTTGGGGGTGCCGTTGTGTTGTTGAAATGGTGAACGGAGTAGAGATATGCCCCAAGTGTCTAAGTGGAGGCAAACTGCTTGAGGGGGGTAAGCCATGCTTGAAATGTAATATGGGGAGAGTCATTGTTGATGAGGGGATGGTGGTGTGTTTTTGACCAAGGTGCAATATGAATACAAAAATAAACTCAGGAAGGGCTCGAGATGGGAAGAATATTATTCTGGATCTCGAGAAACAAAACCTCAATTTAATTCTTTTGATTGGTTAGACATGTGAAGTGTTTTTTCATTATTATGCGCTTATTGTGAAACCTAACTCTCCAGCGTTGCTCTTACTCAAAAGCTGTTAACAGAGATGAAGGTGAATTTACTGGTGATGAAGATTACGTAAACGGAAAACCATGAACTCAAAGACAGGAGAGATCATTAATATTGAATACTTGGCGAGTCTTCTTTCTCCCGACACTTCCGCACGGGGTCTCAGTTTGACCATACCTCAAGAGGTTCTCGTGACGGCACAAGAAGTCTCGGCACATAATTTTCTTGTATACATTGGTCGACATGAAGCAAAGGAGAGACTTCTCAATGTGTGTCTCCATGCGTATGTGCTGGGGTATTTGGGCCAGATATATGGCTTTCGTCGTGACGTGTCGTACTGGCCGCTTATCTTGCAAAACAATGGTCTTGATTCAGACGAGAAAATTGATCACCTCGATTTTTGCCTAGGTTCCTGTCTTATTGCGGGAAAGGAAGCGGGTGATCCTGCTTTTTATGAAAAACGACACATGGAGGACATTGCGCGCGCCAAGGAGCTTTATGAAAAGGCGTGTGTTCTTGTTGGTGAGTCCAACAAGAAGATATCGACTTCATTTTTACAAAGAAATTTAAGAATAGGTTACTCAGTTGCTGAAGAAATCCGTGCTTTACTTATTCTTAATAACGTAATAACTGAAGAACGATCAGACCCCGAAGAGCAACAACAGCGTGAAGATGAGTTGGTTGAAAAGAATTATGGAAAAGCACGTAGGTTGGTTATTCAGTCCCAAAAAGCATCAGTTCAATTTCTGCAAAAACAACTTAGCATAGGATATCGGGAATCTGTCCGTATTTTGGATTTACTAGAGGCAGATAAAATTGTTGGACATTCCAATGGTTTCGCCCCTCGTGATGTCTTGGTAAAAAAACTTGGTCCTGAACATCTACCTCCATATTGACGGCTCATTACGGCGCAAAGTTCGTAATTTTGGAGATTTGTAATTGTGCACCCGTGCCTCCTTTTTGTTGGAAAAATGGAATCATCGTTCACTTGTGTATTTTTAAAAATTCGCTATTATAGATTAGTAATCTTTTAGGTTAAGTTTTATACCATTACCTGATCTGGAAGGTTGCTATAATAAGGGTTCCTCGAAAGAGGGTAATTCCCGCGAAGCTCTGACCCAACACTTGTGTTGGGTCATCTTCTTTCACCTTTTTGATTCTTGTGTATACTTTTAGGTATGAAGTATACTATCGGGCTTGATATTGGGACATCTTCCGTGGGTTGGGCGGTTGTTAATAACGACATTGGGCGTATCGAGGATCTTGGTGTTCGTTTGTTTGATTCTGCTGAAAATCAAAAAGATGGAGAGTCACTCGCCACTCCGCGCCGCGAGGCTCGAGGAATGCGTCGACGTATCGATCGGAGAGGATATCGTCTTGGGCATCTCAAATCTATCTTTGAGAAAAATGGACTTCTCACGAAGCAAGAGATGACTGACGCTCATAAGACTCATACGGAGGAAAATTCCCCATACAAGTTACGATCAGAGGCTCTCGATAGGTTGTTGACAAATGAAGAGCTTTTTATAGCTGTTTATCATATCGCGAAACGCAGAGGGTATAAGAGCAATCGAAAACATATTGCTGAAGAAGTTGAGGGAGAAAAAAATCCTCAAGTCCAAGAAGGGAAAGTGGTCCTTGAAAATGCCGAGCGAAACAAGAAATTGCTGAAGCAAGGGAATTATCGAACTGTTGGTGAAATGCTGTATAAATGTCCCGAGTTTTCTTCGGAAAAACGAAACAAGGCGGGTTCGTACAAGCATTGTGTTCTTCGAGAAATGCTTGAAGATGAACTAAAGCTTATCCTTGATAAACAGCGTCAATTTGGTAATTCTTCTCTGACAGATACGTTTATTCTGCAGCTGATTGGAAGAGATGAAAAAGGAAAAGACATAGGAGTTTTTAATTTTCAGCGTCCATTTGCGAGCGGAGAACAAATTAAAAAACTTGTCGGAAAATGCTCTTTTGAGAAAGATGAAATGCGCGCAGCAAAAGCGACCTATTCGTTTCAGTATTTTAACATATTGCAACGCCTCAATCAGTTGACCATCAAAAATCGAGATAACGGGACGGAGCGCAAACTTTCTTCGGATGAACGTAAGCAGGTTCTAGCGAAAGCATTTGAGGTTAAAGAGGTTACTTATGCAAGTTTGCGAAAATTGCTATCCCTTGCCGCCGGTGATCGTTTCAATATGGTGAGTTATGCTGTGCGCCAAAAAGATTTGGCGGAGAAAACAGAAGAAGAACTTATCCGTGCCATTGAGAAAAAGGCGAAGTTTCCCTCAATGAAAGAATATCTTTCCCTAAAAAATATTCTTTCTGTTGATGAATCTTTTTGGAATGAGATCAGGGGGGATATGATATATGTGGATGCGATCGCGGAGACGCTCACTTTACATAAGACAGACGAGGACATTGTCGCACATCTCCATACAATCTCGATCGAGAGGGGTCATCCTGCTCCTTCCGATATTGTGATGGGAAAACTTTTAATGTTATCGTTTACAAAGTTTGGGCATCTTTCCCTTAAGGCACTTCGCAAGATAATTCCTTTTTTAGAGGAAGGTGATATTTATACCGATGCGTGCATGAAGGCAGACCCAGCATATTCGGGTCGAGTAAAAGCACAGGCACGGAAACTTCCTCCTTTGGATGTGGAGGATCACTCGATCACAAACCCGGTTGCTCGTCGCGCTATTGCCCAGACCATTAAGGTGGTCAATGCTATTGTTGATAAATATGACTCCCCACCAAGTGAGGTGCATGTCGAGTTGGCAAGAGAGCTTGCGAAGAACTTCAAGGAACGAAGTTTGCTTGCTCGAGAACAGAAGCGGAATGAAGAAAAAAATGCTCAGGTGGTCAGGGACATTGCAGAACTATTCGATATAAAAAACCCTCGAGGAAAGGATATCATCAAGTATCGACTTTGGAAGGAGCAGGAGGGGAGATGTATCTATTCGGGGGAGACTATCGATGAACAGCGTATATTTGATGACGGATATGCAGAGGTGGATCATATCATTCCGTTCAGTAGGAGTTTCAATGATAGCTTTGCGAACAAGGTGCTTGTGTTGAAGAGCAAGAATCAAGACAAAATGAACAAGACTCCCTATGA
>CAZERF010000010.1:0-49663 GCA_964515375.1 uncultured Candidatus Saccharibacteria bacterium
TTTCTCATAAATAAATAATCTAAATTATTAATATAATAATACGAAAGAATAAACTCCACAAGTTATACTCTTCTCCGACAAAGAAAAAGCAGTGAAGCCTCTACGTCATTCCGACGGAAAAAGGAGCTGAAGACAGCTCCTTCCAAAAAGTTGTATCATGGCGATACATGACCATCGACATGGATACAACAGCGCTCACCGCTGTCGCACAATTAGCAGCCTTAATCAATGCCACAGAAGCGCTCGGCAAGAGAGCGCTGAAACGGCAGGATGGGATCGAATCCCTCTATCCACGGATTGCGAAGATGCTCCGGCGGTTCAATTATCCGAAGTTGAACCAAAAAGAGAAAGGTGTTGTACGGAAGTACCTCATCACATGCTCTGGATACGCAGAGAGTCACGCTGATCACCTCATCGCACGTTGGAGGAGGGAGCACTGTCGACTCACTCGTCGTTTGAACAAGTGTATACCTCGGTCGACGTTGAACTCTTGGCCGATGTTGTGCTCGCCTATCGCAATTCAGAATGGTCGGGCGCTCAAAGAAGTCTGTCATGATATGTGCCAGAAGTATGGCGACGTGCGTTTTAAGCGATTTGCGAACATTTCCGCCTCACGTCTCTATGACCTCAAGAAAACGGGATTGTTTCAGGGGAAGACGGGAACATACACAAAGACATAAGCAGCGGCGGTTCACATTGGGGAGAGGGAGAAACTCTTCCCAGACAGAAAACTGTGCTATCTCGGGTTGGATTCGGTCCATCAGGGCGATCGAGACAAAGAGAAGGGCGTGTGCCACGTGAACCTTGCTGACGAGGTGACATCAAGACGGCACAAGAAAAGACACGCCTTCGCGCAACACAAGAGAGGGAGCGGGCGCGCAGTGAATTATTCGCTTCGTTTTTGTTATCCAAATGATACACTCAATTCACTGCTATTTACGTATCAGAGAATACTTTTATTACACAATCTCAATCCTTTATAACCCTCCCATTAACACGCGGGAACGAGGAGTCCCACCGCAATCGCCGGCAAAAGAAGGAGGATGAAGAGAAGCCACTCCTTGCGCGACAAAAGAAAGGCCTGGATCATCAGGTACCCCCCGATCAAAACAGCCCTTATGAGGATCTCAGAAAAGGACATTGGCCCACCTCCCCCGCACGCCAGCGCGAAGTGAGGGAGAAGGAAAAGTGAGAGAAAAGAATATTTCATAAGATCGGAGGGGTATCTCGTGCGATTAGGGTACTGTACTGCTTGAGAGAGAGGGGAATGAGGGTATTATCGGAAGCTCAATTTCAGGAGCAGGCATATTATCGAATGGCCTCTTATCGGAAATCGAAGGGGCAACCATCCACAATGCATAGGAAAAAAGAGTCGTGATAAGGGTCATCACGAAAAGCAAGAAGCCGGCTATTCTCCTTCCGATCACAACCTTGCGTTCAGGGGAAAGAGAGCGCGAAGTTGCTCGAACAAGTAATACAATAGACACCAGAGCAAGGAAGAGCCAAGGAAAGAGCATATACCCGATCACGTCGTCGACAAAGCGCTCTTGTGGACTACGCACATCAATACACGCATAAGCAACCGCAAGCACAAGCGTATAGATGAGGGCCATGACGACCGGAAGACTCACGTGAATATTAAAATTCGCGTACGAATACCGCCGCGCGGTCTGTACTTTCTCCTCCAAACTATCACCGCCACTCAAGCGCCAGAAAAAGTATCCATGAAAAACAACAAGCGAAAGGAAAAGGAACGGCGCCCAAGAGACGAGCCCAAATGATCCTCCCCCACACGCCAGCGCAAGGCGAGGGAGGGAGAGTGCAGTAAGAATAAAGAAAGAAGACGTGTACATTGCGTAATGATGGGTTATATATCCCCAAACAACGAGGGGTGTGCGATCACATGCGCAGAATTACTCCCCAAAGACCTGAGCGATGATCTCGCGATGGACCTCCTCGATCGAGCGCTCGCCATTGATCTCGACGAAATCATAGTCACGATCGCGGCGATAGAGTTCGATGGCGGGCTTCACATCTTGATCAAACCAATCGAGACGACGATTGATACTCTCCGCGTTGTCGTCGGCGCGCCCTTCCTTCGACGCACGCTCCATCAAATGATTGAATGACCACTCACGATGCACCTTGAGATAAATAACGACCGGCTGTTCGCGTTTGAAGAACTTGAGTGCGATGTCGAGATTGCGCGCTTCATTGCGCGAGCGAGGCGAGCCGTCAAGAATAAGATGCTCATTCCCCGTCAAATTCTTCACAAAGACATCCGACCACAAGTGCATCGCCAGGAAGTCGGGAGCGCGCTTGCCTTGATCGATCTCATTGCGCGCGATACGTGCGGCGAGATTGTCTTGCTTGATGAATTCACGGAAGTACTGCCCTGTTTGAAGATAAAAGATCGGAGTGTCCGGATCCTTCTTTTTGATATAGTCCTTGAGCAGACTGACCTGTGTCCCCTTCCCCGATCCCGACGCGCCGATGAAAATATAGGTATCTTTGTTCATGAGCACATCATAACACACCACTTAAAATCACAAAGCAAAGATTGACATAAGCCCACCTCGTCATATATTGAAACAAGTTCTGTTCATTTGTCTTTTCAACCGGGGAGGCATAGTGCCTTCCTTCTTTACGTTCAAGGAGAAGAAGATGGTCGTTGTCGAGTCATGCACCTGCTTATTTCCTGTCGCAAATGAGATCACAAATCTTCTTCGCGGCGCACCACTTCCCTCCATGACACTACGCCTCGTCCAATGGACCGGAAAGAAGACCCCTTGTCGGAACGAAGAAGACGCGCACTGCTTCTCGTCCTTATGTTGCAACGGATTTGAAGTGGTCTGGGAAGGTATGCACTACAAACTCGAATTCCCGCCGGAATTCAAGGTTTCGGACGCACATCGCGCCCAACTGAATGAATTGCTCGCGGAAACCGAAGAGAGTTAGCGGTCACGCGCGAACTCTCTGGGCGATGTGGAACTCCATATCGCCTTTTTGTTTGGCAAAAAGTGGAGGCGTCCCAAATTCTTGAAACAGTACGCAAAACACCGACTGAAAAGCCGGTGTTTTGCGTACTGTCTCCAAATTTCGAGAAACGGACAGATGAATCTTTGTTTCGAGTTGAACTAGTACTCTCTCATGCTGAGCTGCGCGTCCATCTTCTTGATGAGGTCGAGCACGACCGACACCACGATGAGAAGCGCTGTTCCGCCGATCGCGAGCATTGTATTGCCGGTGATGGTCTGCATGATGAGCGGAAGGACTGCGACACACGCAAGAAAGACAGCTCCGACAAAGGTAGTGCGCATCAGGATACGAGCGAGATACTCAGCCGTTGCCTCCCCCGGACGCACGCCCGGAATGAAGGCGCCCGACTTCTGCAAATTCGTCGCGGTCGCTTCGGGGTCAAAGGTGACCGCCGTGTAGAAGAACGTGAACGCGAGCACGAGAAGGAAGTACGCGATCGAGTAGATCCACCCCTGAGTGAAGTTCACCTGCATGAACTCGCCGATCGACTGGAGTGTCGGGTGAGCAAGTCCCGCAAGGAAACTTCCGATCATTTGAGGAAAGAGGAGGATCGAGAGCGCGAAGATGATCGGAATGACCCCGGCCTGATTCACGCGAAGCGGGAGATAAGTGGAAACACCGCCGTACATCTTGCCCCCACGCACACGTTTGGCATAGGTGATAGGAACCGGGCGTTCCGCCTCCGAGACAGCAATGACTCCCGCCAAGATCGCAACCGCCGCAATGACAAACGCGATATAAGTCGGGATCTGCGCGGGGTCAAGTCCTGTCGCAATAAGCTGCGCCGCGACAGTCGGGATACTTGCGACGATACCGGCAAAGATGATGAGTGACACACCGTTCCCCACACCGAATTCCGAGATCAATTCACCGAGCCACATCAAGAGAAGCGAGCCTGCGGTAATGATAAGGACATTGCCGAACATCTGAAACGCATCGAGTTGCCCGAGGACCCCCTGACGCGAAAGCAGGACGAGAAGACCGTATCCCTGCAAGACCGCGAGCGGAACGGAGAGCAAACGCGAATACTGCGTGAACTTCTTTCTTCCCATCTCCCCCTCCTCGTGATACATCGCCTTTAATTTCGGTGACATCATGGTCATCAACTGCATGATGATCGACGCGGTGATGTACGGACCGACGCCGAGCATGACGATCGAAAGATTTGAAAGTCCCGAACCGGAAAATACGTTCAAGAGCCCGAAGAACTGATTGTTCTGGAAGAATTGCCGAAGTGCCTCTTCGTCGACACCGGGAATAGGTATTGCGGCGGCGACACGAAAGATCACCAACGCGCCGATGACGAAGAAGATGCGTTTGCGCAGCATCTCATCCGAGAACATCATCCGAAGTTTATACAAGAAATTATTCATGTGATTTTATGTTGTGCACGAACGCCCGAACCTTGAGGAACAGGCGTCGTCGCGCCTCACTACTTCTCTTCGACCGCACCCCCTGCCGCGACGATCGCCTCCTTTGCGGAAGCGGAAACGGCACATCCGGACACGGTGACCTTCTTGGTGAGCTTGCCCATACCAAGCACCTTGACCTTCGGTGTGCGTCCGCCGACCTTTGTGATCAACTTCTTCGCAAGCAAGGTTTCGGGAGAAACCGCGTCTCCCGCCGCAAACATCTTTTCGATCTCAGCAAGGTTCACCGGCGACGCCTTCACTTCGAAGGACTTCGCGTTGTATCCGCGATGCTTCGGGAACTTCTTGATGATATCACGTAACTCGGGTCGCATGCGATGCCCCGCGCGCGCCTTTTGCCCTTTGGTGCCGCGGCCGGCTGTCTTTCCACGCTTGCCGCCTCGCGCAACGCGCTTGGCGTCCTTGTTCTTGTGGAGACGTTTAAGTTCGTTCAATTGCATAAGCCGTGCGTTGGTTAGTTGGCGGAAGCCTCCACAGGTGCGGGCTTCTCTGTGCTACGCGCGCGCGTCTTGAGTTTCCCCAACGCGTCGACCGCGGCACGTGCCATGTTTAATTTGTTCTTCGACCCGCTCAGAATCTTGGCGTTGACATCCTTCACTCCCGCGAGCTCAAGGACGTTACGCACCGATGATCCGGCGACAAGTCCGCGCGAAGGTGCGGGGATGATGAGCACTGTTGCCGAGGAAGATTTTGCCTCGACCTCATGCGGAATGGAACTATTCTTGGTGAGCTTGACGGTGATCATGTTCTTCTTGGCGTCCTTTGCGGCCTTTTCCATTGCCATCGAAATATCACCCGCCTTTCCTGTTCCGACACCAACCTTCCCCTTGCGATCGCCGATGACCATCGCAACGCTAAAGGAAAAGCGGCGACCTCCGGCAACCACGCGCGCAACACGGCGCACATCGATCGACTTCTGGTCATACTCCGGCTTCACGCGCTCGGGGCGAGGACGACCTCCTCCACGGCGATCACCTCCCGGACGAGCACCTCCACGACCGGAACCTCCACGAGGTCCGAACGGACGCGCTCCCGGTCGACGGTCTGCACCTCCGACACCGAACGAACGGGGCGACGCGGAACTGCGAGCCGGACTTGCCGGCCGCGCCGCACCTCCCGTTGCTGTTGTTTTTTGTTGTTCTTCCATGGTGTTATTGTGCGTTAAAAGATGAGTCCTCCTTCACGCGCCGCTTCCGCGAGCGCCTTTACGCGTCCCGCATAGAGGAATCCCCCGCGGTCAAAGACGACCTTTGTGATCTTCTTGTCCTTTGCCTTCGCGGCAATGTCCTTGCCGACCTCTTGCGCGCGTTCCAATTTTGTACCCTTGGTGATCGCGACATCGTGCGCGGCAACAAGTGTGACCCCCTTCGTGTCGTCGATCAACTGCACGCTAATATGGCGGGCGGAGCGAAAGACGGCGAGGCGAGGCGTCGCAGCGGTACCGGAGACCTTGGCGCGAATGCGATTGTGACGGCGCATGCGCTGATATGATTTTTGTTGTGTCTTGTTCATACGTCGTTTCGATTATGCACTCTTCTTGCCCTGCTTGCGGCGGATGATCTCGTCGGAATAACGGATACCCTTACCCTTGTACGGTTCGGGTTCCTTCCATGCGCGCACCTTTGCGGCAAAAGCACCGACCTCTTCTTTGCTGATGCCGGAGATCGTGATGGAACCTTTCTCGGTCGTCACCTTGAGTGAGGATGGGATAGGAACAATAACGGGATGCGAGAATCCGAGCGCGAGGTGCAGATCGCTCCCCTTTACGTCGGCCTTGAATCCAACTCCCTCATAAAGAAGTTTCTTTTCGAACGGAGTGTTCACTCCGGAGATCATGTTCTTCACATGCGCGACAGCGGTACCGTCGAGCGCCTTGAAATCGCGATGCGCGCTCTTGAGCGTGACCGCGATCTCGGATCCTTCCTTGGTAAAGATGACAACGGAAGGAAAAGCGCGAGAGAGCTCTCCAAGCGGTCCTTTTACGATAACCTTGTTCTCAGGTGTGATCGTGACCTCGGTCTTGGCGGGAATGATGATGGGTTTCTTTGAAAGTCGTGACATAAGCCTTTACCAAACTTTACAGATAAGCTCTCCTCCCACATGTTCCTTGCGCGCCTCCTCGCCAGTCATGATCCCTTTCGGGGTGGAGAGGATGACGATGCCGTGACCTTGATTGACCTTGCGGATATCCTTGGCTCCCGCGTACAAACGACGAGACGGGCGCGAGATACGCTCGGCACCGCGAACCCGAGGTTCGTTGTTGGGTTCATAAGCAATACCCACCTCAAGCACGCGCATGGTGGTTTTTCCTTTCTTGATCTTCTTGGTGACGTACTCGATGTACCCCTCCTTCTCAAGCACATTGGCGATCCGCAACTTGAGGTCGGAGAACGGGACGAGCATCGTCTTTTTGCGAGCGGATCCGGCGTTGCGGATGCGCATCAGCATGTCTGCGATCGGGTCGTTGATTACCATGATGATTTCTTGATACCGGGGATCTTTCCCTCGTTTGCTAATTCGCGGAAGCAAATGCGGCACAAGTCGAAGTCGCGCATGTAGCCATGCTTGCGACCGCACTTAAAGCACCGATTTACCGCGCGGGTCGAGAACTTTGGGTTCTGCTGTCTTGCGATCGTTG
This sequence comes from uncultured Candidatus Saccharibacteria bacterium, assembly GCA_964515375.1. Classification (GTDB taxonomy): domain Bacteria; phylum Patescibacteriota; class Minisyncoccia; order Phycocordibacterales; family UBA6899; genus MHLP01. The sequence continues at coordinate 7,108 of CAZERF010000010.1, forward strand.
ATTTTTTTGCCATAGACAAAAAAGAATGATAATGGTCATCGTTCCTTCGCGCTTGTGCGAAAGATGCCCAACGTCCACCCACATGGCGGAACGTGGTCCTCTCTAATATCACGTCTTCGTTCTTTTTCGCCCCGACAGATTCCTGCAGCAGCAAGAACACATTGAGACGAAAAAGGAGAAAGACGGATCAAAGAGAACGATGGTGTGATCCTAGCAACAAAGCCATATATTGTCAACGCACGGTATGATCTCACCCCTTTCTACACTTCCCGCTCTTTGCGCCGTTTTGATCACGGGACAACAAAGCAGGGAACGTGCACGGTGTGAAAAACACTGTGGAGAAGTTGAGGACATTGAGTGGAAAAGACAAGGAAAAACTGTGGGAAAACCACTACCCGTCAATATCCCGCTCCATTCCAGGGAGATTGCGGCGGGGGCATCCTTCATTGAGACACAACAATTCTTCATGCGGGACGCCAACAAACATGTTCAAATGCCCGCAATTCCGACATTTTACTTCGATCTCGCTATCAACAAGAATACCCTTAAAAAGAAGTTTCTCGCATGTTTGGCAACGAAATTCATGATAGATCATGAACATCATCCTACTACCGAAAGGAGGGGGAATCAAACAAAGACAAAAAAAACGAGTGTCCGCAAAAAGCGAACACTCGTGAACTGAAGGAGGCGGACTAACCGGATGCATGCTCCCCACATATGTCGGTACAACGATTCTCGGCGTTACACGGAAGGAGGGCTTCCTTCGGAATGAGAGTGCCGTCGCTCCCCTTTCGGAAGAAAACGACACGGAAGCCGCCCTCGGTGTGGTCGTACCCCTTGATTTCGGGAGGGAGTTGCGAAAGTTCAACTCCCATCTGACATGCGACCGCACGGTCACCGGCGATGGGGTTTTCGGGAGGGGCACTCCCGAGCACGCGAAGAATAATGTAACGTCCGGAAAACATCCGTGCGCGCACGATCCCGCAGCACCCTTTCGCCGAGATCTGAAGCGTCTCGGGATCGATCGATGCAACAACACCGTACCCCTTCACGGACTTTCCGAGAAAAAGCGAATTGAGTTTCTCGGCGAGAGTCTTCCCTTGCGCGCCAGAAAGAAAGTTTTTTTTCACTACACCGCGGGTGACCATGATCACTCCTCCTTGCGAGATGAAACGAGGTTAAAAGAAAAGTTCCGGGAATTACAATACGACACTTTCTCAAATTACACAAGCCCTCTATCGCAACTCGGACAACCAACGAGACAAGTCGTCGATCTCCTCAGGAAGGATCGCGTGCCCCATCTCATACTCCCGGTATTCCACAGATGCCCCCACACGAAGCAATGCCTCGCGCAACTCTCGTGCGTCGACGACAGGGATCACTGGATCATCCTTGCCGTGCCCGACAAAGACCCGGAGTGAAACGGGCTCAGTGGGATGAAGCGCGTGTGAGAGACGTCCCGAGAGTGCAACCACATGACGCGCGAGGTCGGGAGTCTCGAGTGCAGCGGCAAGCGCAAGAATAGCCCCCTGGCTGAATCCCAAAAGAACGGTCCGCTCGGCGGAAATGTTGTATCGCGTACGCGCAAAGGTGATCCGTGCGCGTACCTCTACTCTCCCCTTCTGTACATCCTCGATCCGCGATGTCGGTCGCGCGCCCGACCAATCAAGCGGGAACCACGCATACTGCTCACTCCCAAAAAGAAGCGGCGCCTGAAACGACAGTACGATCGCCTCGGGAGGCAAAAAGCGCTCAAGCGCGAAAAGATCTTCCGCGTTGCTTCCGTATCCATGAAACAAGAGGATAAGGATCGGCTCCTTGTCTGAAGGATTCGCAGGACGGAAGAGATGAGGAAAAGCGGTGTGTGTTTCATTCTCCATAAATACAGTATACTACACAGACCATGAGCGAGACGGAAACAAAGATCATCACAATTCTTGAGAAGGTGCGCCCTTATATTCAGACGCACGGCGGAGATGTGCGTCTCACCAAGATCGAAGACAATGTTGTGACGCTCACGATCGACGGCGCATGTACCCATTGCCCGCTCGCGGAACTGACCTATAATAAGGTGATTCGGACCCTCATCCTTGAGGATGTGCCGGAGATCACGGCCGTGGTCGTGAACGGACAATTAACAATGAACTAACCATACACACTATGGCAAATCTCCAAGAATATCCCCGCACACGCGAGGACTCCTCTATCAGCAAGATCATCGTTGATCGTGAGCTCTGCATCGCGGCGGTCTCCTGCATCGCGGCGGCGGACACCACCTTCGAACTCGATGGCGAGAATATCGTTGTTGTCAAAGAAGGCGGAGCGAACGCGGCGGATGACGCAACGCTTCTTCTTGCGGCCGAATCCTGCCCGACGAAAGCGATCTTTTTGGTCGACAAAGAAGGCACGCAGGTCTTTCCCAAATAACACCCATGAACTCCTTCACCTACCTCATCGTGGGCGGCGGGATCGCGGGAACAACCGCGGCGGAAGCACTGCGCAAACGCGATGCCGAAGCGTCGATCGCGATCGTCTCCGACGAACCGCACCCGCTTTATTCTCGCGTCCTCCTCTCAAAGCCCGCCTTCCTGACGGGAGCGCAACCCTTTGAAAGCGTGTGGATGAAGAAGCCGGAATGGTACGAAGCGCAGCGGATCACCTTCCTGCCGGGCAAGAGCGCGATCGCGCTCGACGGAGCAGGAAAAGTGCTCATCCTCGACGACGGGACACAACTCCACTATGAAAAGCTTCTCCTCGCGGGAGGAACACACACGCGACTCCTTGCCGTTCCCGGCGCCGAAAAGGACGGCGTACACTACCTCCGCACCATCGACCATGCAAAACGGATCATTGCCGATCTTGCGGCGGGAAAGAAGAACGCGGTCATGATCGGTAGTTCGTGCGTCACCTATGAGGTTGCGGACATTCTTCGCTCAAAGGGTGTCGAAGTGACCGAAGTCATGCGTGAGCATTTCTTCTGGGAACCCTCACTTTCTGAAGCGGAGGCTCATATCGTCGAAGATCGACTCGTTGAACGCGGGGTCACCATCCTGCGCGACATGGAGATCACGGAGATCACGGGAGGCGACCGTGTTGAAGGAGTTACTCTGAAGGACGGCCGACATCTCCCTTGCGATATGGTCTTTGCCTTCATCGGCATCATCCACCCCACCGAATGGCTCGAGAGCTCCGGCCTCGCGCTTGATCGTGGCGTCCTCACCAACGAATACCTGGAAACCTCTCTTCCCGACGTCTGGTCGGCAGGAGACGGGGCGCGTTTTCGTGATGTGATCCTCGACGACACGGTCATGATGGGCAACTGGATGAACGCCGTGAAGCAAGCCGAGACCGCCGCGGCAAACATGCTTGGCGACAAAAAGCCCTTTACTCTGATCTCCTTTCATTCGAGTCACGGCTTCGGCGACATGATCAGTTTTGCGGGCGATGTCATGCCCCGCGAAGGACGCACCTACATCATGCGTGGCGACGCGGTGGGAAGATCTCTTGGGCGATTCATCCTGCGCGACGAACGTATCGTCGGCGCGACAATGGTGAACCGCACCGCGGAACTCAACATTGCGGTCAAGCTTATCACGGAACGTGTCGATGTCTCGGAAAAGCTTGCCGAACTCGCCGATCCGAATTTTGACCTCAAGACATTGCTGGGATAATACGCGATACAAAAAAAAGACCTCCTCACTCGGGGGTCTTTTTTGCACATCATTTTATGCTTATTGTTTTTTCATAAATCGCGCGTCGACGATCGTTGCGCCGTGTTCGCCCGCCATGACAGGATTCAAGTCGATCTCTTCGATCTCGGGATGTTCGAGTACGAGACGAGAAAGCGCGACAATGATCGCAACAAGTGCATCTTCGTCAACCGGAGCAGTACCGCGCGCGCCTTGAAGGAGTTTCGCCGCCTTGATGCTTCTCACTTGCACACGGGCTTCCTCCGGAGAAACGGGGGCAATGCGTGTCGACGCATCCTTCAGCACCTCAACAAAGATGCCTCCGATACCAAACACAATGACCGGTCCGAACGTCGCATCGCGCTTCATGCCGATGATCACCTCACGTCCCGGGGTCATGCGTTGCAGGAGCATTCCTTCGATCACCGCGCCGGGGTGCTTCGCGGTGATACTCGTCACGATCGCGTTCCATGCACCACGCACCGCCCCTTCGTCGAGGAGTCCTATCGCAACCGCACCCGCATCGCTCTTGTGCACAACATCGGGAGAGATCGCCTTGAGTGCATACGGTCCGACGCCGACCTCCGAAAGTGCGGCGGGGATTCCTTCAGTATCTTTTGTAAACGATCCGACAAGTGCAAGTCCGTATGAGGAGAGGAGGGTGCGTGTCGTCTCCATGTCACACTGCATGAGCGCGGGAAAAGTCGTGCTTGTGACAGACCCTTCTGCGACTCCTTCTTCCTTACCGCGACCACGCGCCAAAAGGTCGAGCGCAACAACAACATCGGTCGGAAATTCAAAATTGACGAGCCCGGAATTCGCGAGGAGAGGAAGTGCATCTTCCGCTCCTTCCCCGCCCATGAAGGACGGGATGAGGGGCTTGCGCGTGGCGAACGTACCGACCATCTCGGCGATCTCTTTCATGTTGGTCATCATCTGTGGAGTGACGATCACGAGGATCGCGTCGACGGTCGAGATGTTTGCGACGATCTCGAGGGTGTCGCGATACCGCGCACTCCCCGCGTCACCGATCACATCGATCGGATTCCCCACCGCCGCCATCGAAGGGAGCACGAGACGCAAGGCATCCTTGGTCGCGTCGTCAAAAGAAACAAGTGTGAGCGAAGAAGAGAAACCGATCATGTCGGACGTATTCACCGACGGACCGCCGCCGTTGGTCACGATCGCAAGGCGGGTCACCGGATAGGTGATCCCCATGTGAAAGAGCTTTGCAAAAGTGAAGAGATCGCGAAGTGTTTCGGCGCTCACTGCTCCCGCCTGCGCGACCGCACTCGCAAAGACCGCATCATCGGGAGCAAGTGAGCCGGTGTGCGAGCGAACCGCTCCCGCGCCCCGTTCGCTACGCCCCGCGCGAAGAATAACGACCGGTTTCTTGGGGGTGATCTCCTTGAGGAGTTCCATGAAACGTGCACCGTTTGCCACATGTTCGAGATACATAAGGATCGCATGTGTCTCGTCGTCGTCACGGAGATGCTCGAGTATCTCGATCTCGGAGAGGAACGCTTCGTTCCCCAAACTCACGATCTTGGAATATCCGACACCTTCCGCACGGGCATGATCGATGAGTGCGGTGGCAATGGCCCCGGACTGTGAGACAAAGGCAACATGACCTGCAGGAGGTCCTCCCGCCGCAAACGACGCGTTCAAGTCTCGCGGCGCATTCAACACGCCAAGACAGTTGGGGCCAAGGAGTGCGATGTCGAACTCGCGCGCGATCACGGCAAGCTCGCGCTCCATCGCGACGCCTTCCTCTCCTACCTCCTTGAAACCGGCGGAAATAACGATCACGGCGGGAATCTTCTTTGCGCCACATGCGCGTAACACATCAGGAACGTTGATTGAGGCGACCGCAATGACCGCAAGGTCAACTTCCCCATCGATCTCCGAAACCGATGGGACCGTGCGCGTACTCAACACCTCGGGAAAACGGTCTGTCACAGGAATGATCGTTCGCCCGTGCGCGCCTTCCAAAAGATTCTGCATCAGCGCGTATCCGACATGGCCGGACTCCGCGTGCGCACCAACAACAGCAACAACACGGGGATCAAAGAGTGCATGCATATTCATATGCAAAATATTATAGCAAGAAAAGAGAGAGCGCGCAGAGGGGTGATGCTTGAGAGACAACACGTTTCGGGGGGGGTGGACGTGGGGGGGGTTAAATGCGAAATGTGGGGAGACTACTGGAGGGAAGTGCATCTTTCTGTTATCCCAAGCTCGTTCGATCGGACATGTGCCTCTTTCTTCCCTCGTCCCAAAGTCGTTCGAACGGACATACGTCTCTTCTTTTCGTCATCCCGAGGTCTACCGAGGAATCCAGTCCGTAAGCACCCTCACCCTTCCGTCATCCCGAGGGCTGCCGAGGGATCCAGGAAGTGTGCTCTGAGGAAAAAACCAAGGGCAGCCCTTTTTGAAATTCTGAAGGGTAAACCTTGTTTTTTAAATGCATTTACATAAGTCTGGCTTTGTTTGGGAGGGGTTAGCCCAACACTCGGGCGCGGACATACTGCGACACCGAATCGTAACCGTTGGCGATCGCGTTCTTTTCAATACGCTCCTTGTCGGTACCACTCACACGAAAACGAATGACATCCCCGCGCTTCTTGTTGTACTCCTGCTCCGCAATGATCAAATTCGGCAGATCGAGAAGCAGTTCAGAAAGATCTTCCGCACAAAACTCCTGATCGATACGCGCATCCTTCGCGATAAAATGAAGAACTCCCTCGGACGTCTTTTCGAGTGTGTAGGGATAGATCTTGTTCTTCACGGTGATGCTTCCTTTTGTTTTCATATTATTTGGGAATGAGAACTTGTATGACGCGCGCGATCTGCTCTTTGTAGAACGACTTACACTCTCCATTATGAACAGGAACGATCAGATCGTGCGGGAGACGATGATGTTTCCACTTCATATGACTCCCCTTCGCGGGAACCCGCTCGAACCCAAGCGACAACAAGAGCCGTTCGATACTCACATAACGCACCTTGGCGGGTGACTCCATGAAGCGTTTCAAGAGTTTCGCAAGAGTGCTCATGTGGTTACATTATATAAAAATGTGGGTACTTGTGCAAGGAGGAAAAAGGACAAACATGCGGGAGTTGATAGTTACCGAAGTCTTGCTTTAGTTGTTTTCGTCATCCCGAGGGCGTCCGATCGGGCGCACATCTCTTTCTTCTGTCATCCCGAGGTCTGTCGAGGGATCCAGAAAAACATAATCTGAGAAAAAAACCAAGGGCAGCCCTTGGTTTTTTAAATGCCTGGATCCCTCGGCAGCCCTCGGGATGACGAAACCGGATTGATTCAAGGGCAGCCCTTTTTGAAATTCCTAAGGGCAGCCCTTGGTTTTGCAAATGCGAGAGGTCAGAGTTTTTTTCGTGAAAAGAGTCAAAGGGTCAAAGAGTCTAATCCTGGACACAACGGACTGATAACCCGCTAGACTCCGAGTACGCACCGCGGAGCACCTGCGCGCTCCCTGAGAGCACGCCCCGGCCCCACGCATTGACACCACTCTCCGAAGACGACCAGAGGCCGCCGCTCGCCGAGCGATTGAAGAAGGAGCCCGCAACGCCGATGCCTGCCAAGTTGAATTCGAAGCCACTGGTGCCATTGGGTTTGAGCTTCGTGCCTTCATTCGTGCCGCGATAGCCCGTGGTGGTGGTGTCGTACGGAAAGTCAGTGGCGCAGGTGCCCGAAGTACACACCGCGCGCTCCAGCGTGGTGAGCTCGTCGTGGGTGGGGATGTGCCAGCCGGCGGGGCAGATGCCCTGTGCTCCCGCGGTGGTGGAATACTGCATCGCTTCGTTCCACTGGTAGAGGCCGCCGTCGGGGTGGTTGGGGTTGTTGGTGGTCATGCAGTTGGCGAGAGTGTCGTTGTAGCACCACTTTTCGATGGTGCTGTTGTTGGTTTGGGTAGTGGCGGCAGTTACCATAGTGCCCACGCGCAGGTTTTGCTTCATCCAGCACTGGGTGCCGATCTTGACCGTGTTGTAGACGTTGCCGTCGGCGTCGGCGACGGTCTTTGGACAAGCCGAGAACGGGCTGGCCACGATAGTCACGGAACCTCCCTTGTATAATGTTGCGATCTCGGTGGGAGTGAGAATGCGGTTGTAAATGCGCACATCGTCGATGGCACCATCAAAAAGAGCATCCCCGTCTTCTTTTGCGCCAATAGTAAGGTCATAAGAAGCATCAGAATCGGGTGTTCCGGAGGGAGTACCATATTCAGTTGTTGTCGTAGCAACTCCGTTGATATAAAAAATCGGGTCATTTGCAGGAGAGGTTCGATCATAGGTGACCGCGACGTGATACCACTCATTCATGGCAAGTTGTCCCGTGTTCCAATATCCATTAGCTCCAGAAAAAGAATGTGAAAACATGAGTGCCCTGCTAAGCCCGGAATGAAAAGCAAGTCTCCAAGAAAGAGTCGTATCATTAACCCCCTTTCGCACCACCGTACCAACATTACCCCCTGAAGTCTTGGGGTAAATCCACGTAGATACAGTGATTCTGTCTATGTTATCGATAGACGCTGTCCTTCCAACACGAACATGGTTATTTCCTGTCATTGTAAACCTCATTCCCTGCCCCAACTTCCCCGCTACCGGAGAGGAAGTGGTGGAGAGCCCGCTCATGCTTCCATGATTGCCTTGGCCACTTTTGTCAAGAACGGTGCCCGTCGTCCAGTTGACGTCGGGACCGTCGAATGTCCAGTGACCGACGAGGTTGCCCTTGGTTGCCGTGGCGGGCTTGGGGGCAACGTTCACCGTCACTCGCCCCGAACGATAAAGCAGAGAAATCTCAGCAGGGGTGATCGCGCGACTATATATACGAACATCATCAAGGTCACCGGGGAAATAACCTTGATATCCATTCCCCAAGTAGACACCAATTGCATTATTCTGAAGTATGTGAGATGCGTCGTCTTGGTATGTACCAACAGAAGCTCCGTTCACATAAAGACGCCACATATTCGATTGATCCAACACGATGACAACATGACTCCATGACGCGGGAAGTCTTGTCAATATACGATAGTCACCATCAACATAAAGCTTGGAATATCCGTCGGACTGCTTCGTAAAAAGAATAAAAGGAAAAGAGCTCGAGATACTCTCTGCCCACTGAAAGATCCCTGTCTGAACCGAAGGATTCACTCCTGAATGCGTCCAAAATGACACCGCAAATTGAGTGAAGGTTGTTCCATTGATCGGACTAAAAACATGGTCATTCAGTCCATCAAGCCTCACCCCTTGCCCGAGCTTCCCTGCAACAGGAGAAGTAGTGGTGGAAAGGCCGATCATACTTGCATGATTACCCCAGCCACTGCGGTCACGTGCGACTCCTGTCGTCCAGTCGACGTCGGGACCGTTGAATGTCCAATGACCGATCATCTGTGTACGCGGACCAAAGACCTGATTGGCATTCCATGTCACCGTCGCCGCATAAAGAACAGACGGAAAGGCAAAACAGGCAAGCGCCACAAGTAGGAGTATTCTCATGATAAAGACCAGTATAGCATGCACAGGGAGGGGTCAAAAGAAGGGAGGAAAAGAGGGAGTATGGAGTAGAAAGTAGAAAGAAGAAAAATTCAAAGACAAGAAACACTCCACCGACCTTTTCCGTTGCTAAAGTTTATTTTTCAAGAGGGGCTTTTAGTGAAAGAGTGCACTTTTCCAGTGAGGGTCCTTTGTCCATCGCTTCCTCCACACCGCGCGCCGCCCCAGCGGGCGGCTCGCTTGATCCTCGACGCAAACCCGTCAAGTATAAATGCACTTGACGGGACCATGCTTCGCGTCTCTGGGCTGTGGAGGAAGTGTGGACACGGGGTAGTGAAACGCAAGATGCAAAGAGGTCGCCCGGTGGCTACGGGGAGAATGGAATGTATGTGAGAGAGTGGCGAAATACAGACGGACAGGAGATGAGTGAAAATACAGGAGGTGGTGTGGAGGGAGGTGCATCCTTACATCATCCCGAGGTCTGCCGAGGGATCTAGAAAAGTGTAATCGGGAAAGCCAAGGGCAACCCTTTTTGAAATCCTGAAGGGCAGCCCTTGCTTTTTGAATGCGGAGAAAGGTGGGCGTGGGAGAAGTAAATACGGGCGACTACGGGGTGTGCAGAGAAAGAAACCAAAGCCAGACTTCGGCAAATGGAACAATACTTTACTGGATCCCTCGGCAGCCCTCGGGATGACAGAAGTCGATTGATTCAAGGGTGACTGTTGTTTTTAAATGCCTGGACCCCTCGGTAGCCCTCGGGATGACGAACCCGGGTGATCGATTGATTCAAGGGTGGTCCTTTTTTGAAGAGCTAAAGCCGAACTTTGGTTTCTGTGAGATTGTCCAAAGGCTGCCTTTGGACACAAAAAAAAGACCGCGGGTAAACGCGGGCTTTTTTGTTTTAGTGTGACAGAAATGCTACTTACGCTTGGTTGTGCGGGCGCGACCACGTTTGGTGGTCTCTTCCGCGGCGTCACGGAACGGAAAACCGAGGAGTTCGAGGAGATCCTTGGACTCATCCTTCCCTTTCGCGGTGGTGACGACCGTGATCGCCATACCAAACACGTCGCGGAGGTCTTCGTCGGCAGTCTCGGGGAACACGGTGTGCTCCTTGATCCCGTAGGTGAAGTTGCCCATCGCGTCGATCGACTTGGCGGAGAATCCGCGGAAGTCCTTGGTGCGGGGAATGGCAATGTTCACAAACTTGTCGAGGAAGCCCATCATGCGCGCGCCACGAAGGGTCACGAGCTGTCCGATCACTTCGCCCTCGCGCAGCTTGAACGAGGCAATGGACTTCTTGGCGGGACGAGCGGAGGGCTTCTGTCCGGTGATCGTCGCAAGTCGTTCAACGACGAATTCCTGGCGCTTCTTGTCGGAGCGGGCCATCTTGCCGGTACCGACCGAAACAAGAACCTTTGCGACCTTGGGGGCCTGCATGACATTCGTATACCCGTATTTCTCCTTGAGTTTAGGATACGAGGCCTTTAACTTTTCTTTGATGGTTGGGACGTTCATAGTGGGAAAATTACTTCTTGTCGGCGAGCGCAAGCTTGGATGCGCGGAGCGGCATCGCGATCTCGATCACTTGACCTTTCTTGCCCTGCTGACGCGCGCGCTGGTGCTTCTTCTTCATGTTCACGCCTTCGACGACGGCGGTCCCTTTCTTGGGGAGGACATGCGCGACCTTCCCCTTCTTGCCCTTGTGGTCGCCCGAGAGCACAACGACTGAATCTCCTTTTTTGATATGCATAAGCCTGTGAAATTAGAGCACCTCGGGTGCGAGTGAAACGATCTTCTTGAATCCCTTTTCGCCGACCTCGCGAGGGATGGGGCCGAAGACACGGCCCGCGCGGGGCTCGTTCTTGGCGTCGATCAAGACAACAGCGTTCTCGTCGAAGCGGATGTACGAACCGTCCTTGCGACGGAACGCATTACCCTGACGAACGACGACCGCGCGGCAGACTTCTCCTTTCTTGACGCTCTTGCGCGGCTCCGCGACCTGCACCGAAAGGACAACAATGTCTCCGAGTCCGGCATAGCGTCGCTTGGACCCGCCGATCACCTTGAAGATGCGTCCGATCTTTGCTCCGGAATTGTCTGCGATCTTGACGATGGTACGTGGTTGAATCATATGCGTGTATTGGTGTTAGCGGATCAGTTGAGACCGCGCGTCTTCAAATATTGCTCGACATCCTGAACGCCGATCTTTTCGACCGCAACGAAAGCCTTGTGCTTGGACACAGGAGCACACGCTTCGATACGCACGCGATCTCCGACGTGAAATTCATTCTTGTGGTCGTGGACCTTGTAGCGCTTGTGGTGCTTCACGTACTTTTTGTACTTGGGATGCTGTTCGAAGCGAGTGACCAAGACGACGCGCGTCTTGTCCATCTTGTCGGAGACGACGACGCCGACCATCGACTGGCGCTTGCTCGCAAGCGGTTGTGTGGTGGGGGTTGTGTTCATGGTCGTGGTGTTAGTTGGCATGGCGCTTGTTGATCTCTGTTAAGATGCGCGCGACCTCCTTGCGCATATTGGCACCGTCCTTGATGTTCTTGACCTTGCTTCCGGTGATGTCGAAGCGGAACTGTCGGACGGAGAGGCGTTTCTCGTTGAGCGTTTTGGTGAGCTCCGTGAGGGAAAGTTTCTTAAATTCGTTTGTTTTCTTCATATGCTTTGTGGATTACGCCTCACGAGAGACCATGCGTGTACGGACCGAGACCTTCGACCCCGCCTTGCGGATGGCCTCCTTTGCGACCGCGGGGGTCACGCCGTCGATCTCGAAAAGGATGCGCCCGGGAAGGACTTCCGCGACATAACCCTGCGGGTCTCCCTTTCCGTTACCCATCGGGACTTCGGCGCCCTTGCGGGTGTACGGTCTGTCCGGGAAGATGCGGATCCACACGCGACCGGTCTTGCCGACGTTGCGCGAGAGCACGCGACGGGCGGATTCGATCTGGTTGGAAGTGATACGGTCGGCAGTCTCCGCCTTGAGTCCGTAGGAACCATAGGCGAGCGTGGTGCCGCGGGTGGAGACACGATCCTTCTTGGTGTTCCAGCGATCGGACTGCCACTTGCGATGTTTGACTTTCTTTGGGAATAACATAAGCCGTTTGAGATATTGAGATGATTATACGCGGGGAGCCGCTCCTTCCGGACGTGCCGCTTTCTTCTCGGCGAACACCTCACCCTTATAAATCCAAACCTGAATACCGATGACACCGTACGGGAGATACGCCTTTTCACGGGCAAAGTCGACATCGGCGCGGATGGTTTGGAGAGGAATGTTGCCTGCCTTCACATGCTCGCGACGCGACATGTCGGCGCCACCCAAACGTCCGGAAACCTCGATACGAGCACCCTTGACGTCACGGTTGGCCATGACCTTTTCGAGCATCTGCTTCAGTACGCGCTTGAACGGCATGCGCTTCTCGAGACCCTCGGCGACCATCTGGCCGACGATCGAGGCGTTCGACTCGGGGCTGCGTACTTCTTCGATCTCGATACGGAACTCTTTGGGAGTAGCGATCTTCATGCGCGCGAGACGAGAAAGCACGTCGTTCTTGAGCTTGGTGGCTCCTTCGCCGTTGCGTCCGATCACGAGGCCCGGACGGGCAGTCTTGACGACGATCTTCCAGGACTTGTCGTTGCGCTCCATTTCGATATCGGCGACATGCATACCGCGCAAGCGCTTGACGAGATATTCACGAAGAAGGACATCGCCCTTCAAGTATTCCTGATACTTTCCGCTATCGGCGAACCAGCGCGACTTCCAATCGCGGAGTGTTCCCAACCGATGCGCATACGGATGAACGTGGTGTGACATACGTTTTACTTCGCTTTCGCGGTTGATGTTTTCTTGGTAACAGACTTTGTCGCGGACTTTGCGGCGGGCTTTGTGGCTTTCGTCGCTGTCGTCTTTGCGGTCTTCTTCTTGGTCTCGCCTTCTTCCGTCACGACAGCAGTCTTCGCGGTCGCCTCCTTTGCGGAACGATCACGGAGTGTGAGAAGGATATGGCTCGTGTGCTTGTGAATGGGAAATGCACGGCCGTGTGCGCGAGGACGGGAGCGCTTCAAGACGGCACCCTTGTCGACACGGACCTCAACGATCTCGAGCGACTTCTCGTCGAGACCAAGTGCCTTTGCGTTGGCAACGGCGGACTTGATGAGCTTGGCAAAGACGGGAGCGGAGCGCTTGGCGCGGTGCTCGAGCTCGATCAACGCACGATCAACGGACTTTCCACGAACGAGGCCGGCAATAAGACGCACCTTGCGGGGTGCCTGTCGATATCCGGACAATTTTGCGGTTGCGGTAGACATGATGAAAAATGATTACTTCTTCTTGGAATCCGTTGCAGACTTGGCGGCCTTTGCTGCGGAGATCTCCGCTTCCTTCTTCTTGGCCTCGAGTTCCTTCTGCATCTTTCCACCGTGGCGGTAGAACTTGCGGGTCGGAGAGAACTCGCCGAGACGGTGCCCGACCATGTCCTCGGTAACCTTCACCTCGATGAATTCGCGTCCGTTGTGCACACCGAAGGTGTATCCCACCATCTCGGGAGCGATCTGAGAGGCGCGCGCCCAGGTCTTGATGATGCCGGCCGCATCCGGCTTCTTCCCCTCTATCTTGGTGAGGAGCTTCTCGTACACATATGGTCCTTTCTTAAGTGATCGTGTCATAGATTGCGTGATAATAATGGTAATCTCACGAGTGCTTCGCCCACGCGACGGAAGAGATCTTGGGGTTGCGTCGCACATTGTGTACGAACGCCCCTGATCCTCCCACGGCGTAAAAGAAAAACTCTATGAAATGGCTTGTCCGCCATACTATGGGAAAGTCGCGGGAAAGTCAACAGTTTATATAGAAGTACTTACCCTCAGCAAGTACAGGAAATTGACGTAGTGGTTATAAAAGTGGTATAATCAAATAAGTAGAGATTCTTGTCTTTTCATCACACCAAAAAAGGAGACGTCATGTCTACCCTGCTTTCCGAACTGGTAGAAACCGCTATCACCGAGCACAGCCTCCGCCGGACAATGGCAAGCTGCGGCACTCCGGAGGAGTTCATCGCCACTTCCGAGTGGGTGCTCATTCACCGTGTGCGAGCGCTTCCGCCCGAGATGTGGTCCGAGATCCTCTCCGCCCCCGTCTTGCGCGGAGAACTTCTCTCTGGTGTCGACATGTGGAAACCCCGAATGGAGGGGATCGCGAAGTCCGATCTTGAAAAATACGTTACCAATACATTGTCCCTCCTCGCGCTTGCAGAGATCCTCGCAGAGCGCGCGGAGGAGTGAGCAAAAACGACCCGTTCGCGGGTCGTTCTCTTATTCCGGTCCGGTTGCATCAAAAGGAGGCGGTTCCGCAAGGTTGACACCATGAGTCGAGTGCGGGGTGAAGGTCACATGCAATCCGCGTTCGGCAAGCGCCGCAATATAGCGGTCGACAACATCCTTGTCGGTATCCGCGTCATGACGAAGAAATTCAAGTTGGAGCTCAGTGAGTTCATTCTTGCCGGTTGGGCCAACAACCCCCGCCGTCATGTATGCCGCCCACACATGGAGAAAATCCACATTCATCACCTCTTTCCTTCCCGAAGAACGTCGTGCGACAAATTCATCAGGGGAAGTCACGCCACGAAGCATCTCACGCAATTCCTCAGGTGTGAGCCCATATCGCTCCATCAGGTCGCGTGCTTCTTTCGTTTCGAGCGCAGATACTTCGCGTGCTTCCGCGTGTTCCCGAAGATACGGATGCGCAAGGTCAACGGTGATCTCCCATGTCCCCGAAGGATCAACAACCTCGCTTACGAAGGCGCGCTCCTCATGAATCGCGTCACCTCCGCGGGCAATTCCCTCCAACTGATTCCTTATGGAACCAAATATTGCGGCACTAATATCAATAGAACTGAACGGAAACGGACGACGACCAAACTCCGGATCATTCGTGGGTATCTCAGCAAGAGAAGCATCTCCGCCAAACTCTCCCCCTTTGCGCAGTACCTCCGCGATCGAACGCTCGGGGTGTGTGTGCAAGTAGCGCACCTCGGAAACATCACCAAAACGCGCATGGGAAAGAGAGAACGTCGCTCCCTCCTTTGAAGGAAAGAAGAGGTCCGAACGTCCGCTTGTGTAGTATTCTCCAAGCGTGACCCTGCCGTCGTCGCGAACTCCATAGAGTGCCGCATACTCGGCACGATGAGTGCGTGCGAGTTCGGCAAAATAAGAAAGCAGTTCGTGCCGTGACGCGAACCCTTGCTCCATTCTCGCATCAAAGAGCATGCGTTCGCGCTGACCCTCTTTCATTTCACGCAATACCGATTCCATGACTGCGATCCCTTCTTCAACCTCTTCGGGTGTGAGTTCCGCTCCGGGATCAAACTCTTCTTTGATCGTGGACTCTCGGCTTTCGTTCTCACTCTCGGTCGCGACGGGGGCATCATCGGGAGGAGTCGGTGACTCTTCCGCGAGTGCGGGAGAGGCGAGCACGACACCGGCGGCAATACCGACGCGCGCAAGACGAAGGGTTTCATTCGTGAGTCGTTCGATACGCTCGCGAAAGCGCGTGTAGATACTCTCGACACGAGTGCCCTCTTCTCCGAGCGGCGCGGCGCGCTCCGCGACCTCAACGGGAGAGTGGAGTGTCGCAAGAACATCCTCCGCGCGGGCGCGCACAACGTCCTCTTGTGAAAGCGGGGACTCAAGCGACTCGGGGAAAACACCCTCATCGCGCTCATTGCGATCGATTGCATGCGTCTCGTCTTCGTCCTTTTCTTGTAGTCGTTCAGTGGTCATGCCCACAACATGAGTCCCCCTTCTTGCGGACCTCATTTTTAAGCACGGAGACGGATTCCTCATCGAGCCACTCGTTCAATTCCGTCGCGTCTTCTTTGAGCGCGGAGAGTAATGCTTCCGCCTCGTCCGGAGTGAACGAGGTGAGCGGTTGCGCGGGGCGAATGTCGTCTGGCGTGGTCATGGAATGAGTGTACCACAAGAAACGAAAAAGTGTCTCAGAGCGTTGCATATACCGCGAAACCTGCTACATTTTCCATCATGGATATTCTTGATCGCTACGACTACCACCTCCCCGAGGAGCTTGTCGCGAAGACACCGGCCTCACCCCGCGAATCGGCGCGGCTTTTCGTGTATAACACAAAGACTGATGAGGTCGCCTTCGACATCTTCGCGAATATCGGCCGCTACCTGCCCCACCCCGCCCTCCTCGTGATGAACAATACCAAGGTCGTTCCGGCGCGTCTTTGGCTTACCAAACAAACGGGCGGCAAGATCGAGGTACTCCTTATGATGAACGAATATCGACAAGGAGACACCGAGATCAAGGGTATCGTGGACCGCAAACTTGCGCACGGCGCCACGCTCTTTTTCAAAAGCGGAGCAACGCTTGCCGTCACGCGACAAGATGAGCAGTTCTTTTTCTTTCACCCGAGTGTGTCGATCCCCGAACTCTTCCTTCTCTTGGAATGCGAAGGAGTCACTCCGATCCCGCCGTACATCAAAGGGAGCCCTCTTTCCGAAGCACACCTCCGGAGCGAATACCAAAGCGTCCTCGCGAAGCATCCCGCGTCGGTTGCGGCACCAACCGCAAGTCTCCACTTTAGCGACGCGCTGCTTGCGGGGCTTCTACGGGAAGGCGTCACGCAAAGCGAAGTGACCCTTCATGTGGGCGCGGGAACTTTCGCGCCGATCGGAGCGGAGAATTTTTCAACAAAGCGACTCTTCACCGAATATTACGAAGTCTCCGAACAAGGAGCAAAGGAGATAAATGACGCGAAGGCGGAGGGCGTACCCGTCATTCCCGTCGGAACGACCGCCATGCGCACCATCGAATCCGCCGCAACCCCCGTACAAGGGCCGCCCTTGTACAAAGTAGAGGCGGGCGGGGGCGGAACCGACATCTTCATCTATCCGCCGTATAACTTCCGTATCGCGGATGGACTTATTACCAACTTTCACGTCCCCCGTTCATCGCTCATGCTCTTGGTTGACGCCCTCTTGGAACACAAGAAGGCAAAGCGACGCATCCTCGACCTCTACACGATCGCGATCAACGAAAAATTCCGTTTTTATTCATTCGGAGACGGTATGCTTATCCTCTGACCATCATGAAGATCACGCTCCTTGTTGTTGGAAAGACTCAAACACCATACATTAAAGAAGGCGTTTCCGAGTACATGGAACGCCTCGCACACTTTGCTGATGTCGCACTTATCGAAGTTCCGGACATCAAGCAGGCAAGCACCCTCTCGCCCCGTGAACGCTCGGAGCGTGAAGGAGCGCTTGTGCTTGAAAAGTACATCACACCGAAACACTTTGTCGCGCTCCTTGATGAGCAAGGCAAGGAGTTCTCCTCGCAAGAGTTCGCGCAATGGATCGACAAGCGCATGCAGGGCGGGCAAGAGGTCACGCTTGTCGTCGCAGGACCATACGGCGCAAGTGATACGCTCAAAGCGCGGGCGGACACGACAATCTCCCTCTCACGCATGACCTTTTCTCATGAGATGGTGCGGCTCTTCGCGACGGAGCAACTCTACCGCGCATTCACGATCCTCCGCGGACTGCCGTATCATCATGAGTGAGCAGAAGAATCACCTATACTCCTTTCATTTCAGCAAGATAACTTTTTGCGGTGGCTCGCCCTCCCAAGAGCGGAGCAGAAATATCCCAGAATGGCGCAGATGATCCTTTTTGGAACATTTCGAGAAGTACATGCTCCGCCTTTTTAGAATCCCGCTTCCGCAACATTTGATATTGATGAAACATCTGCGCGGCGAGAATATCCGCCCATACATAAATGACAAAGCGGGCGGAATGAGGACCTCCAAAAACAGAACGAAGTGAGGGGGGCAAACGATCAGCATCCTTCCCTCCAATATATGTTGCATAGATCTTTTTCCATGTTCGACGAATTTCCTCCTCACTTCTTTTTGGCTGCGCGTGGATATCCTGGTCAAAGGCACTCACCGCAAGATCGTAACGACGATCAAACATGAGGTACGCACTTTTTGCGGACATAACCCATCGCACGATGCGACAAGCCTCCGCTTCACTTGTTTTTCCCGGTAGTGCCGCACGGATCACCTCCTCCTCGAACGCATAACGTTCAAAGAAACGCCCAAACACCTCCATGGCATCCTCCTCAACATAACGGACAAAGCCAAGATATGACCGAGGGTGAGCAAACAGATGGTGGAGTGCGTGCCCACTCTCGTGAAGCACGGTAAGCAATTGGTGGTGTGAATTCTTTCGCCCCTTCTTGAGGTCACTCACCAGAACAACGAGGGGGAGAGCTTCAGTGGTGCCGTCCCTCAGTGTCGTCACCCAAGAACCTTTCATCTTTCCCTTCCGCGCAAAAAGATCCAAATAAAGACCGCCGACAAGAGTACCTCCTCGATACACCGTGTAAAAAGAGACATTTTCATTCCACCCCGAGGCACGCGTCTTCGTGAGTGTGAGACCGTATCGCGTTCGGAAAACATGGAAAACACCTCGAAGAACATCTTGCGCTGTATACAGATCCTCATACATTGCGCGATCATCCAACTTTTTTGTGGTGGCAAGAATATGTCTCGGCAAGAGACGACGCAGTCCCAACATTCCAATATGTGACATCATCAATCCACGTAACTGCTTTTCATTGAATGACGAGTAGCCAAGTTCACTCGCGATGAGCGCGCGCAGCTCAAGCATTCGGGGAACAAGAGCAATGTGTCCTTCAGGTTCACTGTTATAACACCCTTCAAGCTCATCAAGCTCACTGCGGAGAATGGCCACTCGCTCTGCATTGCCGAACTTCGGGAGCTCACCCGAAAGCTCCGCTTCCTCGCGAGTAAGGTACCAGCTTGTTTCATCGAAATCATGTTGCCCCAAGCTCAACAAACTTTGTCGGACCATCTTCGCGTATCCGGAAGTAAGTGTCATATATTACGAATGTTTCTCTATCTCAGCACGGACCAACACGGACACAGAGTCCATTGCTTCAAAACAGAGAGGGGCAACTCGTTCAATATGAAAAAATTGACCAAGCAAAGAAATGATCTCTCGACGGATCGACTCACGCAGGCGGATGAGATCAGGAAAAGAAATCCCATCCTTGAGCCCCTCGCTGATGACCACGCGTTCGCGCGCATACAAACGCCGCAAGCGAACAAGGATCTTTTTTGGATCAAAAGACTCCCACTCCGGGAGCAATAGCCGAGAGTATGTCTCGTTGTCTTCGATATTAGTTCGTCTCATATGTGTACCTCCATGCTAACACGAATGAAAACACCCGCCACAATAATGGCGGGTGCGAAGCTACCGGCTGCCGGTCACTTCTTCTTGCTGCCGTGGTTGTGGTCCGGTTTGGTCGGATACGACGGGGCATCCTTGGATGTGCCGCTCATCACTCTTCTCCTTCAAAAAAATGAACAATTAGCACGCTCGAGGTATTCTCGCCATCCCTGTTCAGAGGTGATGCGAGCACGGGGGGGTTCAAAAGTCAACAAAAAAGCGCCCCGGAGAGGGGCGCGGGAGTGATAAAAAGAGGTGCGGTCACAGGTGGTCAATGCGTTCGAATTCACGAACAAGGTCGGCGATCTGCGCATCGACGATCACGACCTCCTCAGGGGCGAGTGTTCGCTTAGCAAGCGCGAGCAATACCGTTTCATCGGCGGCGGATCTTGTACCAACGCGAGTGACATAGGCCTCGACAAGCGCCTTCACTTCGACGGCGGTCAACTCACGATCAAGGAGTTGCGCGACAACGCCTTGCGCGGCTTGGATCATCCCTTTGCGGATCACCTCGCGCGCGAGCTCCTCGCAGATAGACCGAGACGCGCCGAGACGTGCAACGTCGAGTGCGTAGCCGATATTCGTGAGTGCACGCAAGCGGGGTACCGTATTGCAATGGAGAAGATATTCCCGCACCGCGCGGTCGATCGTCCCCTGTTCCGCCTTTCCTTCTTGAAGCAAGGCCCGAGGAGCATTATCATTGTGTGCGAGATCAGTACATAATCGCGTGATCAGGAATTTGATGGCAGGCCAGACGGCCTCATCGTTCACATTGAGTTCCATCCTTCACCTCTTCTCAAAAAAAGAAATGCTTATCCAAATGGACAAGCTCTGAAAAGGAGTATACGAACGGTGAGCAAAAAATCAATTAGAAGAATGAGCGTTTGCTGCGGACCATGTCGAAAGTGATCCAGAGTGTCATGAAAATGATGCCAAGATAAAGATAGAGTGTCGCGGTTGAGGTGTGCGCGAATGCTCCGGCGAAAAAGCGAAGGTTGTTCTCGATATCGAGCAGGCTTGGCGCGTTCGCGAACACATCGCGATATGAAACATATGAGGTAGAACGAAAAATAAAGGCGAGTACCACGAGCGCCTTCAAGAAAACAGGGTGCAATACGCGGCGCAAAAGCGAAACCACATAAATGCGGCGCATGATGCGACGGGTCAGTGCATGCTCGGTTGTGTCGTGGATATTGCTCATGGTCTGTTGGTCTCGTCTTCACGCAACAGTCGCGTGAATTCTTTCTTTGCCCGATAGATCTTGGTCTTAATGGCGGGAACGGTTGTGCCCTCCATTGTGGCGATCTCCTTTTGGGAATACTCGTCGATAAAATGGAGCGAAAGCGGGCGGGCGAGCTGTTCGGGCATTCGCGCGAGGAATGAAGCGACATAATCGCGCATCGTATCCTCGTGCATATGATTCGCCGGGTCGGGGAGCGCTTCGTAGAACTCAGGGTCGAGTTCGGTCTGCACTGCTCCCTTCTTCTTTAACTTCTGATAGTGCGTGAAGGTTGTATTCATGAGGATCTTGTATCCCCACGACTTGAAAGACGCGCCTTCGACCGTCTTGAAACGGCGGGCGTTGAAATAGATCTTGGTAAAGGTTTCCTGCACGATGTCCTCCGCCTCTTCACGACTCCGCACAACACCTTCGGCCTTGCGCACAAACGGCTCCTGATAACGCCGCACAAGCACAACAAAAAGACTCGGGTTCGCAAGGGATGCTTCGAGGATCACCTCGTCGGGGGCGGTGTTGCCGGTCATGGGCTCGTCGTCGAGTAACATGGGTACAGTATAGAGGGAGAAGGAGAAAAGGCAAAAAGAAGCGGGGAGTAGAAAGTAGGGAGTGGGGAGTAGAAAACACAAATTCAAGAGGACGAAAGAGGGAGACATGTACTGTACAAGGGCCGCCCTTATACACTTGAAACCAAAGTCAGACTTAGGTAACGACCACTTTCTGAGTCTCTCGCATTTAAAAAACAAAGGGCGACCCTTCAGAATTTAAAAAAGGGTTGCCCTTGGTTTTTTCCTCAGGTTACACCTTCTGGATCCCTCGGCAGCCCTCGGGATGACGGAAGGGTATATCTCCCTTCCACACCTCTCTCGCATTTTGTATCTCACCTCCCACGCCCACCTTTCTCCGCATGCCCCGCAGGTGCCGGGCGACCTAAAATTCACAGAGCGGAGCGACTATGAATTTGGAAGTACTCGGAGTGGTGCTTGGTTCCGTCAAGTGCATTTATACTTGACGGATCGGCGCCGAGGATAAAGCGAGTCTCCGCAGGAGAGACGAGCGGCGTGCGGAAAAGGTTGGACGAAAAACCTCACTTGGAAAGTGTTTTGTTTGTCTCTGAATTTATCTACTCCCTACTCCCTCATCCCTATTCTCAAGTGAGTGAGCAAAGCACACATTCTGATATGTGCTTTCGAGCGAACGCTGAGAAAAAGAATTCTTATTCTTACTCCCTATCTACAGACTATCAACTACAGACTACTCTCCTCCCCCGATTCCCCATTCCTTCTTCAACTCCGCGATGCCGTCGGCGAGAGCGACTTCGGGGATCCAACCCAGAAGTTCACGAGCCTTTGTGTTGTCGGCAAGTGTGTTTTTGGGTTCGAGTCGAACGGGGATGTAGGTGACGGGTCCTCCGATCAACGCGGCAAGCTCATTGATCGAGGCATTCCTTCCCGCGCCGATATTCATCATCTCTCCATGCCCAACCGTGTCGCGCTCGGACGCGAGAATGTTAGCGCGAACGACATCACGCACATGTGTGAAGTCCCGCGTTTGCGTGCCATCTCCGGTGATCGTCATGGGTCCCCCTTCCGCGCGTTGCTTCAAGAACTTGCCGATCACGAGTGCGTACGCTCCGTCCGGGTCAAGCCGCGCCCCATAGACATTGAAGTAACGGAGCGAAACCGTCTCGAGACCGTATACTTCGGAAAAGACACGCGCGTAATGCTCGCCAATGAATTTGTGGAGTCCATACGGAGAGAGCGGCGCGGGGAGCATGTCCTCGCGAAGCGGAAGAGTCGCTTGATCACCATACGCCGAGCTCGACGCGGAATACACGACTCGCTTGACTCCCGCCTCCTTGGCGGCAAGCAGGACATTGAGAGTGCCGTTGACGTTGACCTCATGCGTCTCAACCGGATGCTCGATCGAAAACTGCACCCGAGGGAGTGCCGCAAGATGAAACACCTTCCGCGCGCCCGCAATGATGGGTGCGATCGCATCGTAGTCACGGATATCAACGACATGAAGTGTCGCCTCGGGATTGACCCGTTCGCGTTTGCCACCCGAAAGATCGTCAATGACCGCGACCTCCTTCCCTGCCTCAAGAAGCGCGTCCACTAAATGAGAGCCGATGAAGCCCGCTCCGCCCGTCACGACCACCTTTTCTTTTTGCTGTTGTGTCATATGTTAGTGAGAACACAGGGGAAAAAAGAAAGGTCACGCATCGTGCACGCGTGACTCGACAATTTCCACACTATCCAGTAGACTAGCCACATTATGTTGAACTACAATGAAATTCTTCCCCGTAAGGTCATCCTGATCGACGATGAGCCGTACGAAGTGCTCGACGCGCATGTCTTTCAAAAGCAAAAGTCTCGCCCTGTGAATCACACCAAGGTCAAGAATCTCCTGACCGGCAATGTGAAAGAGGTTGTCTTCCATCAATTCGAGAAGGCGGAAGAAGCGGACATGGGTGTCCGTGAGGTCAAGTATCTCTACGCGAACCGCGGAGAATATTGGTTCTGTGACGCAAAAGACGCTTCGGACCGCTTCACGCTTGATACTGAACACGTGGGCGTGAACATCAAGTTCATCAAAGCGAATACCGTCCTTGAAGCAACGACCTTCAATGACGACATCATCGGTTTGCGCTACCCGATCAAAGTTGAACTCAAAGTGACCGAATCCGCCCCCGCGGTGCGTGGCAACACTTCCGGGAATGCGACAAAGATCGTGACGCTTGAGACCGGGGCGACGGCAAATGTCCCGATGTTCATCAACGAAGGCGACGTCATCCGCATCAACACCGACACCGGCGAATATACCGAGCGCGTTGAGAAAGCATAGCGTGACCTTCCACAACAAAGCCCCGCATATCCTGCGGGGCTTTCTTTTCCTTATTGCACGCGGCGCGGAAGCGTCCGAGATGTAAATCCTAAGAGTGCCCAGTGAACGAGGCGCTCAAACGCGAGGACAGTACGCGACGACACAAAAGGAGTTCGCGAATACATATCAAACAGAACAAAGAGCAAAAGAAGGAGCGGCCAAAGAAGCGCGGAGAGAAAGACGAGCATCGCACGACCGCAACCAAAGACGCGACATGCCTTTCGGAGCAATTCCGCATCGTGGCTCGTGCCGGAAAGCACTCCGTAACGCACCAGCATGCGACTCGCGCAGTGCATAAAAAAGAAAAAGAAGAAAACCGTTCCAACCCCATGCACCCACACGAGGAACAACATCACACCCTCCATTCAATGATTGACCAAAGACCAAATATAGTTCTATCAAGAACTCGCCAAAAAAGAAAGCCCGCTCTTCGTGGATGAAGAGCGGGAAAGGAAAAGATCAAGAACGATGGAATTGCCGATTGCGAAGCGGAATCTTGACAAGCGCGATCACCAATGCAATCGGCCAAAAAAAACAACCGACAATGATCAAGACCATCGGAACGGCTCCGATCACCTGTGGAGTGACGAGAAGGAGTTCTCGACGTCTGGGCTCAACCCCAAGAAGAGTTGCCGAGTCCCGCTCAGAGATCAAAAATCCGA
Source organism: uncultured Candidatus Saccharibacteria bacterium (assembly GCA_964515375.1). GTDB lineage: Bacteria > Patescibacteriota > Minisyncoccia > Phycocordibacterales > UBA6899 > MHLP01. Next base: position 31,383 of record CAZERF010000010.1, read on the forward strand.
GAGCCATGATCACGCAGACAACGATGGGTATCGTCCAAAAAATATACAGCAGCACAAGAGCGGTAACCATGAGAGGATCCTCCTTGTTGAGTGAAAGGAAACACCTCTTCCTATTATATCACAAAATAATAAAAAAGCAATCAATGCCGAGCCAGTAACAAAAAACCGCCTTATTCAGGCGGTTTTCATACTTATGCCGCAATGTACGGCAGAAGTCCCATGTAGCGCGAGCGCTTGACGGCAAGAGCGAGCGCGCGTTGCTGTTTGGCGGTGAGGCCGGTGCGGCGTGCGTGCATGACCTGTCCGTGCGGAGTGAGGAACATGCGGAGCAATTCAACATCCTTGTAGTCGATGTACTTGATGTTGTTTGCCGAAAGATAATCTTGTTGTTTTTTCATGTTTCGTGCGATAAGTAATAATGAGTTCAAAGCAATGGAGAATGAAGTAGTCTCGGGAAGATTCTCGTCTACTTTCTTGTCCAAAAAGTTTAAAAATGGATTTTTGTGAACAATACGAAGACTTGGACTGTGGCAGTGTCTGAGAAGCTGTATTCATATACTGCTTCCAGACCTGACACAGGAAAGTCGAGTAGTGTACCAAAAATACGTTTTTAAAACGGGATGTCGTCAGGATTAATATCCTCTTCCGGATACTCTATTGTGTCGAGCGCATCTGGCGCGGGCTGCTTGGCTGGCGCACTCGCCGACTTGGCTGGCGCTGATGCTCCTCCGCCTGAGTATTCCCCGCTTCCACCCTTGGGTCCAAACTGGAAATTCTCGACGACGATCTCGGTACGATAACGCTTGGAGCCGTCCTTGTCGTCCCAACTGCGGGTCTGAATGCGACCATCGAGATAGATCGGCTGACCCTTGCGAACGTACTGATTGATGAGTTCCGCCTGCTTGCCGAATGCTACCACGTTGTGATATTCGACCGACTCCTGCTTGGCGCCGTTCTTGTCCTTCCATGTGCGATTCGTCGCGACCGAGAACGAAATAACGGAGATACCGGAGGGGAGCGCCTTCATCTCGGGGTCTCGCGTGAGATTCCCGTAGATCATTGCTTTGTTAATGTACATACGTGAGAAAGTTTAGCTGATGACGAGCTCGTCGATCGTCTTATCCAACTCTTCCGCGGAAAGTGCAGGCTTTTCTTCTACCTTTTCCTCCGCTCTCGGAGCGGTTTCTTCGCCGCGCTTCTGCTGGAGCAACTTCTTGGGGACCATCGTGTTCTCGCGAACGGTCTTCACCATGATAAAGCGGAGCACGAGATCGTCCTTCTTGATCCCGAGTTCGATCGCCTTCACCTGTGCGGGGTCGACCTCAAACTTAATCCATCCGAAGTACGCAGTGCGATACATCGAACGCTTATTCGACGCAACCTTCGTCATGGGATATGAGAGCTCCATGTGCTTTGGATATTCATCTGCGATCACATGACCGCCATTCCCTTCAATAACGTCGCGGATCGCCGTGACGCGCGCGCCAAGACCGTCCTCAGGGACAGTGGGCACGATATGGAAGCCGATTTCGTAGATCTTCGGATCGTTCGGAGTGGCTTCGATACTTATCTGTTCTTTTTTCATAATAGGTGCATCCTAACAGGGAGAGACGGGGTTGTCAAAATTAGCACAATACGACAACATTGACGGAGTGATGAGCTGATTGTAGAGTGCCCACAGACCAAACATTCTGAAACAGGGAGTTTTTGATGCTTGAGCACTGTAGCCGTGCCACGATATACCGATTCGCACACGCGCGCGGAACACCGGTGCCCCGCATTGCGCTCTCGATCCTTCCGGCACACACCCTCTTTAACATCCTCACCGTTTCAGGAAACCGATATGTCATTGAAATATCCGAGGAAGAATGCGGACACGGAACGAGCGTCCACATCGGGCGCTTTGGTCCGATCAAAGGAACAATAGCCGGATACCTGGGAATACGATACATTGACGCATTGACACTTATGGTCGGTCGAAGTTTTCGATATAGATCAGAACAACGCTCTTTTGCAACATCTCCAATAAAGGAAATGTATTTACTCCTGTCCTAAACCCGCTTCGGCGGGTTTTTACATAAGACCAAATGTTCGCACCGAATTCGCATGAGTCGTTTCGAAAAACTGCTCAAGGGGGACATGGCGAATACCCGCGAGTGCCGCGACAACATCAACAACATAGGCGGGTTCGTTGCGTTTGCCGCGATGTGGAACAGGGGCAACATAAGGAGCGTCCGTCTCCGCCATGATGCGATCAGCGGGAACATAACGGATCACCTCGTCGTAATCATGCGTGAAAGTGGTCACCCCCGTGAAGGAGAGTGTGAAGCCGATGTCGAGGAAGCGTCGCGCGATAGCGGTATCCCCCACAAAAAAGTGCACGTCGCCGCGAATGTCGGGAAAATCGGAAAGGATATTGAGAATATCATCATACGCGTCCATCGTTCCCGCAGTGGGTCGCCCGTGGATCATGAGGGGCTTTTTTGCCATCTCTGCCACTGCGATCTGCGCACGAAAGAGCGCATGCTGGCGCGCCTTCTCTTCACGCTCCCCGCTCGGCCAACCGTCGTGCGCGGGCCAATGATAATCGAGCCCACACTCACCGATCGCGACAACCCGAGGATGCGCGGCGAGTCGCGCGTAGGTTGCAGGGTCGAATGCTTCGTTATGGTTGTCGGTCGGATGAAGTCCGACAGTCGCCCAAATGTCGGAATGTTCCTCCGCCAAAGAAACAGCGCGCTCGCTCATCACGCGATCGGTCCCCACGACGATAGTCGCAACGTTCGCGGCGCGCATCCGCGCAAGAACGTCAGGAAGATCCGGTTCGAATCGCGGGTCATTTAGATGAGAATGAATATCAATAGATGCTGTTGCCATATCGGGTCATGATAGCAAAAAAGCGCGGATATTTCACCGCGCCTTCTTTTTTGGTCGTAACGTTGGTCACACCTCCCCGCGCAGACTGTCGCGCACGCGCATAAGAAGTACCCCAAGCGTATTTGCACCAACTCCGTCTTGCGTGCGTCCCCAAAAGGTATCCTTCCACCAATTCGTCTCCTCAAGGAAGCGTTCGCCTGTCGCGCGAAGGAGTGCGTGAAGCTCGGGGTTCATGATGCGATCGAACTTTTGAAACAAGAGTTCACTCATGACCGCGACCTTTTTCGTGTTCCACTCCTCGGAAGAAACACGTCCTTCCATTTCGCGCACCGCACGCTTTGACTCGTAAGGATCGCAGGTGACAAAGAAATACGGACGCATTCCTTGCGGGAATTTCGCCGCCTGATACGCGTTCTCGACGGACGGATACTGTATGCCGTCGCAATACACGACACACGGCCACATGTTCGAAAGAAAGCGATAAGGACCAAAGAACCCTTTGATATTTGCCTCGTCGTGCGTCGCGATGCGCTTCCAATCCCCGTAAACATACGTGCCGTCAACAATACCGATCTCATCAAACATGATATCCGACATAGAACCTCCTCACATGGTCGATCTCCCTCAATATAAGCACAGAATGAAGGATCAAGGAATCCGATTGAAGAGCGGGATAGCGGGCATTTGGTGCTCGCGAATGAGGCGACGGATCTCTTCCGCAGTGCGAGGGAGGAAGGGGGTAAGCACAAGCGCGATACTCCCGAGACGTTCCACCATTTCAATAATGAGGGCCATTCCGCGATCATGGTCAACCTTGATGACCTTAAATGGTTCTGTCTCTTGGATATAACGGTCGAGTTCGGAGACGGCAGCGTTCACTTCTCCGAGGGCAGACTTGAGGTCAAAATGGGCAATATACGAGTCGAGCGCGTGACCATTCGTGTGCTGAAAGGCAACGGGTTGGGCGAGATGTGTCGTCGCCATCTTCATGATGCGACTCGTGAGGTTGCCGATGCCGTTCTGAAGGTTGGCAGCATAACTTGCCTTGATGCTCTCCATGGTGAGATCGCCGTCTTCAAACGAAGGCATATCGTGGAGGAGTACAAAACGAAGTACATCTTCGGGGAAGGGCGTGTAGGGGCGGAAATATTCCACCACCTCCACCGGATTGATCACGTTCCCCAATGACTTCGACATTTTCTGCCCGCCCGAGGTGATGAAGCCGTCGATCACGATGTGTTTGGAGTTTGGAAGTTGTGCGGACATGAGCATCGCTTGCCACATCGCGGACTGCTGGCGGTTGTTGTCCTTACCGCAATACTGAATGACCGGCCACCATGTTTCAAATTGATCCATACGATCCGGCCAACCGATCGCGGAGATGTAGTTCACCAAGGCGTCGAACCACACATACATGACATGCTCGTCGTCGCCCGGCACAGGGACACCCCACGGCATCTTGGAGGCAAGGCGTGAGATCGAGAAGTCCTCGAGTCCGCGCGCGACAAAGGCCTTTACTTCATTAAACCGTGTTTCAGGGGTCACAAAGTCGGGATGCGCGTTGTAGAAGACAGCCAACTTGTCGGTATAGTTCGAAAAGCGGAAGAAATAGTTCTCTTCCTCGCGTACCTCGAGCTCACGGTTGGGGTGGATCGGACAGCGGCCGTTCTCGTCGAGTTCCGAATCGGTCTTCTCGAGCTCACACCCCACGCAATACTTCACTTTATAAAATTTCTTATAGATGTCGCCGTTTGCCGCGCAGCGCTTCCAGAATTCCTGCGCCGCCATGAGGTGATGCTCATCCGTCGTGCGGATGAAGTTGTCGACGGAGAGATTCAAGAGGTCTTTGAGTTCGCGAAAGCGTGCCGCAAAGCGGTCGGTGTACTCCTTGGGCGTAACACCCTCTTTTGTCGCGGCCTCGTGAATCTTGGCGCCGTGCTCGTCGGTGCCGGTATTAAAAAAGACGGAACTCCCCTCTGCGCGATGATAGCGCGCGAGCACGTCGGCGCGAATGACCTCCATCGCGAAACCGACATGCGGATCGGCGTTCACATACGGAAGCGTGGTAGTGATATAGATGTGGTTCTGTGCTGACATAAGGAGATTGTATCGTACTCGCGCAAATTCGAAAAATCAAGCATCGGGAAGGATGAGCGAAGTGCGCACAAAAACAAAGGAACTGAAGCTCACTGTTGGATGCAATACGATTTTTTCGCAACGGGAGTGTTCGAGGGGGGGTAGCAAGGGGCTAAGCGTTCATTTTGGGATGCAATTCGTGTTTTTCGATCGGCAGATGTCGGAGAAGCTGTATGGATAATACTGCTTCCCGACTCTTCCGGAAGAAAAGCGCGAAGTGCGCACAAAAACAAAGGAACTGAAGCTCAATGTTGGATGCAATACGATTTTTTCGCAACGGGAGTGTTCGAGGGGGTGTATGTTTTATACATCCGCCGAACCTTTCGTTGATGAAAAAATCGCAGGGCGCCGACAGTGAGCTTCAGTCGTCGTAGATCTTGCGCTCTTTTGCTATATCATTCAAAAACTCCATAAGCACCGCGGCGACCGGAACAGAGAGAAGAATACCAAGGAATCCCGCGAGCTTTGCCCCAATAATGAGCGCGAGAATAACAAGTACGGGTGGAATGCCGATGACCTTGCGCACAACAAGTGGATAGATGAGGTGGCTTTCGAACTGTTGGACAATGAAGTAAAAGATCCCAACAACAAGCGCTGCGGTAAGTCCGGGATCGACCATGCGAATACCCTCCGTGAACGCGATCGCGACCGCGGGGACCGCCGCGAGGATGGGCCCAAAAACAGGAATGATCTCGAAGACCATCATGATCACCGCGAGAAAGAGTGCGGATTCAACTCCCATCACCATGAGTCCGAGATAGCCAAGCACACCGACCAGCGCGCCGAGCAAGAGCTGTCCTTGAAACCAGAGCCCGATCTTCCCCTGCGCGCGCTTCCAGAGATCAACGACATACGAACGAGAGCGGAGCGGGGTAATAAGGCGCAAGAAATTCTCGATCCCTCTTTCCTGTGCGGAAAAATAGAAGGAAAGAACGATGATCAGGACAAAGGAGAGGAATCCTCCAAAGAACACGCTCAGGGTTTGAAGTATTCCCCCGCTTTGGATACCACTTTTGAAGATGGCGAAGATGTCACCATGGAGGAATCCACTGGCGATCTCGGCACTCTCCGTTCCGCGCGCAAGACCGCTTTCGAGCACATCGGAACTTCCCGCGAAGGGGTTCCAAAGATCCTTGTCGTCAAGATACTTCGGGAGGACTTGCGCCAAACGGCTGATATCGTCGATGATCGCGGGAACGAAGAAATAGAGGAGTCCCGCAAGAAATGCGATCGCGGAAACATACACAACAACAAGCGCGAGCAGGCGCGGAACATTTCTCTTCACAAAGAAATGTACCATCGGCTCAAACGCCGAAGCCACAACAACCGCGGTCAGGACAACAAGCGCAATATCGCGCAAGAACCACAGGAGTGCGAAAAAAGCCAGTATCAGGACTGTACGAATGACTGTTCCCGATGAGATGACGATCTCAAGTGTGCCGTTCTCATTCTTTTTCACTCACATCATCATAACACTCTTCCACGAGAAAGCTCAAACCGGACTAGAACGTGAGAGCGGTGCGAAAACCGTCGACCTTCTTCCACGGACCGATCAGGGCGCAGTTCAAACGATCATTCGTGAAGACACGACGTGCCGCGGTACGGATCTCCGCCGCGGTGACTGCGCGGATCTTCGCGATGACCTCTTCGGGAGACTTGAGTTCGCGATGAAGGATATCCTGTCCACCATAGAACTCGGCAATCTCATCGGATGACTCGAGACCGAGCAAAAGACGCCCTGCAAACATCTCTTTGGCCTTTGAAAGCTCCGACTCCGACACCAGTTCGTCCTTCATCCGTGCGAATTCCCTCACGATCGCGGCGACCGCCTCTTCCGCGCGATCATTGACGACTCCGGCGGAGGCAGTAAGAAGCCCATGGTCGGTATAGGTCTCATGCGAGGCGCGGACATAATACCCAAGCCCCATCTCGGTGCGCACCTTTTGGAAAAGTCGCGAGCTCATGCCAACACCCAAAATACCGGCAAGAAGCGCGAGTGGATACTCCATGCGATGACCAAGCGGGAACGTGCGCACACCGACAATAAGATGTGTCTGATCTGATTCCTTGTAGCGCACCGCAACGCCCGGCTTCTCTTGCGACTCCTTGACCTTGAGCTTGCCTTTCTTCTTTCCGGAGCTGATATCGCTGAACTTCTTAGAGAGGAGCGCGAGTGTCTTCTTGGGGTCGAACCTTCCGGAGACCACGACAAGTGTCGCGGAGGGAACATAATGCTGCTTGCGATAGGCGAGAAAATCTTCGCGCGTGAAAGAGCGCACGAGCTCCTTTGTTCCGGCAATATCCCAACCCGCGGGCTGATCGCCGTAGACAAGCGACATGAAGAGGTCCCCCACCTTGCGCATAGGAATGTCTTCATACATATCGATCTCTCCTTCGATAGCACCCTTCTCTTGCGCGATGTCCTCTTCGCTAAAGAGTGAATTCGCGTAGATGTCCGAGAGAAGATCGATCGTGTTCGGAAGGAATTCTGCGGCGGTCTTGGTGTAGTATCCGGTGTATTCATGTCCAGTAAAGGCGTTGAACTCGGCGCCGTAACGGTCGAGCTCCTCCGCGATGACCTGTTGCGTCGGGCGCGCTGTTGTCCCCTTGAAACACATATGTTCAAGAAAATGAGAGATGCCGTTCTTGTCCTTGGTCTCATACTTGGAACCCGCTTCGACAAGCACGAGTGCGGTCGCAGTGCGCTGTTCCTTCATTGGGATAAGGAGAAGCCGTAGTCCGTTCGGAAGTGTGGTGATGGTTGGTTTCATAGGAGCATAGTATAGCACAACGCCCGCATGTGCGGGCGTTGATGTTATTTGAGTGTATCACAAAGACCGGAGAGCGGGACGCGATGCTGTTCTCCGCTGTCACGATCGCGCAGAGTGACGGTGTCTTGAAGCTCGGGATGTTCACCGAGCGTGTCGAAATCGACGGTCACACAATAGGGTGTTCCGATTTCGTCCTGACGGCGATAGCGTTTGCCAATATTGCCATTGTCATCAAACATGACATTTGGAAACTCCTTTTTGAGGAGTGCAAAAATCTCGCGCGCCTTCGCGACGAGCTCGGGGCGGTTCTTGAGGAGCGGGAAGACGGCGACACGGATCGGGGCAATGTCGGGCTTGAATTTGAGATATACCCGCTTCTCTCCGTTCATTTCGTCTTCGGTGTACGCTTCACTCATAACGGCAAGTAGTGTGCGTCCGACTCCGAACGACGGTTCGATGACGTGGGGCAAGAACCGATCTTTCGTCTCTTCGCTAAAATAAGTGAGGTCTATCTTGCTTCCTTCTTGGTGGCTCCGAAGATCGAAATCGGTGCGATAGGCCAAACCGTAAAGTTCCTTCTTTCCGAAAGGAAAATCGTACTCAAAATCGATCGTGCGTTTGGAATAATGCGCGCGATCCTCGTCGGCCACCTCGAGCTCGTGCACATGTGCGCGGGAGAGCCCGATCGCGTCGATATATTTCCACATCTCCTGCCGCCAATGTTCGAATCGCTCTTCCCAATCCTTCGGGTCGATGAAGTACTCGATCTCCATCTGCTCGAGTTCACGTACACGAAAGATGAAGTCGCGGGGGGCGATCTCGTTGCGAAAGGCCTTGCCGATCTGTCCGAGTCCGAACGGAAGCTTGGGGTGGAAAGAGTCGAGAACATTTTTGTAATTCATGAACATTCCGCCGGCAGTCTCGGGGCGAAGGTATGTGACCCCTGACGCGTCTTCTGTCGCGCCGACAAAGGTCTTGAACATCATGTTGAACTGTCGCACATCGCCAAGCGGATTCTTCTCAGGAGAAAGGAGTTTCTTTTCTTTGATGACGCGGTCCATGTCCGACAAGGTCATTCCTTTCACATCAACACCCGCATCTTCAAGTAAGTGATCGGCGCGATAGCGTTTCTTGGTCTTTAGATCCTCAACGAGCGGATCAGAAAATCCGCCCACATGCCCCGATGCGACCCATGCCGCAGGGTTCATGAGAATCGCCGCGTCGACACCGTACATATCCTCGCGGTCGGAGACAAACATCTTCCACCAAAGGTTCTCAATATTCTTTTTGAGCATGACCCCTAGCGGACCATAATCCCACGTCCCGGCAAGACCGCCGTAGATCTCGGAACCTTGATAGATGAATCCGCGACGTTTTGAAAGGGCGATAAGCGCTTCCATTTTCTCGGATGAAGTGATGTGCTGTGCTGTCATATAGGGAATCCTACACAAAGGAAAGATGTTTGGCAAAGCCGCGTCCGTTCCAACCGAAGAGGTCCTACGGAACAACAAGCCCTCCCTCCTTGGGAACTCGAGGATCAAAAGGAAGAGCTGTGGTAAGAGTTTCAGATTGCTGAGAAACAGTCTCTCCAGTGAACGCATCGGTTCCCGTGAAGCGGATATTCGAAAGAATGGCAGGGGTGGTCTTTATCTGAGAGAGACTGGGGGTGATCGTCAGCTGAAATTCAACCTTACGAGGCGACGCATCAAGTCCGGTTCCGGCGGGAATATCTCCCGGCTTCCAAACAACCTCATGAGTAACGGGATTGTAGGCCACGTCGGCATTAGACGGATGTACGGACCCCGTCCACGTAACATAAAGGGGCAACGTTGCTCGCGCTTCCGCATTCGTAACAAGGTTGGACGTGTTCCGGATCGTCCACGTAACAGTGTACGTTGTCTCTTGATCAACGCGAGGAGGAATCGGTCCGATATTCACGAAGGAACCACTATAGTGTGCTGCCATTGACGAAAACTGTGTCTCTGTTGAGATACGCACCGTCTTGGTCTCGATAGTTTTAACCTCCTCCGGAACTCCCGCCTCAGAAAGTCTGAGTCCTCGGATGGTCACCTCGGCCTTGATCACCGGATTTATGAAAAGTTGCCCCTGATTAACGGAAGCGAGCGGAGTGAAATTGAATCCGACACTCCCCCTCTGTCCGACCGCAATATTGGCCAAAACTGGATTTCCTCGTTGTTCCCAAATGATCACATCATCCGAAGAACGATAAAATCCTCCGTTTGATGCGGTAATAGTTGTTCGATCGAGAGATGCTCCGGATAGTCTCAACTCGATCTGCGCATTTGTGATGCGTGTGGAAAGGTTGTTCCTCCAGTCAATAGTACCCTGGACACTCTTCCCAAATCGAGACACCGCTTCTTCGGCTTCCCTTCCGTCAAACATCAACGCGACACCAATGAAGGGTTCCTTGATAAGAACGCTCGCAAGAGTCTTTGCATACACCGCGCTTACGTCCCGCTCGGTCTGATCACTCCCGGCTCCGGTCGTTATATGAAAGACCTTTTCTTGAGAATCAACACCCGAAAGTATACCTCGGATCGATATCGGAAAACGGTCCGCGGGATCCATCGTTCCGATGCGCCAAATATTATTACCAAAGGTGGGTTTTGGAGTCGCGTCGATGAAATTGAAGTCGGGAGGGTATTCGATCTTTACGAGAACATCACGGAGCGGAATAACGGTATTCGAAGCCGCCATAACGCCGAGTTGCATCACTTGCCCCGAATTGACCTGTTTGAGCGCGTCGATCGTGAGGGTGACCGGCGCGGCAACAAGTCGAACCGGCTGCGTGACTGACTTGGAAAAGACAGAGGTCATTCGTTCAAAGCGATATTCGAGAGTCGAGCGCATTTCCCGATCGACATTTTCCTCACCGAGAAAGATCGCGCGAGTATGAAACTCGACCGATCGACCCGCAGGGATCTCACCGAGCAACTTTCGCTCATCACGGAGCGCACGAGAGGAATCGTCGGGGGACTTGGTTCCCGAAGGGTAAACGATCGTCAGGTTCGCGTATTCGATCCCGGTTCGATTTTGATTACTCACTCGCACGACGATATCAGCCGGGGTCCCCGGTGAAATACCGACCGGAAGATCGAAGGTGACCTGGATATTCTTATCCGACGGCTTTGAAAAAGGATCGAAGAATTGGTAAAACAAGTACCCCGTCGAACCAAACGCAGTGAGGATCGCCACAATGACCAGAGTCTTGAGAAATTTCACACCCCAAACGCTTTTCTTTGCTTCACGCTCGGTGACAATCTCGGTATCTCCCCAGTCATTGGCAATATCAATATCATTTGGGGACAAGCCATCATCGCGAAGCATGCCGCCCGCATGGTCCGTTCCATACAACCCCCGCTTCGCGCGTTCAATACGACTACTGTCGAACTCCGTTGACATTGCATCATTATAGCAAGAGAAGGCGGGGAAACGAAAGTGCGCACTACAATTGCGATGCCGCGAGCGCGCGATTGACCTCCCGCAACAAGGCATGGCGCTCCTTGTTGGCGACAAAGATCGCTTGCGCGCCCCAAGGAAGACGTACAATGTCTTCCGCAACAACATTTGATCGGTCCCAGTATCCTAAATGTGCGAGAAGTCGGATCACAAAGGTCAATTCGGCGGCCTCCACTTCGGGGGCGGTCTCTACGGTACGGAGAAAAGAGAACGCAGTAAGCAATTCCTCAAAAAGCTCGTCGTGTCGCTCCTCCCCCTGCACAAGCCGCGCAGTGAGGTGCGCGTACTGCGCGACGACCCGGCGTTTCTCATTGTTCTTCCACAGGTCGGCAAACGTATCCACAAGACGAGAGGAGATGATCTTCCATCCGTGCTTGCCGCGGATCAGGTCGAGCTCGACATGCGAAAACGGCTGCAAAGCGTAGCGCAGTCGTGAACGTCCTTCACGCACACTCTTCGCGCGTGCGAAGACAAGACCCATTTCCCGGGTAAAACAACGAAAGAGACGATCACCCTCCCCGACCGGGTAGCTACTCAAAATGATCGCCTCGGTATGGTGAACATGATAAGACATTGCGCTTATTCCCTCACGATCCAAAGAGAGGCGGAAAAGTCCCCAAAAGAAAGTGCGGGGGTCTCGTCGCGTCGTTCTCGAACGATCGATACAACATGCGCGGAACGTTTCAAAAATTCGGCATGTCTTTCAACGAAGAGGAGTGCGGGTTCATCGCCGGAAACAAGGAGGCGAATATCATCGCCGGGGACAAGACCATGTTTTTTGCGCAATTCCTGTACGTGGCGAAGCAAATCACGGAGTGCACCCTCGTCACGAAGCTCGGGCGTGATCGCGAGATCAAGACGCACACCTTCAACCCCCGGAACAATAAGCACTTCCTTAACATTCACTTCATCGGCAATGATCGCGAGAAGCTCGTTCTTTCCTTTGAGTTTTTCGGAGCCGGACTCAAGGCGAGAAAGCGGCTGGCGAACCTTTATCCCTTCTTTGGCGCGAACTTCAAGAGCAAGCGAAACGACAGAGCGAACGGCTTCCATGTCATCAAGGATCGTCGACGGTGCGACACCAATCGGCGGCCAATCCTCAAGATGCACACTCTTCTTCTTCCCTTCAACAACAAGGCGCGTATACAGATCATCGGCAAAGAATGGGGTGAACGGGGCAAGAAGCTCCGAAAGACGGAAAAGGATCCATCCGGTTGTCGCGATGACCGCGGCACGATCGGCGTCGTCTTCCGACTTGAATCGGTCACGCGAACGACGCAGGTACCACGTCGAAAGATCGTCCACGAACGACAAGACGGGGCGGGCGGCGCGATCAAGCTCTTGCGTGTCGAGATGATGGGTCACTTCCGTATGTGTCTCAAACCACCGCGCAAGGATCCATCGGTCGAGTACGTGGGCGCTCTTGGGTGTCTCGCGAGCGATCACTGCGTCTTTGGAGTGCAGAGAGTAGAAAGAACGCACGTTGTCGATCCGAAGCACAAGTTTCTTGTAGACCTCATCAACACCCGCGGTCGAGAAGCGCAACTCTTCCCCGCGCACCGCGGGAGAGGCGATGAGATAATACCGGAGCGCGTCGGCGCCATACTTAGCAACGATCTCCATCGGATCGGGATAATTTTTGAGTTTCTTGGACATCTTTTGTCCATCCTCCGCGAGAATAAGGCCGTTGACGATCACACGTTTATACGGCGAGCGATCAAAAAGTCCAACAGACAGAATGAGTTGCGTATAGAACCATCCGCGTGTCTGGTCGAGCCCCTCCGCAATGAAGTCCGCGGGGAAGTTGCGCACAAAAGCCTTCCCTTCCGGCGTACGTTCGTCGCCCATGTAATGAAACTGCGCAAAAGGCATCGCGCCGGATTCGAACCAGCAATCAAAGACCTCGGGAACACGCGTCATCATGCCAAGCTCACATGAGCAATGATAAGTGGTCTCCGTATCAACAAAAGGTCGATGAAAATCAAGCGCAAAATGACGATCGTGAGGAAAGGGCGCGTAGGGAAATTCACGAACCTCCGCATTCGCGACAAAATCATCTCCGGTCTCATCTTTCAATCGGGCGGCCTCCTCGTTGGTCATGCCGCGACGAAGTGCCTCGGCAAGCCAGACAGCATACTCATGCGTAACAACAAGGATGGTCTTGCCTTTGTATGTCGAGTCAACATCAGCAAAGAACGCGCCGATGCGATCCTTCATCTCCTCCAAGGTCTCCCCTTCGGGGATACGCACCGTGAACTTCTCAAGTGTGTTTGCGAACCGATCCCGATACTCTTTGACCGAGTGTCCGTTCAGGATCCCGGTATCTACCTCACGAAGGCGATCGTCGACAACGATCTGTTCGGGAGTAAGTCCGAGCTCTGCGGCAACAAGAGCGGCGCTCTCCTTCGTACGCTGCATGGGGGACGTGATGATGAGGTCGATCCCCTTTCCTTTCAATTTTGCCGCGGTGCTCTTCACCTGGGCGCGTCCACGCTCAGTAAGCGGATGTACATCTTCGGCCTTGTAACTCAACGTTTCGGTCACATTCATGTCCGACTCGCCGTGTCGCATGATGAAATAGGAGTTCGTCGATCTCAACTTTGCGGAAAGCTCTGCGACGCTTCCCATCACCTCCACATTCCCACACTTGTTGCACTTCCACACGGGAATTGGTGCGCCCCAGTAGCGACTGCGCGAGATCGCCCAATCGCGCGCGCCCTCGAGCCATTTGCCAAAACGCCCCTGCTGCATGTGTTCGGGAACCCATGAGATCTCCTTGTTCTCCTCGAGGAGACGGGGCTTCAACTTCGTCACATCAACGAACCATGAGGACGCGGCATAATTGAGAAGCGGAGTATCGCAACGCCAGCAGTAGGGGTAGGAGTGCGTGATGTTTTCCTTCGCGAAGAATCGCCCCTTTTCTTGAAGATATTTGAGGATCGCGATGTCGGTCGACAGTCGAACCTTGTCATCACCGGAGCTCGGCTTCACATGAAGTCCCGCGAATCCCTTGAGTGAGTCACGGATGATCCCGTTCATTGCGACATGTTGAACGAAGGGCAACTTTTCGCGCTTCCCGAGTTCCATATCATCCTCACCGAACGCGGGTGCGATATGGACGATTCCCGTTCCGCTTTCGGTCGTCACAAAATCTCCCGGATAAACCTTCCATCCCCGTTCGCGTGACGAAAGAGTCTCATCGTCCGCGTAGTCGGGAAAGACCGGGACATACGCGCGGCCGAGCAGGTCGCTCCCCTTCATGGTCTCCAGTATCTCATACGCCGCGCCTCCCAAAATACTCAACCGCTCCTTCGCGAGAATATACCGCGCACCACCAGTTGCGATCTTCACATACTCAATATCGGGTCCGACCGCAAGGGCAACATTGCCGGGAAGGGTCCACGGGGTCGTTGTCCACGCCAAAAAGGCGGTCTCCGGTTCGTCAACAAGAGGAAACTTCACAAAGACGGAAATGTCCTTCGTGTCCTTATAGTTCATGCCGACCTCGGAGATCGCGAGTGTCGTCTCGCAACGCGGACAGATGTGCATCGACTTGAAGCCCTCGTAGATGAGTTTCTTGTCATAGAGCGTCTTGAATGCCCACCAGATACTCTCGGTATAACTCGCATCCATCGTCTTATAACTCTTTTCCATGTCGACAAAACGTCCCATACGGGGAACGATCTTGTGCCATTCTTTGTCGTACATGAGGACGCTCTCGCGCGCTTTTCTGTTGAACTGCTCGACGCCGTACTCTTCGATGTCTTTTTTGGTCTGAAACCCAAGCTCTTTCTCGATCAAGTTCTCGACCGGAAGTCCATGACAATCCCACCCCCACTCGCGACGCACAAAGCGTCCGCGCATGGTCTGATAGCGCGGAATGACATCCTTGATGGTCCCTGCAAGGAGATGTCCGTAGTGCGGGAGTCCCGTCGCGAACGGCGGTCCGTCATAGAAGACGTATGGCTCGTTGTCGCAGGTCGCGCGCAACGTCTCTTCAAAGACACACTCTTCGTTCCAGCGACGGAGAACACGCTCCTCCCTCGCGGCGATGGATTCCTTTTCTTCGGCGGGGGAAGCTCCCGCGCCGGAATGCTCCGGTACTACTTGTTCCTTCATGAACCCTATACTATCCGTTTTTGCGAATGGTTGCAAAGCATCGCAACATTCGGTCACTGCGACGAACGGCTCCGAAGCGGTAATGTGCGGGCATACTCTGTTTCATTCCAACTTGCCGCTCCTTCATATTCAACAACAACAAGCTGGAGATCGCGGAGTTCCTGATAAAGTTCGCGCATGAGTATATTCTGCGTCTTCTCTGCGCGAAACAGCTCATAGTTGTGCCAACGATACACCGTCCCGGCAACGAGAATGTTGGCAAAAAGCGCCATCACAACAAGGATGGTCACTCCGTTCACCTGAATGATCTCGTGGCGTTCACTTTTCATAGGAGGTGGGGGTTATAGGGGTCGTTGTGCCAAGCATTGCAACATACGCACGAAGGGTTGCGATATCCTCGCGCACGGTGTCAGCCTCAACGCGATACTCATTGCGTAGAGTTGTCATCGCGCGCAGATGAAGAACCCATCCGGTCGCTCCAACGAGACACATCGAGAGGATGACAACACCCCACACGCGACCCATCGGGGTCGAGGGCGCAACCTCATTCGGCGGGGAAACAACATCTGTTTCATTCATGAATCGTATTGTAACAAACACACCACAGAGCGCAAACCCTACATCCGTGCGGGTGTCGGAATGCCGAGCGCAAAGAGTCCTTTGATGATCACGTTGTGCGTCACCGCACAAAGCGCCAGCTTGTAAGGCTCATCCGGTGCGCCGTCGAGAACGACCGTGTTGGCGTAAAAGGCGTTGAATTCACGCGCAAGTTCGATCAGATAGGTCGCGACATGATGGGGAGCACGTTCCACTTGTGCGCGCGCGAGTACTTCGGGAAAACGCAAGAGCACCTTGTGGAGTGATGGAGTCGGAGCATCGGTCGACTTCTGTGCGTCGATCGGTCGATCTTCGGCTTTTGCGAGAAGCGATGTGATCCGCGCGGCGGTGTATTGAAGATACGGACCCGAATCACCTTCAAACGAGAGCGAACGCTCCGCGTCAAAAATGATGTCCTTGGTCGGGTCTTGGCGCAATATCGTGTACTTGATCGCGCCGATCGCGACCATCTCGGCGATCATGTCCTTCTCTTCCAGGGAAAGTTCGTCATTCACGATCTTTCCGAGTGCCTTCGCTTTGATGTCGTCAATGAATGAAGTGGCAGTGATCACGTCACCCGTGCGCGAAGACATCTTGCCTGTCGGAAGCTTCATCATACCGTGCCCGATATGTTCGGTCTTCGCGGCAAGGTCGGGAAAGACCTTCCCCATCGCGTCGAGGAGCACCTTGAAATAATCATTCACTTCGTTTGCAGTCACGACAACAGAGGCGTCGTACGGAAAATGATCGAACTTGATCTTTGAAAGCCCGAGCTCTTTCGCCTCGTAGGTCGGGAGTCCTTCTTTGTTGATGAAGACACGAGTGTGGAGCCCCTTCGCCTCGTCGCCCTTGTAAACGATCGCACCATCACTTTCCACAAAGATATCAGGGTGCAAAAGAACGATCTCTTTTCCGAACACGCCCGTTTCGGATTCAAAGAAATAGAAGTCAAACGCCTTGTCGTCGCCATGGTCCGTACCGAGACGTTTGTAAATGGTCTCGAAGTAGTCGAGACTCACCGCTCTCCCCCATGTATAAAGCTCGCGAATTTCCTCATCAGCATCTTGATGAACAAGTTTATTTATTTGAGCGATAAGTTCTTTTTTGCGTGGACCTCCCAAAAGCGAGCCACTAAGATCCTCTTCGTCATACGCTCCGGAGCCAACCTTATAACAATGTGCCAAGAATCGAATTTTGTCTTCGGTTGTCTTCTTTTCTCTAAAAACTCCGGGGAACATATATTTCATTCCCCAGAGTGTCTTTGCAACATGCATCCCCGTGTCCCCCTGATAGCACGCGCGCTTCGTCTCCGCTCCCGAGGTCTCGATCAATCGTGAGATCGATTCGCCGATCGTGTTGCTCATCAAGTGTCCGATATGAAATTCCTTGAACGGGTTCGGGTCTGTGTATTCAACGATCACCTTTTTCCCCGAAAGTGTCTGATTCTCGCCGTAGGAGGCACCCGCCGCGAGCGCGCCCCCGAGCGCGCGATCGAAATAGGCTTGTGAAAATCGAAAGTTGATGAAGCCCGGACCGGCAACCTCGACCGAAGCGATCATGGGGTCGGACTTTGCACGCACAATAGTCGCGATCTCCTCGGCAAGCGCACGAGGATTCTTTCCCGCCTTCTTCGCGCAGACCATCGCAAGATTCGTCGCATAGTCACCATGCGCGATCTCGAGAGGGTGCTCAAGCAAAACATCCACCTCGACAAGGCCAAGCATGGAAAGTGCCTCGCGAAGCGCGGTCTTTAATTCCTCCTCGTACGTCATATATGTGGCATCGTATCAGCAAAGGGGCAAAATCGCAAAAAGCGCGGTTCCTCAAATGACCCCCTTTGCACGGAGCGCTCCCCTGATCTCGCGACCGATCTCTTCCTTTGCGCGAAGTGTTGTTCCGCCCTCCCGCACACATTCGATCACCGTCCACCCCTCGCTCTTTGCGATATCACGATAGGCCGACGACGCGTGCGTCAGATGCGCAATATCCGCTTCGTGGATATCGCGTTTCATTCCCTTTATGTAGGCGCGCGCCTCCTTTTTGTCCACATACTGCTGTCCCAAGGAGGGTGGAACATAGAGCAAAAAGGTCATGTCAGGGAGAGGGATCCCGAGCATGCGATACTCGAGATCCTTGAGCCACTGCATGAAACGTGCGCGCTCCGCGGGGTCCGCGATCTTCCCCGCCTGGTGCCCCATGTTCGAGGACACATAGCGATTTGAAACAACGATCACTCCGTCGCGCAACTTTTGAGCAAGCGCAAATGACGCATCATAGCGATCGAGCGCGTAGAAAAGCGAC
>CAZERF010000011.1:0-35825 GCA_964515375.1 uncultured Candidatus Saccharibacteria bacterium
GGTTCCGTATTCACCGCGCAGATATCGCTCGACAAAGAACGCGGACGGTTCTCCATACCGCGGGAAGTCGAACAATTCCGCGCGATATCCTTCCGCGATAAGATTTGCCACCAAGAGCTTTGCCTGCGTCCCCTTACCGGAGCCGTCGGTCCCGTCGAGTACGATCAATTTTCCCTTGAGCGTTTCACTCATGCGCCGTGGCGCGCCACGATCTCGTCCAAGCGCGCGAATAATTCTTCCTTTGTCCCACTATTGTCGAGGATCTCTTTTGAGAATTCGCGCAGTTTAGGGATCTCAAGCTCACTCTCGCGCTCATGATCACGCACAAATTCTTCGTAGGTCTTCCCCGCGTCGTCCGCCTTCTCGCCACGCAGGACCATGCGTTCATACCGGGTCCGCATCGGCGCGTCGAGGTAGACAAGGATGAATTCCGGAAGCTCACGCAAATATTTCACATCCTCCAATCGACGCACGCCGTCGATCACAACAAGGTCCGCGGTCGCGTTCTTCGCATCTTGAAACATCACCTTCGCAAGCGTATCCTCGCCAAACTCCTTGCGGAACCACGTCGAGAGTCTCTGGAGCGTATCGCGATCATCCTGAAGATGCATGCGATGCGCCACATCAAAAAGCGCGCTTGAGAAGCGAAAGGTTTCGGCATTGTAGCGCTCTTTCAAATACGCCGCGCACGTTCCCTTGCCGCTTGCCATCTCACCGGTAAAACCAAGAATTGATCGTGTCATAGTGAAAAAATTATTGGCAACACTGTTATTCATCCTCCGTCGCGGTCATGTTCGCGTAGGTCTCCACCTCATCGGAAAGAAGTTCAACAGCGATTCCCGCTTCTTTAAAAACTTCCTTGGAACGTTTCGCGCCGTGGTAATCCTTGCCCGCGACGACACGCACGATCCCCGCGTTGATGATCATCTTTGCGCAGGTATAACAGGGCATCATGTGCAAATAGAGAGTGCCACCAACGAGTGACACTCCGACCCGTGCAGCTTGCACAATAGCATTCTGCTCAGAATGAGTCCCGCGAATACAATGTTGAGACTTCGTTCCGTCAGTATTGATCACCGTGTGTAATTCGTGCCCTACCTGATCGCAGTCCACGAGTCCACTCGGCGCCCCCACGTAACCCGTCGTTAAAATTCGCTTATCGCGCACAATGACCGATCCGGTGCGCCCACGATCACATGTTCCGCGAGAACCGACCAACTCCGCGATCTGCATGAAATATTCGTCCCAGGACGGACGTTTGTATGTCTCAGTCATAATGCGTATAGTATAGCAGATTCACGCAAGGTTGAGATCGTAAAAAAAACAGGCCGCGCGGGGCGGTCTGTTCTTTCTTAATACACAAGAGAATTATTGCTCCACCTGGATACCCATCGAACGGGCAGTCCCGGCAACGGTCTTCATCGCAGTCTCGAGCAAGGCGGCATTCAAATCCGGCATCTTTTTCTTGGCGATCTCTTCGACTTGCGCCTTGGTGAGCATGCCCACCTTCTGAATACCCGGCTTCGTGGCGGCCTTGTCCTTGCCGAGCGCCTTTAAGATGAGGCGAGACACGGGAGAGACCTTGGTAATGAAGGTGTAGCTGCGATCATCGTAGACCGAGATCTCAACAGGGATGATGTCTCCCATCATCGTTGCCGTTGCGGCATTGAATTTGGTGACAAAATCTCCGATGTTGATACCGGCCTGTCCGAGCGCGGGCCCCACCGGAGGTGCCGGCGTGGCCTTGCCTCCCGTGATCTGAAGCTTGACCTTTTTAACGACTTTTTTAGCCATAGAATTTTTGAATGTTATGAAACAAACTGAATTCTTCGGAGGAGAAGCCCGCTTGAAACCCAGACTCACAAGGAGAAGGGGTGCCGCACGGCGACCAAAGATGTCCTAGATACTACTGAACTTTTCACTTTTTCGCAAGAACTTCTAAAAAATAAGCCCTGATCATGAAAGGGACAAGAAAAGATCAACATAAAAATGAACAACCCCAAAATAACAAAGAGTGGTCTTTTTCTCTCTTAACTAAAAATAGACACAATCACAAAACACTACCTCCCCCACGAGATAGCACACAAAAGACACGAGGATAACGAGCGCAAACATGAGTAAAGGTAATCGAAGCGACTCCCTTTTTCTTAAAGAAAAGATAACACTCAAAAGCCCTGTACACAGCCCTGTCACATTAAATACGAGCGGCAATATTTGAATACCCCACAAAATGACCACCTCTTTCGCCTCACCACCTAAAAGGTGAAAATAGATGAGAAAGGTAACCATCATTAACGACAAGAGAGGGAGAACAACGCCAAACACAGCGGTCAAAACACTGAGCGCAGGATACTTCTTCATGCAGTCATTAAAACAATCGATCTATGCAATGTCAAAATACCGCAATGAACACACCTCAATGCTAGATAACATTGAGGTGTATTAGTAAAGTTCAATTTTGAATACAATGCGCTGTCTTGGACCGAGTCGGTTGTTTGAGAAGCTGTATGAGTTATACTGCTTCCAAACCCGACAAGGGAAAGACGAGCAGTGTGTCAAAATTGGAATTTTTATATTTTCTTTATCTGGAGAAAGTCGAGCTCCACGGGTGTCTCGCGACCAAACATCGGGACCATGACCTTCACGCGGCCGCGCTCCTCGTCCACCTCCCCGACACGGCCCTCCAATTCCTTGAACGGACCGTCAGTAATGATGACCGACTCGCCAACCGAAAGGTCGATCGTATGTTTGACGTTCTTGGATCCCATGCGACCAAAAAGCGTATCGATCTCCTTCTGGTCAAGCGGAACAGGAACAACGCCGGAGCCGACAAAGCCCGTAACGCGAGGGGTGTTGCGCACGACGTACCACGAATCCGGGTCGTAGATCATGTTCACGAGCACATATCCGGGGTAGATCTCTTCCTCAACCTCGGCGCGCTTCCCTGCCTTCATTTTGATCTTCTTTTCCTTGGGAACGACAACATCAAAGATCTTGTCTTCCATGCCGAGTGATTCGATACGCTGTTTCAAGTTGCGGACGACCGCATTTTCATAGCCGGAATAGGTATGGATCGCGTACCAATGACGGCCGCTTCCCGCGCCCGCTTGGGGCTCTGCGTTCATGTGTTCATCCATGATAGTTGCAATGAGCTATTAAAAGAAGCGCTGCAAACCGAGACTAAATCCGTAGTCGAGCGCATCAAGAAAGAGCCCGGTCAAGATCGAGATGACGATCACAATCGCGGTGTAGTTGATGGTCTGACTCTTGGTCGGCCAACTCACGTGGCGGAGTTCGGCGCGCACATCGCGCAAATATTCGACGAATTTCATAGTGACATGATAGCGGGCAAAACCCGCATCGAACGATTAAATGGAGTGAATAAAGGGTGCATTGAAAGGAATATCCTCGCAAGACCCGGAAAGGACACTCGCACAAGACCTACGGGATGGAACGCGGGAACGGGAAGCGACCAGATGCGATCTCTAAGAGGATGTCATGCAACCATTGATCATCACAAAACCATAACATTGCAGCAGGTCAGGGGTTACGTAACAGACTCTAACAAAAAACGCCCGCGGGCGCTTATTCGATTCCTTCCACTATACACCCGAGAAGAGGAAAGTCAAGCAGTGAAAAGGCGAGAACATAGAGCCGTTTTATGCCTTACGCAAGCGATCGAGGAGGCTAAAAAAGTCCTCCGCCAACAAAGAGACGGTAGATGCCACCGATCACAGGGTAGAGGGAATCCCAAAAGAACAGCACAAAGATAATGATGAAAAGGAGCGCGTAGCGGTCGAGATAGTCGAAGACATAGCGGTAACGGTACGGAAGGAGGTTCATGAGCACCTTGGAACCGTCAAGCGGTGGAATCGGAACAAGATTGAAAACACCGAGGACGATGTTGATCACAATGATAGTGTTCATGAGCTCGATCATCGGAGCCGAGAGCTCGGAAAATCCGAAGCGCAAGATCATCGCAAAAATGAACGCGATACCAAAGTTGGTGAGCGGTCCGACCGCGGAGACCTTGGCGTCCCCCCACTTCTGATCACGGAGATTGTAGGGATTGTACGGAACCGGCTTTGCCCACCCGAACACGAACCCACCCGGCAAAAGAGTGGTCATGATGGGAATCAAAATAGATCCGATCGGATCGATGTGCTTGACTGGGTTGAGCGTCAAACGCCCCGCAAGACGCGCGGTTGGATCGCCAAGATACTGCGCCATGTAGCCGTGAGAAACCTCGTGCGCGATGACCGAGAAAATAAGAACGGCAATAGAAAAAATGATCTGTATAGGGTCTCCTCCTTGCATAGCTGTAGGACTCATGATAGCATAAGCGCCACAAAACCATAAGGCACCTAGGCCTTGCGGGAGAGAAAATATTATGGCATCAAGCAATATCTGCATCATCTGCGAAAAAGGAACCCGTATGGCGGGAGGGTATTCCAACCGCATTCGCGCCACAAAGTTCAATCCGAGTGGTGACCGCCGCAAGTATCCCAACCTCCAGTGGGTTGCTCTCCCCAAAGAGATCGGCGGGGGACGCATCAAGATCTGCACCCGCTGTATCAAGGGAAACAAACACCTCGAGATCTGTAAGGGTTAAGAAGCAAAGAAAAAAGACTCGCGATCGCGGGTCTTTTTTCTGAACTTCAGTGGTGATCACCGTATCTCGACACTCCTTCCGTCGCTCACAAAAGTGATCGTTCCTCGTTCGACGGTACTCACTGAGGAAATGCCGAGTGTCGCGAGTCGGTCAAGTACATCCTTGTGTGGATGACCGTACCGATTGTCCTTCCCTGCGGAAATGACCGCGACGGAAGGCGAGACCGCGCGCAACCATTCCTCCGCCGATGAGCTGCGCGAACCGTGATGCCCAAGCTTGAGCACATCTGCACGAAGCACCGCCCCCTCTCTTCGTGCCGCTCGGATCTCTCCCGATTCTCCAAGATCACCGGAAAAGAGAAAGCGTGTCTCGCCGAAACGAACCGAAACGATCGAAGAAGCGTCGTTGGTGTCCGACCCGAACTCTCCGGGAATGGGGGCGAGAAATTCCGCGACCGCTCCCCCGCCGAGCTCTACCGCGACTCCGCGCTTCCCTTCGATCACATGCGCGGCTTCTTGCTCGACGAGGGAGTCCTTGGAAAGCGCGATGGTGCTCTTCCCTTCAGCTGTCCCCGAAATGACAACGGCAACACGATACCGCGCGAACACATCCGGCATTCCTCCGACATGATCGAGGTCGGGATGCGAGAGCACGAGCACGTCGATCGTGCGATCCCAGAACGGAAGTACTCGCCCGAGTTCCCGCAAGACCGCGCCCGACGGAGGACCCGCGTCGATAAGCATTTGCACGCCGGAGGGAGACTCGACGAGGATCGCATCACCCTGCCCCACATCAAGAAAAGTCACGCGCAACACTCCCGATGAGACACGAAAAAGAACACCAAGCAAAAGCAGGTCAAGGCACGCAAGAGTAAGGAGGAGAAAGAAAAGCGGGCGCCTTCTAATCGGAGCAGGAATGGTAAAATGCATGCATTCAGGGTAGACGAGGAAAGAAGAACGGTCAAAGGCAATTTTGGTGGTACAATGAACATATGGATATCGAGAGTATTATTGTCGCCACCAGTTACCTGGGAATCTTCGGGCTCATGACACTAAACGGCTTCGCCTCTTTCCCATCGAGTCAGATCCTCTACATCATCGTCGGGTACTTCGTCGGCACAGGAGCTCTCGCGCTCATCCCCGCCGTCCTCATCGGAGCAAGCGGAAACGCGCTCGGAAACGTGCTCCTTTACGAAGCGATCCGCAAGCACGGCCTTCGCTACATTGAACGCTTCAAGATCTTTCGACAAGAAGACGTGAAGCGCGTCGAGATCGTTTTTCGCAATAAGGGACTTTGGTTCCTTTTCGTCGGCAAACTCCTTCCCGCGATCAAGGTCTTCGTTCCTATTCCCGCCGCGATCGGGAAAGTGCATCGCGGGGCGTTCGCAAGCATCATGTTCGCGGCCTCTGTCGTCTGGGCGCTCGGCTTTATTACGATCGGCTACATCTTCGGCAAAAGTTCCGACGTGTTCAAGTCCTACGGAGCGATCCTTGTCGTGGTCGCACTCGGCGTTATGTATCTCTTCTATCGTATCCTCAATTCACCTGAGGTGGAGAAAGAGCTTCACGAGGAAGAGGCGGGAGTGACGAAGACGCGCGAGCACGATGTGCCTCCCGAAAAAGCATGACCGCGATCGCGAGGTAAGCAAGCGCAACTCCACAAAGTGATAGCGTGACCGAGACCGCCGCAAAAGGTATCCGCGCGGCATGTTCCGCGACAATGAGAATATACGAGAGAAGTATGTACGGCACGATACCAACCACGAGCCAAAGCGCCGGAACAACAAGAACAACGACGCCCGCAACAAAGCCCGCGAGCATCGCGACGGGAATCAGAGGGAGCACGATGACGTTCGTCGGTAGCGCAACGATTGAGAGCATTCCAGTCTGAAACAAAAGAAGCGGGAGAACCATGATCTGGGTCGCCAGGGTTGAAATGATGACCTCGCGCAACACGAGACGCCCCTTCCGCAACGGGATCCTCCGCTCAAGCGCGGGAGCAACGAAGACGAGACCGAGCGAGGCAAGAAAGGAAAGCTGAAAAGATGGGTCAAAAAGGAGGATCCGAGGGGAAACCATAACCATGAGAGCCGCCGCGACCAAGAGAGCTCTGCCCATTTCTGCGGTGCGCCCTGTTGCGCGCGCGATAAGCACAAGAATAGCCATGATCGCCGCGCGTACTACAGTCGCGCCCCCACCAGTCATGACCGCAAAAGCGACAATACCCAGTGCTCCCGCCGAAAGAGACCCAAAGAAACCGAGAAAACGAAAGATGACGACCAGCCATTCCGCGACGATCGTCATGTTGTATCCCGAAAGGACCACAATATGCACGATTCCCGCAACACGAAAACGTTCGAGCCAATCCTCACCAAGCGACTGCTTCCCCCCAAGAAGAAGCCCGGAGAGAAGCGCGCTCTGTGGTTCGGGGAGCGCCTCCGTAAGGGCATTTTGAAAATGCTTTTTTATGTCAAACAACGTGCTTTTGATCGGATTCCCTCTCTCTTCTCCCGTACCCACAACCTCGCGCGCGAACATTGTATACGCGATTCCCTTGGCCGCGAGATATGACGGGTAGTCGAATGTCCGTCCATCCTCTTCGGTCAACACTTCAGGAAGTTCAAGTTTCCCCGAAAGTTCCACAACATCCCCATAACGAAACTCGGGATAACGCGGCGCGAAGGCGATGAGTACTCCCGACACCGCGCGTGATGTTGTTTCGGTCCGGATCTCATCCGCGCGCACCACAAGATGGGTCGTCCGTTCGCGCACATCGGGCTCATCAATAACAACGCCCGCAAGAGTGACCGTGTCACCGACCGCGTTTGCAAGGATCGGATCAGGCGATGTCGAAAGAGCGATCGCACCACGCGAGACACCAAGAGCAAGAAAACCCAAACAGAGCGCAAGAAAAAGGATACGTGGAGCACGTTCAATGAAAAAGAGAAGGAGCGCGCCGATGCACAAGAGCAGGACGAGGGAGAGAGTAACGAGAACGGGAAAGACCCACGCACTCGCAATGCCGATCAAAAAGGCGATGAGGAAAAAAGGGAGTGCGCGCGCGACGCTCATACAAGATCACGAAAGACGAACGCCCCACGAAAGCAGGATACGCTGTTCGTCGTCGGGAGAGATCGTCTTTTTATACTTCACCCCCGAACGACCACGCACACGCTTCTCGCAATCCTCCCATGTCGTGTGACGTTTCGCGACACCATTCACAAGACTCAAGTAGGAGTAGGCGCGCATACGCGAATGCGAACGCGCGGCACTGCGCTTCTCCGCGGTCTTCGTATCAACGGCAATATTCAAGATATCGATCGCGTAGTCTTCAAGATCACCCTCAAAGAGTCCGGGCGGATCCTCCTTGGCAAATCCGGTCGCGATCTCGTCACATCGTTCGTTGCCAACAATACCGGAATGCCCCGGCACGTGTGTCCACGAGACACTCCCCACCTTTGCCCGCTCGTCAAGGAGCGCGAGCGCAGTCTCCCAAAGATCGCGATTCTCGACCGGCTGCTTGTTGACCGTCACCCACCCACGCTTCTTCCAACCCTCCGACCACTCGGTCGCTCCTTTGTGGACATATTTTGAGTCCGTGAACACCATGACGTCTCCCCACTCATCCGAAAGTCGTTTCAGTCCTTCAATAAGGGCAAGAAGTTCCATGTGATTGTTCGTCGTATGCGTCTCGCGCGCACCCAGTTCCGCGACATATCCGCCGGAAATGACAACAACCGCGCCCCATCCTCCAGGTCCGGGATTCCCAAGCGAGCTCCCGTCCGTGAACAAGAGATGCTTTTTATTGTTCGCTTCGATCGCATTCATTCGACCATGATAGCACGGAATATTGAGCGGGCGAACCTTACGCGGAACGAATATCCTTGATCCGCAAGCGCAGTTCAGTGCGCCCGCGAAAATAGGAGCGCTCCATGACCGCAATGAGGGTAATGCGTGACCCGACCTCAAGCGAGACATTTGGGAACGAATCGGGAGTCATAAAGAATCCGATCGCGGAGGTCTCTTCCCCGTCGTCGTCGGTAAGCGTGAGGCGCAAATGCTCCTTGGTCTTTCCAAAAAGCGCCGCCCGCGCAACGCGCACACGAGAAAAGGCGAAGACCGGGCGAGGATTTTCGACACCAAAAGGCGCGAGGAGGTCGATCGCCGCAAATATCTCATCGTTCACATCCGACAAACGAAGTTCGGTATCAACAGCAAGTTCCTCGTTGGAACGCTCTTTTTTTGCAAGTGTCGCGTGCGCCTTCACCAGCGCGGACTCGAGAAAATGCACCTGCTCCATTGCGAGAGAAAAGCCTCCCGAAAATTCATGTCCGCCACGATCAACGAAGACCCCCTCACCCACTGCGCGCATGAGCTCCACGACATTTACTCGCCCGTCAGAACGACACGAACCCTTCACCATCTCCGCTCCTTCTCTCCCCCAGACGAATGCTGGCCGATCGAACGTTTCCACCAACTTCCCCGCGACGATCCCTGCGACACCGACACGCCAGCGCGGATTGCCGATCACGATCACCTCTCTCAATTCTCGAGTAGAAAGGGTTTTTCGCGCCTCCTTCATCATCCGCGCCACTTCCCCCTTGCGTTCCGTATTGAGCGTGTCGAGGTGCCGCGCGCGTTCCGTGGCCATCTTGGGATCTCGCTCAGCGAGCAACTCGAACGCGCGCATTGGCACGTCCATGCGCGATGCCGCGTTGATCCGCGGTCCTATCGTGAACCCCACATCCTCTTCGTTCAAATAGCGCTGTTCCACCCCCGCCTCTCTGAGAAGCGCCTGGAGTCCGGCGCGCGGAGACTTGCGCAAGACCTTGAGTCCAAAATACGCCAGTGCGCGATTCTCATTCCGGAGCGGAACCATATCCGCGATCGTCGAGAGCCCCGCCATATCGAGAAGCCACTTCTCCCACCCCGCGGGGATGTGCGAATAGTTTCCACGGAGAAGAATCGCCTGCGCGAGCTTCCATGCAACTCCCGCCCCACAGAGCATACGATCGGGATACGTGTCGCCTTCCTGTTTTGAATTGAGGATCGCGTACGCCGGAGGAAGTACGGGGCCGGTCAAATGATGATCGGTGACGATCACATCAATACCGAGTCTCCCCGCAAGCGCAACCTCATCAACATCCGTGATCCCGCAATCGACAGTGATGAGCAGTGTCACTCCTTCCTTGGCGAATCGCGCAACTGCGTTTGTGTTCAATCCATATCCTTCGTGGTGCCGGTGCGGGATGTAATTCGCAAAGTTCGCGACTCCGATCTTGTCGAAAAGATCATGCAAAATGACCGAGCCGGGAATGCCGTCACAGTCGTAGTCCCCATAGATCACGATCTTCTCTCCTTCTCGAAACGCACGGAGAATACGCTCCACGGCGCGTTCCATGTTGAGAATAAGAAAAGGATCATAGGTATCTCGCTCATAATCAGGCGCAACAAAACGCGCAACCTCTTCAGGGTCGGCGATTCCTCTCTTTGCAAGCAAAAGACGGGTCAGCGGATGGAGCGCCTCAATGTTCATGCTGAACATACTACCACACAAGACGGTGAGCCTATATAATGGGTGAATTACAGACCATAACAACCATCATCATGTCACTATTTGGCCCCGCACGACCCAAGGGAATAACGAAAGAAGAACTCCGTTTTGTCGAAGGAGAGCTTAAAAATGCCTCATTCGGTGAGGGGGCAAAAAAGTTGAATGATCGTCAGGCGGAAGAGATCATTCACCGTCTTGAGCTCTGCCTCGACGCGGACAATGCGATCGAACACCGCAACAACTGGAGCCAAGCAGGACAAGATGAGGTCAATACGATCACTGCACAATCCGCTTCCGATCGCAATCTCCGCCTAACCCCGGCCCAACAAGGACACGTCAAGCAGGTCCTTCAAAAATATATCGATATCAACAAGCACGGAGGAATGTTCTCCATTTAATGACAATATCATTACCATGCACGACGCAAACTGTATCTTCTGCAAGATCGTCGCGGGAATCATCCCCGCAGAAAAGGTCTACGAAAACGACCAGGTACTGGCTTTTCTCGACAATACCCCTGTCAACAAGGGGCACGCCCTCGTTATTCCGAAAGCGCACACGACAAACATCTTTACGATCGCACCTGAAGACCTCGCCGCCGTCATGGAGGTGGTGCGCACCCTCGCCCCTCGCGTAAAAGCAGCAACGAATGCCGGAGGAGTGAACGTGATCATGAACAACGATGCTCCCGCGGGGCAGGTGGTCTTCCATTCACATACGCACATCATTCCTCGTTTTGAGAACGACGGATTCCGACACTGGCATGGCACCACCTATGGTGAGGGCGAAATGGAAGCGATCGGCGCGATGATCCGCGCGCAAGTCTAAAATATTAAAGAAGTGAGACACCGCAGAGAGAAGTCGGCGGTGTAAAAAAAATTCCCCCGGGTCGACGTGACTCCGGGGGTCCTGCATCCTATTTCATCATAATGAGCACTCCTGCGAGGTTGCTCGTCGCATCATGGAGTGATTCTTTCATTGTAGCATATCCACAAATAATGTCAATACCTTTCAAGAGCACGGAGGGTATATCGAGAAAAAACATATTAACAAAGCCATTTTTAGAACAGAGCACCCCCCCACAAAAAACCACCCTCCCGGGTGGTCTTTTGCTGCATCTGCGGCGGAGACTATTTCGCTGCAGTACGGAAGTTCGACACGGATCCCGTTACGGTCTCGGTTCCGGTGGTCGCAACAACCTGATAGAAGTACTTGGTCTTTCCCTTGAGTCCGGTGAGGGTCAAGGTCTGGGCAGTGGCAGCACCGCTTCCCGTCATACTCAAGGAGAGGTTGGTGGCGGAGGTGCCGTAACGCACCGTGACAGTGGCCGCTTTTGAGGTTGTGACCGTGATGGCAGCACTCGTTGCAGCCTTCACGGAAACCGAGGAGGAGACGATTGCGAGGGGAGCGGCGGGGGTCACCACGGTGATCGAAGAACTCTGTCCCGAGGTATTCCCTTCCTTGTCATAAGCGGAGATGGTGTAGGTGTAGGTCATATCACCCTTCACGGTGGTGTCGGCATAGAGGGTGTTTGCCGCGGTACCGATCTTCACGCCGTTGCGATAGATATTGTATCCGATGACCGCCACGTTGTCGGTGGAGGGAGTCCAGGTCAAGGTGACACTGGTGCCGGAGATCGTCGTTGCAGAGAGATTGACCGGGATGGAAGGTGCGGTGCGGTCGATCTCACCCATGGAGCCTGTTGTGGAGGCAGCCAACTGGACGGCACGGGCGGCATTCACGCGACCGTGGCCGTAGTACATATCCCATCCGACCGTACCGAGGTCATCTGCGGTCTGGAAGAGAATGCTGTCTGCTTCCGCGGGGGTGAGTTTGGGGTTAACGGAGAACATGAGGGCGTAGATACCGGCGGTCACGGGGGAGGCGAAGGAGGTGCCCCAATATCGACCGGAACCACCGCCCCGCGCAGTACTGTAAATGTTGTATCCGGGAGCTGAAACATCAACAGAAGAGCCGTAAGTCGACCACGAAGCAAATGAATCATCCGAGAGTGTTGCGGAAACGCAAGTAATCGAGGAAACGGCGGGGAGTCCGTTGTTTGTTCCGGTGTTTCCTGCAGAAACAACAAGAACTCCCCCCTTGCTTCGCAAATAATTTGCGGCATCGATCATTGTCTGAGATGCGCACGCATTCTCATAGCTCACGTTCGCAACCCGCGCGCCGTTGTTTGCCGCGTAAACAACCCCCTGCGCAACAGTACTCCACGTCGCATATGCATCAGGAGAGGCGATGCGAATCGCAATATTCCTTGCCCTAGGCGCAACGCCAATGACTCCGATTCCATTGTTGCCGATCGCGCTCATCGTTCCCGCGACGGGTGTCCCATGACCTTGGATATCTTCAACATTACTATTGTTATCATAGAAATTCCATCCGGGAATGAGCCCATCCGCAAGGTCGGGATGATCCATATCCACCCCCGTATCAAGCGTCGCCACCACCACCCCCTCCCCTCCTCCTGGGACGAGTGACCGGGTGGTGGCTCGTTCCTTCATGGAATGCCTAGGTGAGAGGGTGGCCAAGGACAGAGTGGGGATAACTCTAAAAGACAAAAAAACCACACCGTGCGGTGTGGTTTTTTGTCCTTCTGCTTTCTTATCGACCGAGTCGCTTCTCCTCTTCGGCAACAGTGAAGAGCATCGGAATAATGGAGTCGGGATTCAAGGATACCGTATCAATACCTTCCTGAATGAGAAATTCAAGGAAGTCCGGGAAGTCCGACGGCGCCTGTCCGCAGATGCCGATGTACTTTCCACGCGCCTTGCACGCCTTGATCGCTTGGGAAATGAGCATTTTCACCGCAGGGTCCTTTTCGTTGGTGATTCCGGCAACAATGCCCGAGTCACGATCGCTTCCCACAGTACACTGCGTGAGGTCATTTGATCCGATCGAGAATCCGTCGAAGATGTCCAAGAATTCATCGGCACGAAGTACGTTCGAGGGGATCTCACACATCACATAGATGTGGAGTCCGTCCTCATCCTTACGTAAACCACATTCTGCCATCACTTCAAGGACCTTCTTCCCTTCTTCGGGGGTGCGACAGAATGGGATCATGACATGGAGATTCTTCAAACCGTAGACATTGCGCACACGCTTGATCGCTTCGCATTCGAGCTTGAACGCATCTTTGAATTTCGGGTCGTAATAGCGAGACGCACCGCGCCATCCGAGCATCGGATTCTCTTCGCTCGGTTCGTATTGCTCTCCGCCGATCAGCGTGCGGTATTCGTTGGTCTTGAAATCGGAGAAACGCACAATGACCTGATGCGGGTATGAAGACGCAACGATCTGCGCGATACCGTCCGCAAGCTTGTTCACATAGTATTCCACCTTGTCGGGGAAGCCGAGCGTAAGTTCGTCGATCTTCTTCTTGGTCTTAGCGTCCTGCTTCTCATACTCGATGAGTGCCTTGGGGTGAATACCGATCTGAGACATGATGATGAACTCTTCACGCGCGAGACCAACACCCTTGTGCGGCAAATGCGCATACATGAAGGCCGCTTCGGGGCTTCCAACATTCATCGCGATCTTGGTCTTGGTTTCAGGAACCTGTGAGAGATCCTGTACGCGTTCTTCCCACTCAAGCGCTCCCGGATAGACATACCCGACCGAACCGGATGAACAATCAACCGTAACAAGGTCTCCGGTCTTGAGTTTCGCAAGTTCCGCATCGCCAATACCAATGACCGCGGGAATGCCGAGTTCGCGAGAGACGATCGCCGCATGTGAGGTGCGGCCACCCTTCGCGGTAATGATCGCGACCGACTTCTTCATGATCGGCTCCCAATCCGGGTCGGTGATCTCGGTCACGAGGATCTCACCGTCTTGAAATTCATCGAGCTTCGCGGTCGAGAAGATCACGCGCACTTTGCCAGTGACGATCTTTGCTCCGACAGAAATGCCGTGTGTTATCGCGTCGTGCTTGCCCTTCAAGATATATTCGGTGATCTTGAACCCCTTCTTCTCAGCCTGGACCGTCTCGGGACGCGCCTGCACGATGTAGAGCTGTCCATCCACTCCGTCCTTTGCCCATTCGATATCCATCGGGGTCGGATGTCCGGAACGCTGCGAGTAGTGTTCCTCAATGATCATACCCCACTGTGCCAACTGTACGATCTCATCTTCGGTGAGCGCATAGGTCGATTGAAGTGCCTTCGGAACGGTAACCTCCTTCACCGGCGATTCCTTTGTGGTCGTATAGACCATCATGGTCTTCTTCTCTCCCATCGTTTTCTTGATGATCGAGCGATACCCCTCGCGCAAGGTCGGCTTGAAGAGCATGTATTCGTCGGGAGTGACCTTACCCTGCACCACCATTTCACCTAAGCCCCATGATGCATTGATGACCACCACATCACGAAAGCCGGTCTCCGTGTCGATGGTAAACATCACACCAGAAACACCCTTGTCGGAACGCGCCATCTTTTGCACGCCAACAGAGAGTGCGACGTCAAAATGCGAGAAACCCTTGTCGACACGATAAGAGATCGCGCGGTCGTTGAAAAGCGACGCCATTGCCATGCGTGTAGCCGTAATGACATGCTCTGCGCCAGAAACATTGAGATAGGTCTCGTGCTCACCGGCAAAGGATGCGCCGGGAAGATCTTCCGCGGTCGCAGAAGAACGCACCGCCACGTCGGCCTCGGGCATATTGTAGGCGGCGGAGAGATCCGCGTATGCCTTTGTAATAGAGGTCTTCAGCTCCGCGGGGAGCTCGACCTTGAGAAAGGCCTTGCGCACGGTGTCGCCCGCTTTCTGGAGCGCCTTGATATCACGCGTGTCCAAATGATCAAGTTCGCGATGAATGATCTCGACCAGTCCCGACCCTTCCAAGAAATCTCGGTATGCCTTCGCGGTCACAATGAAACCGTTGGGAACACGGATACCGCGCGATGCAAGGGTGGTATACATCTCACCCAACGACGCGTTCTTGCCGCCGACCAACGCGACATCGTCGTTACCCACCTGATCAAACCACAGGATCTGCTGTTCGGATTTATTCATACTACTGTCAATGAATTACTAATGGCCAAGGGCGCCTACTCGCTGATAATAAAATAAAAGTCCGCGACATTGACTCCAGTCCTTCCGGTGTCTATCGCGCCGCCGATCGCTTGCCAAAAATGATAGGAGTCGTTGTTTGCCAAATACTCCTCGGGTGATATTCCCCGTTCGGTCGCACGCTTGCGGTCGCCCGCATCACAGAGTGCGCCCGCCGCAGGACTATTATCCCATCCATCGCTCGAAGCGGCAACTAACACGCGACCATCGAGAACTCCGGGGACCGCAGCAAGCGCGAATTCTTGATTGCGCCCACCCTCTCCGTTCCCCCTGATCCGCACCGTCGTCTCGCCACCAAAAAGGAAACATGAGCGCGACGGAATGGGAACGGCCGCGAATTGCGCGCCGACCTCGCTTGCGATTCCCTCGAGCGCGTCGTAAGTGATCTCGGCATGATAACCAAGCTCGATCGCTTTTGTCTTCATGGCGGACAATGCGCGATCGTTGGTCACCAAAAGTAGGTTGAGTACTCTGTCAAAATAAAACTCGTCTTTTGGGGTTTCGATGAATGCAAGTGGGGGAAGTCCCGTCTCCGCAAGGACATTGTAATGCGCGATGATATCCTCCGCATCCTCGGCCGTCGACGTATCGCGTACCGTGGGGCCCGATGCGATCATTTCCATATTGTTGCCGGGTACATCCGAGAAGATGAACGAGATAACGGCCGCCGGATAAGCCGCGCGCGCAAGCTGTCCCCCCGTCACTTGAGAAAGGTGTTTGCGTACGGTATTCACTTCGCCGATCGTCGCCCCGCCCTTCCACAGTGCCTTGGTCACCGACTGAAGTGTCTCATGCGTCATCCCATAAGGAAGCGTGAAGAGCGCCGACCCTCCGCCGGAAACCACGACAAGGACGAGGTCGCGTTCGGTCACTCCCTTCAAGAGTCCGAGGATCTCCTTCGTGTGTGCGACGTTTTCCGCAGATGGAAAAGGGTGGGTACCAACACGAGAGCGCAAGCGCGCAAAAGATCCCTCTTTCACGTCAAGGACGATCCCATCGGTAAGATATGCACCGAGTAATTCTTCGAGTACCGTGGCCGCATCGACAGCACACTTCCCTATGCCAATGAAAAGGATCCGCTCGTAGTCCGAGAGAACGATACGGCGCCCTTTGATCTCCATGTATTCACCGTCGACACGAACCTCTTCACGAATAACGCGGTCGGTCAGCACGGCCTGATAGCCCGCTTCAAGAACATCCACCGCGTCACGACGAAGCGGGGTGGTCGACAAGGCATCGGCATTCTTGATGATGGGAAGATCCATACGATTCACTTTTTATTATACCAAGCGTATGTCGCAATTCAAAATGATCTCATTGAAAAAAGAAAAACCGCAGAGGTGAACCTCTGCGGCGAATATGAAGAACGGTTACTTCAGAACGAAAGTTCACGATAACGCACCGCTTCAATGAAGAGCCAGAGCGTGAACGAGAACAGGATGATCCATACCACTCCCCAAAAGATCCGACTGCGTAGCGGAAGTTGCGGGAGAGAGATCGCCACATGCTCATTTCGTTTGAATAGTGTACTCGAGCGAGGAAGATCTCTCGGTCGACACATAACAACCAAAAAGACGGCAAACAAGAAGAAAGCAATATTCTCCACTCCAGTCATTGATTCTTCGCCGACACCAAGCAAGAGTGCCGCGGCAAATCCACACAAGAGCAGAACGGCACCGAGGAAGCGCCACAACGGATACTCCATAAAGCGATCGATCACCACAACCATCCACACAATGAGGAAGATCGGCTGGCGAAAGAACCAAGACAACAAGAGGAGTAACGCAAACCCGAAGACCTGAAAGATCCAATGCGATGCCTGTGTCATTCTCCCTCCGTCAAGCGGTGAGATCGGGACCAGATTGAAACAATTGAGAAACGCCCCGACCACAACAAAGGAATGCAGCACACGGAGATACTCTTCCGAAAGCGGCACGGTGAGGAGCAAAAGGAAAGCGACTCCCGCGGAAAGCGCCCCCGCGAGCGGACCACCGCAAGCAATGGTCGCTTCTTGTCCGCGATCTTTCACATGAGCAAGACGCATGAGTGCTCCGATGTAGGGGACGAACCACGGCCAATGAGGCCGAAACCCGCACAGTCGCGTCGCAAGAAAGTGACCGCTCTCATGAATGACAAGCGCGACAACAAGTAATCCGGCGAGAAGTACCCCCTTTTCCCTTGCATACAAGAGAAAATACACGAACGCAGAAAAGAGGAGCACGAATGGTCCGAATAATTCTCGTCGAATAAGTAGCACGACAAATTGCGCGAAGGGTTGCAACTTGGCCACACGAAAAAGGAAAACCAGATAACGACCAAGTTGGTCCGTACGGCGATCATGCCCCGTACGGCGATCCGAAGATCCTCTCGGAGTGTCACGACGCTCACTTGCGCGACGACCGAGGGATTCGGGTGTTTTGCCTGCGCCATGAAATTCCATGAGGAACCTCCAATGAATGGTGAGATTGTGAAGAAATAAATCTATATAAAACAGTACATCATTTTGTAAATATCGTCAATTTTTAGCGACAAACTCTGGGGTGGGCAAAAATGAGACAAGAGAAAGCCGCCTTTCGGCGGCGGAGTTCAGAATGCTTCTTGGCTTCCGTTCGATTCGTGACGAACAATAGCGAGAGAAAAAGCCCAGATCTCACTCGACGTAGTGAGGAAGAAAAGCGCTTCATCACGCAATTCGAAGTGATCCCAACGAAGACCAGTAGTCATGTCACATGTGATCGTATATCCAACATGAAGGCACGGCTCGAAAATCCGACTCACGTGGAGCGGATCGCCAACGGCAGCATTATCAGGAAAACATTCAAGCTCCGCACGCAACCGATCGATCCACGAAGAAAGCGGCGCACATGCTCTTTCCTCGGAAAAGAGCGCGCTTTCGCATTCAAAAAGTTTTGCGAGTGCTTCTTCTTTTGTCCCAAAGCGACATAATGTAGTCGAAGGATCGCGCCCTTCCCAGCGACGGAGCTGTTCACCCCAACGATTCCATATGACGCTGACGCGAGAGGGTGACTCCTCGCACCGCTCAAGCAAACGAGAAAGAAATTTCTCAAACATGACATACTCCTGTGTGGTGGTACGAGGTTCTCCTCTCACAATAGCGAAGGGAGTGCGGCTGTCAAACAGTCAACACGACATCCGACACCACGCACCCTCTCCTTCTTGCTCTCAACAACACAAAAGCCACAATACAAGTGCCACCCTTGCATGTGAGTGGGAGCAAAAAAGAACGACCCGCCCGTAGACAGATCGCTCTTTTTTCTGCACTTTTCCTCCGATTCTAAAGCTGCTCTTCGAAAGTCGGCTGCGTGACGTGATAGAAGATCCCCATCGGAACCTTGCCGTCCTCGCGCTGTGTCGCTTCGTAGGCCGCGCGGCGATCACCCTTGGGGTGCTCCTCGGGAAGCCAGACGATGTTGTCTTTGAAGAAGTCGCGGGTATCAAAGAATGTGATGCACGGTTGCGCGATCTCGATGAAGGAGAATCCTTTGTGTGCGTGCGCGGCCTTGATGATCTCTTTGGTCTTCTCGATCTCGCCCGCATACGAACGCGCGACGAAGGTCGCCCCCGCGGTCAGCATGAGCCGCAGTGGATCGATCGGCTCCTCGATGGACCCGGACGGACGCGCGCCTCCCTTGTGCCCCTTCGGACTGGTCGGTGTGGATTGCCCCGTCGTGAGCGCGAAGATCTGATTGTCGTGAATCATCACATTGATATCATCGTTGCGCTGCGCCGCGTGGACAAGGTGGTTGAACCCTTCGGAATACGAATCACCGTCTCCCGAGAAAACGAACACCGAGAGGTCGGGATTTGCGGCCTTTATTCCGACAGCGGGAGGAATCGCCCGTCCGTGGAGCGCGTTGAAGGTGTTCATGTTGAGATAGTCGAGGATCTTGGCGTGACATCCGATGCCGGCGCACGCGACGACATTCTCCTCCTTCATGGCGCCGGATTCGACGAGCTCGGTCACCGCTTTGCGGAACGCCACAAGGATCGCGTTGTTCGGGCATCCCGGACACCACGTGATCTTCGCTGTTGTTGAAAGTTGCATGGTCATGATGATGGGATTACTGAGCTTCCTCTAAACGTCGCCGAAGTTCCTTCGCGAGCTCTTCCGGTTCGAACGGCTCCGAGTCGTAGCGCGTGACGGTCTCGGTCGCGGCAATTCCGGTCTTTTCACGAATAAGTCCGGCAAGTTGCGCGCCGTGATTGCCTTCGATCACGACGACCCGGGTCGCACCCAAGAGCGCCGCGGAAACGGCAGCCTCATCGAACGGCTCCATCCAAATGACCTGGAGGAGGCGGACTGGAGTCTTCATATATTTCATCGCTTCGAGCACTGCACCCTTGGTGCTTCCCCAAAAGACCAAGGCGGTCGGCGCAGACATGTCGCCGTAGACCTTGATCGTCTCGTAGTTGCCGAACTCGCTCTTCATCCCCTCGTACTTCCTCCAGCGCTTGTCCTGCATCGCGAGCACCTCGCGCGCGTCGTCGATCGAACTTCCGAATTCGTCATGTTCATAGCTCGTCGCCTTCACATGCGCGCCCGGTGTTCCGGGGAAAGCAAGCGGGGAAACTCCGGAGTCGGTGATCGCGAAACGCTTGTAGTCCGGCTGGGACTCAGGGGACCAGTGAAGAGTCTCTCCCACGCGCGAAGACTCCATGTCATGTACGGTCGTTCCCTGACTTTCTGAAATATGCTTGTCGAGCAAGACGATCGCGGGAGTCTGATACTTCCACGCCATGTTCATTGCGGTGACACCGGCTTCAAAACACTCATCGACATCCCCCGGAGCGATCACGAGACGCGGAAATTCTCCGTGTCCCGCATGGATCACAAAACGCAGATCGGACTGTCCTGTATGTGTCGCCACACCGGTCGCGGGACCTTGACGCTGCGAGACAACAGCGACGAAGGGGAGCTCGGAGACACCGGCGAAACTGAAGGTCTCTTGCATGAGCGCGAACCCGCCGTTTGCGGTACCGATCGCGGTACGCAAGCCCGCATAGATCGTACCGAGTGCCATGTTGGCCACCGCGATCTCGTCCTCAGGATGCACCACTTTGAGCGTATGCTTCGTCGCGGATTCCTTCGCAAGGAAGGTGAGGATGGATGTTGAAGGTGTCATCGGATAGCCGACATAAAACTGGAGTCCGGCAGCAAGGAGTCCCTTGGCAACAGCCTTGTTCCCTTCGACGAGTCCTCCCGTCGCACCCACACACGTTCCCGGGCGGAGTTCAGGTCGGATCGGAAAATTGCGTTCGGCGGCGAGATCGAACCCGCGCAACGCAAGCGGCGTGTTTACCTCAACCCCTCCGACGAGATCAGAAAAGATACTCCCGGAAAGCGCCGCAAACTCGTCACGAGAAAGTCCCATACTACGCGCAAGCGCACCGATTCCAACAGAGGGGGCGGCGGCATGAGGAGCATTTAATTCCTTCGCGACCGCATTCATAGGAAGCGGGAGAACGCGCGTTTCATACCGACGCGCCTCTTCAAGATAGGTCTCTTCAACAACAATGATCGCGTCGGGGGCACATTCCGACTGACGCACACGAACAGAGTCGGCATTGACCGCAAGCAACATGTCGAGCTTGGCATGATCGGCATGAACCTTTTCTCCCGAATAGCTGACACGCGCAAAGTTGTGCCCGCCGCGAATAAGTGAAGGATAATAGAATGCAAGAAAGGCATGACATCCGATCCGCCGAGTGAGCTCGCCCAAATGCACTCCCGCTTCACGGATACCGTCGCCCGCCGCTCCGCCCACACCAACGGTGAAGACGGGAGAGGATGTTGTTTCGGTATTCATGGTCGCATTATATCAGGAGGAAGGCATCCGTGATAGCCACAGCGGAAGAAAGCGTTGCCCTGCCAACGAAACGTTTGGTCTTTTTCATATCCTACAAACTCTCGACCGCTTCTGCTATAGTAATGGGAACGTGTAAAATGATTACTCATAACACCTCACCATGTCAGACATACAAAAAATAAAGATCGGGTGGTTCTCCTTCTCCTGCTGCGAGGATTCGACCATCGTCTTCACCGAACTCTTGAACGACCATTGGAAGGAATGGAAAGAGCTCTTTGATTTTCGCCACGTGAAGGTCCTGAAGACCAACAACATCATGGACGAATTCGATATCGCCTTCATTGAGGGTGCGATGGCGTCCGAAGAGCAGGCCGAGCGCGTGCGACATATTCGAAGCATCGCAAAGAAGCTTGTCGCGATCGGCGCGTGCGCATGCACCGGACTCCCTTCCGGACAGCGCAACAACTTCACTCCCGAGCAAAAAGCTGCAACCGACTTCTTGGTTGAGCGTTTCAAAGGTCTCCCCTCCGTACTCAAAGTAGAAGACGTGGTCACCGTCGATGCCAAGGTCCCGGGCTGTCCGATGGACCCCAACAAATTCCTCGATGCGGTGAACGCTCTTGTCGCGGAACTCCGCCCCGAACTCGCAAAAAATTAACCTCTCTCAATCATGCACTCTTTCAATCTCGAAATGGATCATATCACCAAGATCGAAGGCGACGCCGCCGTTTCGATCAAAGTGGAAGACAACAAAGTTACTGAGGTCAAATTCGGCATCACGGAATACAAGCGTTTCTTCACGGAAGCAATGAAGGGAAAGTCGATCATCGGGCTCCCTGCACACCTCGCGCGCATTTGCGGTACGTGCTCGAACGCGCACATCATGGCAGCGATCGAAGCATCGGAGATGGCACTCGACATCACCCCCTCCCCGCAAACAGAAGTCTTGCGCGCACTCACGATGCACGGACTCATCATCCGTGACCACGCGCTCCATCTCTACCTTTTCTCAATGCCCGACCTCTACGGCAAAGACGCCTTCCTCGACTTCGATGAGAACGACCCCGATCAGCATCAAATGCTTCACGACGGCTTCGACGTGAAGTCGGCGGGGAATTTCCTTGCAACGCTTATCTCCGGGCGCTCGGTCCACGCGACCTACCCCGCGATCGGTGGCTTTATTCATTTCCCCGAGAAGGCTGGCATCGACGAAGCGATCATGAAGCTCGAAGAGATCCGCCCCGCGGCACTCCGACTCATCAAGAAATTCCAAGACGCTCCCTTCCACTTCGACAGGAAAACCAACTACATGGCGCTTGTTCCGCATGGGAACTTCGGCTACATCAACGGCGACATCATCACGAGCAAGGGGGAACGTTTTGTTGAAGCGGATTATCGCAATCATTTGGAGCATGTGGTCATCCCGCACTCGCAAGCATCCGGCTATGTCTACAACGGCGACAGCTACCTCGTCGGCGCACTCGCCCGGATGAATGTCGCAAAGGAAAAACTGCATCCGCGCACAAAAGAGTCGATCCCGAATACCCTCGCGCTCTTTCCTTCGACTGATGTCTTCCACAACAACCTCGCGCAAGCGATCGAGATCCTCCACTCCATCGACGAATCGCTCGAGCTCTTGCGCACGCACACCTTCGCTCCGGAACCCCTCATCAAGAAACCCGCGCGCGAAGCGGTCGGTATCGGTGTTGTCGAAGCCCCACGCGGAACTCTCTATCACAAAGTGGTCTTGAACACCGACGGCACCGTGAAAGAAGGCGAGGTGATCGTCCCAACCGGACAAAACCAGATCAACATCGAACAAGACATCGGGCGTTTAGTCGAAGGACTCTTGGCGCAAGGTGTGCCGCAGGACGCCATGCCGCTTGAGATCGAAAAGCTTATCCGCGCCTATGATCCTTGCATGTCTTGCGCTTCTCATTTCCTTAAGGTATATTGGAATCAGGATTTACCCTCACAAGGGGTTTCTCCAACTTGTTCCGCAGCATAACCGCGGAACCACCGGCGGGGGCACAAGCCCTCGCTTTTCATACTCCCACATAAAACAAACAAGATGCATCGTGAGGCGCCAAGGAATGATCTTTCCGAGCTGTATGTTTTATACTGCGATGCAAGTTACGACACAGGCAACAAGGAGAGACACTTGTTTTAACGTTGCAACGCTTCGAGGCCGGGAAGTGTTTCGTTAGCGAGATAATCCAACATCGCCCCGCCCCCTGTCGAAACAAAGGAGAATTTATCAAGCGCCTTCATGTCATTGATGAGCGCGACCGTGTCCCCTCCGCCAATGATCGATGTCGCGGATGAGCCCGCGATAAGATGGAGAAGTTCTTTCGTTCCTTCTGTGAATCCTTCCTCATAGAAACCGAGCGGTCCGTTCCAGACGATGAGCTTTGCCTCACCGATCACGCTCTCCAAAGAGCGAATCGTTTCTGTTCCAACGTCGACGATCATGTCTCCTTGGGCCACCTCGTTCACCTTTCGGCAATGCGAGCCCGCAAGATTCTTCACGACGACGTCATGGGGGATCACGAGTCGCTCGTGAGAAAGGTATGTCTCGAGTCCGACAAGCTCGTCCGCGTCATACACCGAGTCACCGATCTCGTTCCCCGCCACCTTGATGAAGTTATTCGCGATCGCACCTCCGACCACGACCTTATCCGCGCGCTCGAGGAATTTCTTAAGGAGCGGCATCTTCGTCTCGATCTTCGCTCCGCCCAAAATAAAGAGGAACGGGTGCGCGGGAGTGAACGCTTCGGAAAGACGTTTGATCTCCGCGGCAAAGCGAATGCCGGCAAAATGGGGGAGGAATGGAACGACTCCCACCACTGACGCATGCGCACGATGGGAAACGGAAAATGCATCGTTCACATAGATATCCCCGAGCGATGCGAGGTATTTTGAAAAATCAGGATCATTCTCTTCTTCCCCCTTGCTGTGGCGGAGGTTCTCAAGCAAGAGCACATCGCCGTCCGCCATCTCCATGCTCATCCGAACATTCTCGGGGTTCATGAGGTCGGGCAAGAAAACAGTCGGGAAGAGTTTGTTTAAATATTCAGCAACAGGGCGGAGCGTATCGGTCGGCTTTCCCTTACCAATATGGCTCACGATCACAAGTCGCGCGCCCGCGCTCCGCAAG
Organism: uncultured Candidatus Saccharibacteria bacterium; assembly: GCA_964515375.1. GTDB lineage: Bacteria > Patescibacteriota > Minisyncoccia > Phycocordibacterales > UBA6899 > MHLP01. Next base: position 24,236 of record CAZERF010000011.1, read on the forward strand.
AATTCGATCGTGGGGAGCGATTCACGGATGCGGTAGTCATCACGCACCACATCCCCTTCGAGCGGGACGTTCAGATCGAGGCGCAAAAGCACACGCTTGCCGGAAAAAAGGGTTGGCTCGTCGGTAATAAGGGGGAATGATGTCATAGGTTCACTTTATTTGTTCTGCTAATTGTACAATGGCGCCGAAACGCTCCGGATGAAGACTGACACGCCCGATCAAAAGTCCGTCCGCTCCGCCGTCTTTTATAAAGGACGCGGCATTCCGCTCATCCACAGAGCCGCCGTAGAGGATGGGGACACGGAAGCCCGCCGTCTTTCCGAACTTCTCGACGAGCACCTTACGGATCAAAATGCTCATTTCATGAAAATCCGTCGGGGTTGCGGGGTGCTCGGCCTTTGCGCCGATCGCCCAAATGGGTTCATAGGCAACAATGAGCTTCCCCGAGGCATTCGCGGGAACTCCGTGAAGCGAGGCGCGGAGTTGCGCGTGAACACGTGAAAAATACGAACCCGCTTCGTCTCGTGTGTCTTCGCCGACACAGAGGATCACCGTGAGCTTGTTCTTCTGCGCCTGAATGACCTTCCGTGCGATCATGTCGTCCATCTCACCAAGCGCGCGGCGTTCAGAGTGACCAAGGATCACGTGCGTCACCCCGAGTGATGCAAGCATTGCGGGAGACACCTCACCGGTCGCCGCACCTTCGTCTTCGACAAATGCATTCTGCGCGCCAACCGTGATACTCGCTCCCTTCCCTTGCACCGCGCGCAATTGCGGAATGAAAACCGCGGGAGGACACACGATGACACGTGTTCGCTTGAGCGCGCGTGCCGCACTCTTTGTCGCCGCAAAGACCGACTTCGCCTCTTTCTCGGTCTTCGGATACATCTTCCAATTACCTATAATGAATTTCATTGACCCATTATAGCACTCTACAAAAAGAAGGATGTGGACATCTGAAGGATTAGCGCTCCTCCCATGAAATTACCTGATACTGATCTGTGGTTAGCGGAAAGGATGGTGGCGGACCGTAAAGCAAATAGGGGTCATAAATGTAAGTCCTCGTTGTGTTGTACCCTGAACTAAAGGAGCCTGGCGATGCAGTGCAAACGCCTCCCAAATTACCGTATGCATAACGCTGGTTCGAGGCAAACATTCCATAAAACGTAATCGATGTTTGCACACTATATCCACCACAGTTGCGATACGCATACCGACTCACTCTACCGTTCTGCGCAATTATTGCGGCATCAATGCGTAAGTTTTCAGCACTCACAACTCCGACAAGGAAATTGTCTTGTGCGATGAGACCGATAACGTCTTCTCCATTATAGTTCGTGTACAGAAGATTATTATTCACGATAATGTTCTTTCGTGTTCCCACGTCCGGAATCGTTGCTGCGGCAATAGTGAGTCGCGCGGTGTTGATTATCCCGTCGACCCAAACATGATCTTCAGCAAAGATAATTCCGTTAGCCGGAAAAGGAACATCATTTCCAATGAGGGTTTGCGTTCCAACACTCCACTTTGCGTTGGCAACGGAGGGGCAGCTGGGATAGGACCACCACTGTCGCGCTTCGCAAGAACTTCCTCCCGTTGCAGCGGTGTTCACCCGATAAATGTCATAGGTATCATTTGCCTGCAACACAATATGGTAACCCAGCGCACCCGATGCCGCATAATAATTCCCGGCTGATTGTGCGTCTGTTTTGAGTTGCGCAAGGTTGATGGTAATTCCGGAAAAATCCAATGCAGGCACTCCAATATCCCGCCCCGCAGTGAATCGTGCGGTAACGGTTGCAAATGGAGTAAAGGGGTTGGGGTCCGCATCATCGTACACCCCCCACCTTGTATTGAATCCTGTGGTCGTTGAATTAAATGTTATTTGCGCGCTCGTAATTATGTTATATGCGGTTCCAGAAACCATATACACCCCACCATTCGAATGCATCGGTCCATAAATATCCGCACCGATTGAAAGATCGGTATTTGAAATCACCGCATATTTTGCAAATGACGGTTTGGCAAATTTTACCTCGATAGTCCTTGTGATTGAGGGGTCAATATCAACTCGCCCGACCGAACGCACGGTGACCATCGTGGAACCAAGAAGTGGCGGGGTGATGTCGAGCGCATAACTACCAATCTTCTCCCCTGTTCGGTTGTAATATTCATGAACATACGGTCCGGAGGTCGCAGTGCCATCTCGAAAATCATTCGGCGCATGTGCCAAGTGCCAGCGATAATACTCCACTCCTGCTTCTGCAATAAGAAGCGCTTGTTCTCGGTGCTCACTTCGACTTGCGATAGAGATAGACATAAGTGCCCAATTCACCAAGCCAGAGAGAATCAAGATTCCGATAGACACAAAAGCAATGACTTGAATGAGAATACTCCCAGAGGAAGTGCGCAGTGCTGCGGATGAAGTAAATATCACGACATTACAAATTACTCTTTAAATTTCGGGGCGTCACTTGGCTTGTATACGTTTGCATCACCGGGGAGCGAGCCGCATTAGGGTCGATTACAATCTGCATCCGAATCATGCGCACCGAAGGAATATTGATCGGGACCGTAAGCGGAGAAGACGTTCCAGTATACGAAGAGTCAAAATAGAGAAATAAGGGTGATGATGTTCCATTCTTCACATTAAAGACCATAGTCTGGATTTTCTCGTTTGCCGTCGAATATGTCGTCCCGGTTGGTTTGGTTACTCCCTTCTTGATTACCGCTCCGCCATACGCTTGAGTTGCGGTCGCAAGAAAATAACGCACGCGCTCCGTATCCGGAGTAGCATCAATATTCGCGAAAAAGACAACAGAAGAGGTTCCGGCCGACTCAATCGCATAACTACCGGAAGCAGAAGGCCGCGCCGCACGCATCTCCTCAATGAACGTGAGGAGTGTTTTTCGTATCTGCGATTCTGCCTGAAGGTTGCTCTGCAAGACCTTTGTGTTCCGAATAACGCCCTGCTGAAATGCAACAACACCAAGACCAATCATCGTCATGATTGCAATGCTCACAATAAGTTCAATGAGCGTAAATCCTCTTGGTGTAAGATTGGTGCTTCGCATAATGAGTAAAATTACGGGGTTAGACTCACGGTCTTTTCCTGCCAAAGCGTGCTTGCGTCAACAACAACAGTGTCCGAGTAATCAGTATATCCTGATTTTGAGACGGTTAACGTATAGGTCCCATTGGAAAGAGACTGGAATATTACCTGTCCCGGAGGAACACAGAGTGAAGTAAATGTGAACATTGTGTCGGAAACACTTGGGGTAAAGGAGGTTGAAGCCGTAGAGAGGAAAAGTTTGTATCGAAGATATCGATCGTCATTATGGGATGCATTGATATCGGTCGCAGTTGCAGTGTAATAAGACGCGGATGTCCCATCAGGTCCGAGATACGTCCACGAACTCGTACCATTGCCCGTCGCAATCTGAAACCGTGCACTTCCCATCCCCGTCTCGTCCGGTTGTGACGGGGGAAAGAAGGTGAACTGATAGAAATTACTTGCCGAACCTGTATCAAAGGTCGATGATTCGAGTGTTCCACTGTTCGGATACGAGCCAAACAAATCAAAGAGTTTGATTTCTCCAGGTGTCCCCAGAACATCGAGGTTTCCATCATCGGCGAAGTATCGTGTCTCGTCACCCATAAACGACTGACCGAACCCTCCCGACCAGTCTGTCTGCTTCAGAAATCCTCTTCCGGTCACCAGTGTTGTTGAAGAAAAGAGGCGTTCAAGGGTGACATCTGCCCCCGAAATTGGGAGTCCTGTTGAAGCATCTTTCACTGTCACAAGAACGCTTTTAGGACTCTTGGGAACCAACACAAGATCAACATGCTGAGTTGCTCCGGGGAAAATAGCAAGGGGCAAGAGCGGCATCACTCCCGCCAGGTCATAGAGCGACGACGATGCAGTAATCATATAAGTATCCCATTCAATATCGGGAACCGTAATCGCGGCAGCGACACCCGTAGAGTGAAATGACACATGCTTGTGTGTATCAGGAGACGCATTCACCAACTTGCTTCCAACAATCTCCACATCAACGTCAGGAATAATCGCACAAGAAGGTGAGACACTTCGAAACTCCATCGTGGCATTCCGATCAATCGAGAGGGTGACCTGAGTGACGGTCTGAACCGCAACCGTTGCGTGTGCTTTCACCGGGTTTGTTGAAGTGGGGGCACCAGAAGTGAAGTCGGCAGAATATCCTGATTTTGATACATAAATCTCATACGAATTCACAGAAGGTGGAGCGTCAATTATCTGAAGAACTCCCGACGTTGCCGTTACGTCCATAATATTGATTGGCGGGACTGTGGTGCTGTTATGGATATGCACATTCGCTCCAGAAACGGGCTGCCCCGAGGCATCGATAACCTGTACAAAAAGTGACCCGTTCGTCGATGCATTCTCGAGGGATTTCGGAGCGACCATAGTCGAGAAATGGATGGGACGAAAATTCGCACAATTCAAACAGAAAATTTCCAATTCAACCAGCTTGTTATCCGCAGGAGAGAGGTCGTTTGGAGTTCCTCCCGCGACACCATCAAAAGCATGGTCAATATTGCGTACCGTCGTTGTGGCGACAAAGGTCATCCCTCCACGAATGAAATTCTGCACAGGAGGAATAGCTCCAAATGGAATACCCCCTTGAGTGCCGACCTGCGCATAAGGAAGATTGCGAATGAACTCAATCTGTTCATCAGCAAGCGCCGTAGCAACCACTCGGACCTGCGACGCCCGGACCGCAACAAACACACGCTGGTAAGTGGAGAAGAGGAGGAGTGCCACCATTGAAAACAGTGCAACTCCAATAATCGCCTCAATATAGGTTATTCCTTTGCGGGAAGATGCTACGGGACTTTGAGATTTTTTAAATATACACCATTCCATTTTGCCAGACTCATTATACAGGAGTTCACCACAATGAGCAGTAGGGGGTGCTCACGACCCTCGCAAGGAAGCGCCGTGCGTCAATGCTCGTTCCAACGATTTACGCGTCCAAATGGTCGAAGAAGGGTCGTCATCATACTCGACGGGCTAAACAGTTTGCATGAGCGAGTACATGGGTGTGATCATCGCGACCGCGAAGATGCCGACAAAGGTCGCGATCACGACCATCAAAAGCGGTTCGATCAGTTTCGACATGTCCGCGGTCGCCTGGTCGACCTCTTCTTCGTAGAACTGCGCAATCTCAAGGAGCATGGACGAGAGCTGCCCCGTCTCTTCGCCGACTTCCATCATGTCGCCCACCATCACGGGATAGAGATGCGGATGATCAGTAAAGGCCTTGGACAGCGGCACACCTTTCTGGACGTTCGTCTTGGCCTCATCCAACGTTTCTTTATAAAATCCTCCGGACGCGACATCGCGCGTGATCTCAAGCGCGTGAACGATATCGACACCGGCGGAAATGAGTGAGGAGAGTGTGCGAGTCACCAGCGCGGAGTTGAACTCTCTCACGAGTTTGCCGAAGATAGGAGCGTGGAGCACAACCCATTCAACCGCGCGCCCGCCGAACGGTGTCTTCTTGAACCAGATGAACGCGCCACCAAGAATGATCGCGCCCAAAAGCGCGAGCAGTCCGTCGTTCTGCAAGAATTCACTGATAGTGATAACGAGCGCGGTCAAAGGCGGGAGTTCGGCGCCGACCTCCTTGAAGGACGCGGCGAGCCCCGGGACGACGTAGATCATCATGAGCACGCCGACGGCGATCATGACAAAAAGGACAATACCCGGATAGAGCATTGCGCCCTTCACTTTCTTCTTGAGTGTGTAGGTCTTCTCCATCTGCCCGCCGACGACGTTGAGCGCCTCAACAAGACCTCCCGACTCCTCACCCGCGCGCACCATCGAAATGAAGACCGGTTCAAAGATCTTGGGAAACTTCTCCATCGCGTCGGAGAGCGGAGTACCCTTGTTGATATCGTCGATCAGTGAGCGCAGGACCTCGCGGAATTTCGGGTTCTGTGTTTGCTTGAGAAAGATAGAGAGCGCGCGCGAAAGTGAAAGGCCTGCCTTGATCATGATGGCCAAGTCGCGAGCAAAGATAATCTTCTCGCGCAGATCGACACGAGAGAGATACGCGTTGATCTTGTCCATGTCGAAATGCGAGGACGAAATCTCGGTGGCGGTAAGCAAGAGCTTGCCCTCCGCCTTCATGTTCTTGGCGAGTTCGAACTTGTCGCTCGCTTCGGCGGACCCTTCGATCTCGGCTCCGGTCGCCATCAGCTGAGCTTTGTAAGTATATTGTGGCATACTGCCATTCATTATAGAACGCGACAGAGGGAGAGTCGATAGCGAGGAGTTGATAGTCGACAAGATAGGGAGCGAGAATACTTTCTCGGTGAGAGTTTTCGCCCGACCTTTTTTGGTTGTCGTTCGGTCTCTTTCTTCCGTCATCCCGAGGTTTGCCGAGGGATCCAGGAAGTGTACTCTGAGGAAAAAACCAAGGGAAAGAGGGGGTGGATCGCTCAAATCACTCGCTCACACGGTATCCGAGTTATTTCGGATGGAATACGACGCACTGGACCGAGGCGATCTCGGGGAGCCGTATGGGCTATACGGCGACTCGAGTCGTCGAGGGAAGTGCGAGTAGTCCGCCGAGATCACTCGGATACAACACGGAAGACTTCTTCAATGGTCGTCATCCCCTGCGCCGCGCAAAAGATCCCGTCTTCCAACATCGTGAGCATCCCTTCTTTGCGCGCGGTCGCTTCGATCTGTTCGGCGGACGCATTCCCGACAGCAAGTTCGCGCACTGCGGCCGACATCGGAAGGACTTCGTGAATACCGAGACGCCCTTTGTATCCTTCTTCGCATTCCGGAGAAGGCTTGGCTTTGTAGAACGGAAGCGTCTCCCATGTTGTCTCCTTCGGCACCACGCCTTCATTCTTGAGTGCGTCCATGATCCGGTCGAGGTCGGCCTTCTTGCCGAGCGCGTCGATCTCGGCTTTGGTGAGCGTATACTTTTCCTTCGCACCACACAGCTTGCGGACGAGACGTTGCGCAATGATAACGTTCACCGTTGAAACAATGAGGAAAGGTTCCGCGCCCATGTCGATAAAGCGCGGCAACGCACCCGCCGCGGAATTGGTATGCAATGTCGAGAGTACCAAGTGTCCGGTCAAGGCCGCGTTGATCGCAAGTGATGCGGTCTCGCCGTCACGCACTTCACCGACCATGATGATATCCGGATCCTGACGCAAGAGCGCGCGAAGTCCCATCGCAAAGGTGAGTCCGATCTCGGGCTTCACTTGGGTTTGATTGATACGCGGCATCTGATATTCGACCGGGTCTTCGATGGTGGAGATGTTCACGTCGGGCGTATTCAAGATATCGAGCATCGTGTAGAGCGTCGTCGTCTTTCCGGACCCTGTCGGACCCGTCGCCAAGATCATACCGACGTGCTGTCCCATCGCATCGTGCAGGGCTTCAAGTCCTTGCCCGTGGAAGCCGAGTCCTTCGAGCGAAAAGCCGCCGGATGATTCGCGGAGCAAGCGCATGACCGTCTTTTCGCCGTGATGCGTGGGAAGGGTCGACACACGGAAAGAAACTTTTTCATTGTTGAGTTGGATCTTGAAACGACCGTCTTGCGGGAGGCGCTTTTCGTCGAGCTTTAAGTTGGAGAGGACCTTCACGCGGGCGGTGATACCCGGCGCCGAATCACGCGGAAGCACCATCGCGTCGTGGAGGATACCGTCAATACGGTAACGCACCAAAAGCTGATTCTCCATCGGCTCGATATGAATATCCGACGCGTTCTGAAGGATCGCGTGGTTCAAAAGCGTGTCAACAATACGCACCACCGGCAAGTCTTCGGCGAGCTTCTTCAAGTCCTTCTCCGACGCGGGGTTATCTTCGTCTTCCGCGATCATCTTCATCGTCTGCGCTTCCTGCTGGATGATGTCGCCGAATTCCGCCTTCAAGGATTTCTGATATTGGAGAAGCGCGCCCTTCACAGACTCCTGATCGGTGAGGCGAGTGAGCACCCGCAAGCCCACCTTCTTGCGCACGAAGTCGATCGCCTCAAGGTCGTCCACGTCGAGCATCGCGACCTCAAGACCGGAATCGCTTTTGCGAAACGCGACAACGTTGTGTTTGCGCGCGATCGGTTCAGGGATAAGCGAGAGAACACTAAAGTCGATCTTCTGTCCCTTGAGATCGACAAAAGGAATACCGAGAATATACGCCTGGACGCGACGAAGGTCATCCGCGGAGATCTTGCCCTGCTTGACCAAAACCGCCCCCACGTCTCCCCCGCTCTTCTCCGCGTCTTTCTCGGCGGCAAGGATCTCGGCGCGCGTCGCGAGACCGGAGTCGAGGATGAATTTCTTGAGCTTTGATTCTTGAACAAGCATGGGTCAATGATGCGCGCGATCTTCCTCCGAGAAATCGCGACGACAACTCACTCTATTATATATGGGAATGCGCACAATGAGAACGTGCACAACTCACACATGCAGAAGAGAAAAGAAGAACGTGACGCCAACCTCGCTCGAGCAGACACGTCAAACACAAAAAAGCGGCGAGAGTGATCTCGCCGCTGGGGGGGTGTGGCACCGAGAAGACTACTTCTTCTTCGGGGTGCCGTTCTTGTTTTTGCCGCCGGGCTTGGACTTGGACTTGTCGGTGTTTGCCGACTCATCCTTTTTGGCCTTCGGAGCTTGCTTCGCCGCTGCGCGCGCCGCCTTGCGACGATCGATGTCCTCCTGCGTGAGATGCGGGCGCCCATGCACCTTGCGGCGCTTGTGGGTGTGCTTTCCGTCGGCGGGAACAACCTGTCCATCCGCAGTAACACGCACCGGCTCGGGCTTGGTCGGCATTACCGCCAACATCTCCTGCGCGGAGCGCCGCGGACGCTCGACCGGAGCGCGCTCAGCACTCCGCTTCTTCGTGTACAACTCGAAGGGAGCATATCCCTTCGGGTTCTCCGGGTGACGGAAAAGGGGATTGCCGTTCTCGGAACGGCCCTCCTCAAGGAAACCGGCGGCGAGCAGGGCTGCGCGCTTCTCTTCGGGCGAGGTGCCCGGTTCAAAGTGCGGCGGGCGAACGACCGACTTGCGCTCGGGACTCGGGGCGGGCTTTTGCGGCGCCACAGACTTGTGGTGCTCCCGCTCATACCGAGCGACTGCACGGAGAGCTTGCGCATCGGGAAGGGTCACGTTCGTGGCCATGGTATTGCTCCTTGAAAAAAGTGCGGACCGACAGTCGCGCACAATGATGAAAGGTGAATCTAATTTTCATTATATACCAGAATAATATATTTGTCAACTATTTTCGCGCACCTTCCTCCACCAAGCACTCTCCCCCGAAAAACGCTTAAAATATGGGTTTTTCAAACGATTGACACCCCCGCCCCTTGTGCTATGCTGTATCCATACAAGCAGGATACCATCACGGTATGCTGCTTCATTTTTTCAGAATACTAACAACACACTCATGCTTGATCTCAAAACAATGAAATCCGCACTCGAACAGCTCGAAGCGGAAAAGGGGATCCCTAAAGACAAGATCATCGACGCGATCGAGGCCGCGCTTGCCGCCGCCTACAAGAAAGACTACGGCAAGAAAGGTCAGATCGTGCGCGCCAAGCTCGACATGGACACCGGTAAGACCGAGTTCGTCCAGGTCAAGATCGTGGTTGACGACACGATGGTCCGCCAGCCCGAAGAAGGCGAAGAGGAGGAAGAGGAGGTGCCGATGCGCAACTTCACCGCACCAACCGTTCCCGCCCCGATTGCGGAAGGTGAAGAGGGCGACCTCGATGCACGGGTGCGCTTCAACCCCGAACACCACATCATGCTCGAAGACGCGCGCATGATCAAAAGCGGCGTCGAGTTGGGTGACGAGATGATCTTTGTCCTTGATGCAAAAGACGATTACGGACGCATTGCCGCGCAAACCGCGAAGCAGGTCATCATTCAGAAGATCCGCGAGGCGGAAAAGAGTTCTGTCCTTGATGAGTTCACCGAACGCGGCGAGGAGATCGTGACGGGCATCGTGCAGCGCATCGAACGTGGCAACGTCTTTGTCGACCTCGGTCGCGCGCCCGGACTCTTGGGCTACGAGGACCAGATCCCCGGTGAACACTATCGTCTTGGCGAACGCATCCGCAGCTATCTCTATTCAGTCGAAGAATCCCCCCGCGGGATCAACCTGCGCCTCTCGCGCGCGCATCCAAACTTCGTCCGCGCGCTCTTCGCACTCGAAGCGCCTGAAGTACAGAACGGTGTTGTCGAACTCAAAGAGATCGCGCGTGAAGCGGGATCGCGCACCAAGATCGCCGTTCATTCCAACGATCCGCACGTGGACCCGGTCGGCTCCTGCGTGGGGCAGCGCGGTGTGCGTGTCGCCACGGTCATTTCCGAACTCGGAGGCGAGAAGATCGACGTGATCGAATGGGATCCCAATATCGAGAAATTCATCGCGGACGCACTTTCTCCCGCCAAGGTTGCGAGTGTGATCGTGAACGAAGGAGAGCGCCAGGCGACAGTCGAGGTCATGGCCGATCAACTTTCGCTCGCGATCGGTCGTGGAGGGCAGAACGTGCGCCTCGCCGCAAAGTTGACCGGCTACCGCATCGACATCAAAACGATCGGCGATGAAGGTGGAGCAAAAGAAGACATGACCCCGAACGAAGATACCCCCGAAGAAGAAGTCGAGGAATTCATCGAAAGCATTGACGGAGACACAACAACTGAAGACATTTCCCCCGAAGAAGAGGCGATGGAAGACCAAGCTGTTGTTGACGAAAATACAAATTCGGAAGAAAAGTGATCACACCCCTCTCCTTCTTTCGCTCGCGGGGCAAGGAGAGGGTTATCATTCATCGCGAGCGGAAACGACATATGAATCTATGGCATGATATCCCGCACGGAGAAAAAGACGCCCTCAACGTCATCGTTGAGATCCCCATGCTCTCGCGTGTGAAGTACGAACTCGACAAGGACACCGGACTCATCAAATACGACCGCGTCCTCTACTCCCCCATGCACTACCCCGCCAACTACGGCTTTGTTCCGCAGACACTTTGGGAGGACGGAGACCCGCTCGACGTGCTCGTCTTGGGCGCGGAACCGCTTGTTCCGGGCTGCCTCGTCGAAGCGCGCCCGATCGGAGTCCTCGATATGGTGGATGGCGGTGAAGGTGATGCAAAAGTGCTCGCCGTGCCCGTTGCTGATCCGCGATGGAAGAACACCAAGGATGTGAGCGACCTTGAGCCCCACTACCTCGAAGAGATCAAGCATTTCTTTACGGTCTACAAGGATCTCCAAAAGAAGAAGGTGGAGGTCGGCGACTGGCGTGACCGCGCATCTGCGGAAAAAGATGTCGAACGCTCCTTCGCGCTCTACACGGAAAAGTACGGAAAATAAAAGAGATTAGCGAGACAAGCAACCCTGGGGACAGGCGCCGATGTGTTCGGCGCCTGTTCTGTTATACTCAATGGATAGGTTTGTATTACTAATACTTATCGTATCGTTCATTATGGAATCGAAACATTTGTTTGCCGTGCTTGCGACCGGAGCGCTCCTCGCTTCCCCGCTTGTACTATTCGCTCAGGAAGCGGAGGCCACG
>CAZERF010000011.1:35835-46626 GCA_964515375.1 uncultured Candidatus Saccharibacteria bacterium
ACCAAATGCAGGCGCACCTCGCGCGACACTTATGAAGGAAGAAGGGCGCCCTCTTCCCGCAAAAGCGGAAGCGGCCATCCAAGCGCGAGAAACGCGCATGGAACAACTCCGCGAGTGCACCCTCCCCGACGGTACCGCGACATCAGGCGTACCGTGCCTCGCTATGCAAAAGGATCGCGCCGAACAAGCAAAAGAGCGCGTTGTCGAACGACGAAGCGAAGCGGTAGGCACGATGGCAACCGTTCTCATGGGAAGGTTGAACGCGGTCATTGAGCGACAAAGCACTCTCGCCGACCGCATTGATTCTCGTATCGTCAAACTCAAGGCGCAAGGCATCGTGACGACAGAAGCGGAGTCCAAGATCGTGATCGCGCGCGGGAAGATCGGCGAAGCGGTTGCCGCGGTTGCCTCCGCAGGCGGACAGATCGAGAGTTCGCTCGCGGCCATCGACGACACCCTCAACACCCTTTCACGACAAGACACGATGAAGAATGTTCGTGATGCAATGCGCGTCGCGAAAGATGCGCTCACCGTATCGCATCGCGCCCTTGTCGATGCCGTTGTGAGCCTCAAAGCGAACGTCAAAGTTGCCCCCGCTCCCGAGACACCAGAGATCGCGTCAACAACCGCAAACTGAACATTGTCCTCAATAAACTAGCACTATCATGGAACAAGAAAACCAGAACTCGACTCCGCAAACCCCCGTCACAAACAGGAACAAAGAAGGAGGGTCACTTCCCTACCAACTCACCCGCGGACTCGTGATCGGAATGATCGTCGCATCAACGATCCTTATCACCGCTCTTTACATGGGGTCGATCGGAGCACCACAACCCGATGTCGTTGACACGACCCCTCAAGCGGCCGACACCGAGACCGTCTTTTATCAGGAGCCGGACGCGACGACGGAGGCGTTGCGCATCCAGGGCACTTCTGATGAGCTTGCCGACATCGAGGCGGACCTCAACGCGACAGATCTCGGCTCTCTCGAGGATATCGAAGCGCTCTAAAATACTCTCCTCACGCACTTCACGAACACCCGCATTGCCCGCGGGTGTTTTTTTGTTGGAAGTCGAAAGATGAAGCAGGTGGAGGCCGTTTGCCAAAAGGAGGAAGAAACGTTAGTATGCCAACAATATATGGAACACACAACACCACACAACTACACTGCGGAAGTGAAAAAACTCCCCGGTTCAAAGGTCGAGATCAACGTCACGCTTTCCGCCGAGGAATTCGCGAAGGCGAGACCGGAGGCGATCAAGGAGATCGGCAAAGACGTCGCGATCGACGGATTTCGCAAGGGGCATGTCCCGGAAAAGATCTTGCTCGCGAAGATCGGCGAAGCGGCGCTCCTTGAGGAAATGGCCGAGATCGCGATCAGCCACGCATACGCGCACATCATGGTAGACAAAAAGATCGATGCCTTGGGTCGCCCTGAAGTCAAGATCACCAAGATCGCCCACGGCAACCCGCTCGAATTCATCTTGACCACCGCGGTCTTTCCCGAGATCACCCTTCCCGACTACAAGAAACTCGCCGCAAAGGAAATGAAAAAGGAGGAGGCGATCATCGTTACCGATGAAGAGGTTGAAAAGACCGTCGAAGAGATCAAGCGCATGCGCGCGCGAAACGACGCGGAAAAAGAGGGAAAGGAGCTTGCGGAAGACGCACCTCTTCCCGAACTCGATGACGCGTTTGTCGCGACATTGGGAGCATTCACTTCGGTCGAAGACCTTAAAGCAAAGCTGCGCGAGAATATCCACGCCGAAAAGTCTCGCCAAGCACGGGACAAGAAACGTGTCACACTCATGGAAGCAGTGATCGCGGATACCACGATCGAACTTCCCGAGGTTATCGTCGAACAAGAACTCCATCGTATGGAAGACGAATTCGCGCATGAGATCTCGCGCATGGGAATGGACATCGAGGCCTATCTCAAGGCAACCGGCAAGACGCACGACGACATGCACAAGGAATGGAAGCCCGACGCGGAAAAGCGCGCGAAAGTACAGCTCATCACCGCAAAGATCGCGGAAGTCGAAACGATCGTCCCCGACGCCGCACGACTCGACGAAGAGGTCGCCAACCTGCGCGCCGCATACCCCGACGCAAGCGAAGAACGTGTGCGCGACTACCTGACGATGGTCCTCACCAACGAGAAGGTCTTTGAGTTCCTCGAAGGACAAGGCAAGAGCGCGTAAGCGAGGCGAACATCACTTCACGCACCATTTGTGCACAGCCCGTGTTTTGCGACACGGGCTTTCTCGTTATAGAATCACCATGTGACTCGACCGTTCATTCTCGCACCACTCATGTCGGAAACACACGCGGGGTATTCGCGTTTTTTCATTCGCGGATCATACATTACCGCGATCGAACGCGCGGGAGGGATCCCGCTTCACGTTGGAGATGTGCGCAATACTCGCAACCTCGACGCGCTTCTTGACCGGTGTGACGGTCTTCTTCTTCCGGGAGGAGGCGACATTCACCCCTTTCGTTACGGCGAGGAAGTAACAGGGAAATTGAGTGAGGTTGAAGAATGGCGAGACGAAATGGAACTTCATCTCATCCAAGAAGCATACTCGCGCGGCATCCCTGTGCTTGGGGTCTGTCGCGGAATGCAACTCATCAATGTCTACTTCGGCGGGACACTCTACCAAGACATCGCGACGGAACATTCGGGGGCGCTCCTGCACACCGCACAGTCTGCCGACCGCTCCCGTGGAAGTCACACCATCCACGTTGCGGAAGAAAGTTTGCTCGCAAAAATCGTCCCTGAACGCGAATTTGCCGTGAACAGTATTCATCATCAAGGGGTCAAAACCTTGGGCGGCGGACTCCGCGTCGCGGCGAGGGCTCCCGACGGACTTGTGGAAGCGATCGAACACCCCGGTCACCCCTTCCTTCTCGGCGTGCAGTGGCATCCGGAAGAGTTGCGCGATATTGCCGCACGCGGGATCTTTGCCGAGTTCATCCGACACACAAAAGAGCGCGCGGCGTGACACTGCACCACTCACACGGTTGTCACCGGTCGTGCTTCCTGTTATAGTCTGGACATAACCTCAATACGTATGTCATATCTCATCCCCACCGTCATCGAAAAGACCTCCATGGGCGAACGCGCCTTTGATATCTACTCGCGCCTCCTGAAAGAGCGCATCATCTTTCTCGGCAGCCCGATCGACGACGACAGTGCCAACATCGTCATCGCCCAACTCCTCTTTCTCGAATCGGAAGACCCCAAGAAGGACATCAAGCTCTACATCCACTCCCCCGGCGGCTCCGTGTCCGCCGCGATGGCGATCTACGACACAATGAACCACATCAAGCCGGATGTTGCGACGATCTGCATCGGTATTGCTGCATCGGCCGCTGCGGTCATCCTTTCCTCCGGAACCAAAGGCAAACGTTTCGCGCTCCCCAATGCCGAAGTGATGATCCACCAGGTCATGGGCGGAGCGGAAGGACAGGCAAGCGACATTGCCATCACCGCCAAGCATATCCTGCGCACCAAGGAGAATCTGAACAAGATCCTCGCAAAAAACACCGGGAAGTCAGTCGAACAGGTCGAGAAGGATTCTGACCGCGACTACTACATGACCGCCGAAGAAGCCAAAAAATACGGCCTGATCGACGAGGTCATGAAGCCGAAGCCGGCGATCAAGAAGTAAAAAGAGCGAGAGTTGGTAATCAAGAGTCCACAGAAATACCGCGAGGAAAAACAAAGGGCAACCCTTTTTGAAATTCTGAAGGGCCGCCCTTTGTTTTTTAAATGCGGGAGGGTCAGAAACCAAAGACCGCCTTTTTTGAAGAGTGAAAGGCAGGGTTTGGTGTTACCGAAGTCTGGCTTTGGTTATTTTCGTCATCCCGAGGTCGTTCAGTCGGGTGTACCTCTTTTTCTTCTTTCCTTCCGAGGTCGTTCAGTCGTGCACATGTCTCTTTCTCCCGTCATCCCGAGGTCTACCGAGGGATCCAGTCCCTAACCACCCTCACCCTTCTGTCATCCCGAGGGCTACCGAGGGGTCCAGAAAGTGTACTCTAAGGAAACCCCTCACGGGGAAAGTGCCCTCCCCACTCCCCCTATTTTCGACTATCACCTCTCGACTCTTTATCCTACATTAGACACCACGGATACATTCTGGTACAGTGAAAATGTCGGTCATTCGAAAGTGTTGACCATGCCGACCACGTCCGTATCTATTGACGGACACCCAACGAATCTGTTATTTATCAACCCCGGCTTTTCTTTCGCACCTGCACCCATGAGCGCATTTCCGACCGCCCCCGCCGCAATTTCCCGATGGTTCGCCCGCCTCGCATCAATTCGACGGTTCTTCGACCCCTCCGCACGCAACTAGCGGACGGCGTTTCGTAATACCACTCATCGCGCAACGTAGAGAAAGTGAAGCCATTCACGAGTATTTGGCGTACACGGTGATCACAAAGTGTTCACGATACGACACGCTCACCCCCCCCATACTATGGATTTCACCACGGTCATCGCCATCGGTGTCGCCTCGGGGATCTTCGGCCTCATTGCGGGCTACACGATCCGCTGGGCGATCACGCTTGGCAAGAAGGGTTCTGTGGAACTCGAAGTAAAGCAGCTACTGCTTTCGGCAAAGGAGGACGCCCAAAAGATCCTCCAAGAAGCAGAAAAGAAGACGGAACGTTATACCGAAGAACTCCGTCGCAAGGACGAGGAGAAAGAAAAAGAATGGCGCAAAACTGAGGAGCGCTTGATCAAGAAGGAGGAAAACCTCGACAAACGACAGGTCGACATCGAAAAGGAGATGGAGCATTTCCGTACGAAGGCCGAAGAGGTCAAGACCATCAAGGCGGAGATCGAGGAGCGCAAGAAAGGAGTCGAGCTCGAGCTCGAACGCGTCGCGGGACTTTCTCAAGACGAGGCAAAAGAGAATTTGATGAGAAAGATCGAGGAACGCTTCGAGGAAGATTTCCGTGTCCGTATCCAGAAGCTTGAACGTGAGGGAATCGAACGCCTTGACCGCCGCGCCAAGGATATTCTCGCAACCTCCATCCAACGCCTCGCCGCATCCACGGCGGGAGACACCATGACCACGTCGGTCACTATCCCAAACGACGAGATCAAGGGCAAGATCATCGGCAAAGAAGGTCGCAACATTCGCACCTTTGAGCGCGTTGCCGGCGTCGAACTCATCGTCGACGACACACCGGGAACGATCGTCATCTCTTCGTTCGACCCGGTCCGTCGCCAGATCGCGCGCGTCGCCCTCGAGAACCTTATCTTGGACGGTCGCATTCAACCTTCCAAGATCGAAGAGGTCTGCGTGAAGGCCAAGGACGAGATCAACAAGATCATCAAGGAGAAGGGTGAGCAGGCGGTGTACGAATGTGGCGTCTTCAACCTTGATCCGAAAGTTATTTCGATCTTGGGTCGCCTCTACTTCCGCACGAGTTTCGGACAGAATGTGCTTCAACACTCGATCGAAATGGCGCACATCTCGGGAATGCTCGCGGAGGAACTCGGCGCGGATGTGCAGATCGCCAAGGCGGGTGCGCTCCTTCACGACATCGGCAAGGCACTCGATCATGAAGTGCAGGGCACGCATGTCGAGATCGGTCGCAAGATCCTTCAAAAATTCGGCACCGACGAGCGCATCATAAAAGCGATGCAGTCCCATCATGAAGAATATCCGTACGAAACGATCGAGTCGATCATCGTGCAGACCGCCGATGCGATATCGGGAGGTCGCCCGGGGGCTCGCCGCGAATCTGTCGAGAACTACATCAAGAAACTCGAAGACCTCGAAAAGATCGCCATCTCCAAGGGTGGAGTCGAAAAAGCGTACGCGCTCGCAGCGGGACGCGAGATCCGCGTCTTTGTCACTCCGGACTCGATCAATGATATCGAAGCGCACAATGTCGCGCGCGATATTGCGATCCAGATCGAGCAAGAAATGAAATATCCCGGCGAGATCAAAGTCACCGTCATCCGCGAGATGCGCTGTATCGAATACGCACGATAGTTGCTCTAACAAAAATAACGGCTCCATTGAGCCGTTATTTTTTATTTTACACAACAAACACCTGCTTTTCTTTCTTGGCAAAACACCGTCACGGAGGACGAGCTGCTCGATGATCAATATCGCTATTTTTGACACTTTGCAAAATAATCATTATGAATTTTTTGGTGCGTTGTCAGAAAAAACCCTTGCTATATAATGATTTCAGAGGTTATCGACCTCTGTATGCAGCGTTGATCGAGTCGCCCTCGATGAACAATGCCATTATGAGCATCTGCTAATCGAAACACGATGAACAAGCAGTCAATTGTTGAAGCAGTCCACGAGAAGCTCGGCGGAACGAAGGTTGCCGCGGAGCAGGCTGTCGAGACGATGATCGAGACGATCACCGCCGGCCTCAAAAAGGGCGACGAGGTCTCGGTCGCGGGACTCGGTATCTTCTCGGTGAAAACTCGCGCTGCTCGCACCGCGCGCAACCCGCGCACGGGTGAGACCATCAAGGTCGCAGCGATGCGCGTCCCGAAGTTCCGTGCCGCCAAGGCACTCAAGGACGCGGTCAAATAACCGTATCTCAGATAGCAAACATACACGAAACAACCCGCCATCTCGGCGGGTTGTTTCGTTCATGATCTGTTCTTTTGTGTATGCCGAGTCCTTCCTTCCACGTCTCCCTCCCACCCCTCAGATACATTCAAGTCTCCCTGCGCCACCTTTATTTTCTTCTCACCATCCAACTTTCTCCACATTTAAAAAACAAAGGGCACCTCTTGGGAATTTTAAAGAATCTCAGAACCAAGGGCGACCCTTCAGAACTTTAAAAAGGGTTGCCCTTGGTTTTTTCTCAGATCATACTTTTCTGGATCCCTCGGCAGCCCTCGGGATGACAGAAGGACGCACCACCCCACTCCGCATTTTGCATTTACTTCCCCACGCCCACCTTTCTCCGCATGCCCCGCAGCCGCCGGGCGACCTCTTTGCATCTTGCGTTTCACTACCCCATGTCCACACTTTCTACACACCCCGCAGACGCGAAGCATGGTCCCGTCAAGTGCATTTATACTTGACGGGTTCGCGTCGAGGATGAAGTAAGCCGCCCGCTGGGGCGGCGAGCGGTGTGTAGGAAGTGCTGGACAGAAACCCCACACTGGGAAAGTATCGTCTTTAGCTAAGTGTCCCTTTTGAAAAGTCACCTTCATCCTACGAAAAATGTTGAGCGAAAACCGCCACTGTCTTTTTGTGGACTCTCGATCATCAACTATCACCCCTCTCTCCTATATCCTCCCACCTCCTCCACCCGAACCTCCACCGCTTGCCTGCTGATATACACGGACTTCAAGCGCGTCCACAAGAATCGTATTCTCGGACGGCGACGCGGTGATGCGCAAGCGGAAGTTCTCGTTCGTGAAATCCGACGGAGTCCAGGTGCGACCCCATGTGTCGATCTCACTTCCGACAAGATAGACAAGATCACTTCCCTGCAAAGTTGGTGTCGCCTTGGCGGTCGTGTACGACGCACCGGCATTCCACGAGAGCGCGATATCGATCACTCCCGCAGCGGTCGTCGTTGCCGACGCGTCGATCTTGACCGAGATCCCCTTGATCGTGTTGTTGGAAGGTATTCCGAATCCAAATCCTCCATAACTCTGATGCAGGCCTGCCGATGCCGCTGATGCCGCGACGCCGTCGGAGGCGTAGACATTCTCGGGGTTTGTCCATTCATTGTGCGGAGCCCCGGTCGTGGTCGGCTTCATGAAGCCCGGCTCGGCAATGATATTGTCGCCTTCCGTGAACAAGGGGATCCGGTCTCCTCCTCCGTCGGGGTCTCCCCCTGTTTCAATACTTCCGCCGGGGGGCGCCGGTGGTCCGATGCGCGAATTGAGCCCTCCCGCGCTGTAGTTGTGGAGATAATGCTGGATCGCGGTCACCTCGCCAAAGAAAAGCGGGGCATGCGAGGACGTGGTGCCGACCGCGGAAACCCCACTCACCGGAAGTGTCCAGAAGACCGCGGTACCGTTCGTGATGTTCGCGGTATCTCCCGTCACGATATAGTCGTTCGTCGTTGTCGCGGCAAAGTCGGTGCTAAAGGTGACCGCGCCGAATTGTCCATTCACCGTGAGGATGCCCGCGGCATCGAGAAGCACGTCACCGGCATCAAAGAGGCGATCGCTATTCATGTCGCGATAGAGCTTGAGGTCGCTCACGCGCGAGTCGTCGATCTGCTGCACGCCGCGCAGTGTGAGCACAAGGTCGGCGACGGTCATCTCTTCTCCAAAGGGAATCATCCGGAAGGCGAAGAGTGTTTCGTCATCGCCGTTCGTCGCGCTGAACTGGTTGGGAGTCTGCCCCGTGGTGTGGTTCCCAAGCGTGAGTGAGCCGACAATATTTATCGTGCGGGTATCGAGTCGAGTCGGTGTATCCCACACATTCCCGGCAACATGGAGCATGAGGCGACTTGAGGTCGTGGAGACCGCCGCGAAGTCGCCCGCCTTGATCCCGTTCACAATGAGTGTGTCTCCCGCCGCGAAGTTGGTCGTTACATTCACGACGAGTGTCGCCCCGCCGTTCTCATACATGACCGACGAGGAAACCTTACCCGCCGCGCTCCCGCTGAAGGAAAGCATGTTCACGCTATCGTCGAAGCGGAAGTTGGTCGTCGTCGTCGCGATCGTGATCCGGATGTCGTGTGTGGCCACAATATGCGGGCTTGTGGTCGCATCCACGATCGTGAGCGCGGGGAGGGTCACGTCGGCACTTCCGACGAGGAAGACGTGGTCGCTCGCGGAAGAGAGCGTCGACACATCCGCGTCAAAGACCCAGCACTCGGTGTTGCCGCCGTTTGCATTCTCTCCCGTCGATATGTCAATGAATCCGCCGACACTTCCACAAGCGCTACTATCCTTGATCGTCGCGTAGGAAGAGGAAACACTGTCGGTGAGGACGAAGGATGCGGCGGTGCCCGGCTCAGTCGAGAAGATCGAGACCGGCTCCGATTCGGTGCCTGCAAGAGAAAGCGTGCCAACTGTCGTCGTGCTCGACGTCGCGAAGGCGATCCGTGCACCGGGGAGGGCGGAGAGGGTGTCGCTCACGGAGAGGGCTCCCGTGAAGGTGGTCGTGGCGGAGGAGGTGACGGTGAGGTTGGTGGTGGAGGCGGCGGAAGCGAAGGTCTTCTCCCCTGTGCCGGAGGTGACGACGTTGCCGAAGGCGGAGGCACCCGTCAGGTTACCAGCCACACTCTGGGCGCTCGCGCCACCAAACACCACCGTCGAAGGTGCCGAGGTCATGACGCGGTTGCCGGTGCCGGAGCCAGCCACCGCCACAAAGAGGCCGTTGCCGTAGGTGACGGAGTACCAGTTGTTGTTCGCGGCGGAGGTGCGGGAGGTCCAGGTGATGCCGTCGGGGGAGGTCATGACGCGGTTGCTAATTGTTCCAGCGTTAGTATCAGAAACCGCCACAAAGAGGCCGCTTCCGTAGGTGACGGAGTACCAGTAGTTCTCCGCGGCGGAGGTGCGGCTGGTCCAGGTGATGCCGTCGGGAGAGGTCATGACGCGGTTGCCGGTGCCGGAGCCAGCCACCGCCACAAAGAGACCGTTGCCGTAGGTGACGGAGTACCAGGAGTTATTTGCTGCGGCAGTGCGAGCGGTCCACGTGATGCCGTCCGGGGAGGTCATAACGCGGTTGCTAATTGTTCCAGCGTTAGTATCAGAAACCGCCACAAAGAGGCCGTTGCCGTAGGTGACGGATTCCCAGTCGTTGTCTGCGGCGGCGGTGCGGGAGGTCCAGGTGATGCCGTCAGGGGAGGTCATGACAGATGCATACGCGACCGCCACAAAGAGGCCGTTGCCGAAGGTGACGGAGAGCCAGTTGTTGTCCGCGGCGGAGGTGCGGGAGGTCCAGGTGATGCCGTCCGGAGAGGTCATGACGCGGTTGCCGGTGCCGGAAGAGGCGACCGCAACAAAGAGGCCGTTGCCGTAGGTGACGGAGCGCCAGTTGTTGTCTGCGGCGGAGGTGCGAGCGGTCCAGGTAATACCGTCCGGGGAGGTCATGACAGATGCATACGCGACCGCCACAAAGAGTCCGTTGCCGTAGGTGACGGAGCGCCAGTTGTTGTCTGCGGCGGAGGTGCGGGCCGTCCAATGAGTAGCAATAGAGGAGCTCGTGCCGTTATTGGTATAGTCACCGTCGATTGACAGAGTGGGCGGCACTACCAGCTCCGCTCCACTATTCACGGTCACGGCGGTTGTTGATGCGGCAGTAATGAAGATCTTTTGTCCAGAACCGGCAAGAGTCAGGTTTGGGGTACCGCTCCATGTTCCTGCTACGTTCTGATTAGCCGCTCCATCAAAGATGAACGTTTCCGGTGCAACGAAAGAACTGGAGTTTGTAAAGTCTCCGGTAATCGAAAGGGTGTCCGGTGCCGTCACCGTACCAGAACTAGCAGCGATAGTAATATCAGAAGTAGAAGCGTTAGTGGCGAAGGTTTTGACCCCACTTTGTTCAAAGACAAGTGAGGGAAGAGTGTTTGTAGCAACAAGTATTCCCGAGAGATTCTGTGCCGAAGTACCATTAAGAGTAATTTGCGAATTCCATCCAGCCGAGGTCATGACGCGGTTGCCGGTGCCGGAGTATGCCACCGCCACAAAGAGGCCGTTGCCGTAGGTGACAGAGGTCCAGCTGTTGTCCGCGGCGCTGGTACGACTGGTCCAGGTGATGCCATCCGGAGAGGTCATAACGCGGTTGCCGGTGCCGGAAGAGGCGACCGCAACAAAGAGGCCGTTGCCGTAGG
>CAZERF010000012.1:0-37511 GCA_964515375.1 uncultured Candidatus Saccharibacteria bacterium
TTCCGCATCGATGAAGGCCGCGATTCCGCCTTTCTTTTGTGCTTCCGCAACCACATGGAGCGCGAGTGTCGTCTTTCCCGACGATTCAGGGCCAAAGATCTCGATGATACGTCCGCGGGGAAGCCCCCCGATACCGAGCGCGTGGTCGAGTCCGATGGAGCCCGTTGATATCGCCTCGATCGAGACTTTGGGTGCGTCGCCGAGTTTGATGATCGAACCTTCCCCGAATTTTGTCTGAATACTCTTGATGGTCGCGTCGATGTTTGAGACACTTCCGTCTCCGACGACCTTCTTCTCTTTCTTCTCTTTCTTTGGAAAACCTGCCATACATGAATGTGATTATTGAGTAAGCTCCGCACTGGTCGTCGCAACATCCTCTTCCTCCACGTTCGTCGTGGTCGAAGCGGCCGGTGTCGAAGTGGAGGAGGGCTGGTAGACGAGTTCGATCGTGTGTCGCGCCTCTTTCCCTCCGACATCGCGCGCGGTCAATTCAATTATATTATAGCCGGGGAGGAGCAACAAACGTTCGTCGAAATTTCCTTCCATGTCGATAAAGATGCTACGACCGTTGAGTGTAAGGTCCTTGACTCTCGGGGCGCTCCCTGCGACTTGTACAAGTGGTTCAAAGACGGTTTCGCCGTTTTGAGGTGTCGTGACCGAGACGATAGGTCCGGAAAGGATACCGCGGGACTGATAGAGTCCGTAGGCGACAATGGTGCCCACAAAGAGCGCCCAGCTCGCCCATCGCAACATGGTGGTAAGTTTTCGATCCATCCGCTCATTATAGTCATCCCCGCGTTAGGCGAAAGATTTGACGCGCTTGCAAAATGTGTCCCCGTGCGTTATGGTTGCCCGAGTAGGTTCAGTTTTTTTGCACATTAAAAAGAAGAGTGTCATGTCGTTTGTTTCTTCTGTATGGAAACGGATCACCCGGTTGCGTTTTGTGTGGGGAAGCGAGCTCTTTCGCATGCGCGGGGTATTTCTTCGCGTCGACGCGCGGCATGGTTCTCCTGCTCGCTTGAGTCCTGTGTGTTCGGAAGTATCCCTCCGTGCGAAAGACCGCGCAAAATAACGAATACACGAAGCTGTGCACCGCGCCTGGTTTTGTATCCCCGGTCTTTCTGTCTTGTCTCTGTTTCCGACCTCGCCTTAGCGCGAGGTCTTTTTTGTGAGCTTGAAAAACGTCGATATTCAAGGACATCTTCGTGTCCTTGAATGTGGTCTGCCTGCCTTTCATTGTTACCCCGACTCATGTCTTTGATGTCCTTTTTGTTTTCTCTTTCGCAATACTTGAGGCCTACCGGAGCAACCGTTTGAAAGTGGACAAACCCGGTAACCTTGCTAGGCTAGAAGGGAACAATAACCTCAACATCCTATGGAACCAACACGATCTCACGACGATACTCTTGAAACATCCACTCCACCCACTCCCTCCGACACTCAAGAACAAGTTCCCACATCAACAACCCCCACTCAACCTCCCCTCTGGCGTCGCATCCTCGTGCGCACACTCCTCTTCATCCTCCTTGCCTTCATCGCGCTTGTCCTCTTCCGTATCCCGCACGTGATCGAGAAGGAAAAGACTGATGCGGTTGTTGCACAGATCCACGCCACCAAGCTCACCATGGACGATGTGATGGGCACAAACCTCCCTCCTGACCCCGGTGCACTCGCGGACGCAACGATCGTTGGTGTGGACGCCAACACAAACGGTATCCGTGACGATGTGGAGCTTGCGATCTTTCGTGACCATGCGACGTCGAGCAAGACGCGGGCGGTGCTGTTGCAGTATGCGTTGATTAAACAGATGCAGGCGACACTTCCGATTGTTAATGAGGTGACGGTCACTACTTCCGTTGAGGACACCGAGAGTCGCGCACACGTTTGTCTTTGGAGTTTGTTTGCCGACTCTCGATCAGAGCTCGATGCTTTTCTTGAGGAAGTTGGAGACGACCCTGCTTTTGAAGTTGAACGCAAGGAAAGATGGAGAGAACATTTCCAGAAGGTTGATGATATGGAGGCATATATTGACTCCCTCATTAAAAATACTCCTGAAAGAGAATCGTACTATAAAAATTTCTATCGTTTAGTGAGAAGCTACTCTGCTTCAAATGAGGGGTGTGATATTGACCCTGAGGTCATACAATGAACATGAAATCAACTTTTACAGCTTTGGTCGGCATTGTTGTTTTGGCGGGAGTATTTCCGGTATTGCTTTTTGCGCAGACTGTTCCTAGTTCTTGTTCATCGACCGGGTACTCGGTTTTAACGATTAATGGAATATTCAACGACGAGGAAGATGCACAAAAAAATCTTACGGCACTTAGGGGGAAATTAGGATTTTTCTTCAATGGCGAAAAGATCATTTACGAATACCTCTACAACCCCACCCACCTCTCTGGCTTCGGCGATCTCACCGAAGTTCTTTTTCAAAAGACCTTCGAGTCCTTCATTGACGGGAACTATGATCTCAAAACCATAGAGAACGATCTGAGTGCAAAGCTTTCCACACAGAAAGTATTTTTTGTCGCGCATTCTCAGGGTAATCTCTATGTGAACGAACTCTATGATGAGGTGGTCGGTGCGGACAAGATCCCCGCGCAGTCGACCGGAGTCTACGGCGTTGCATCTCCCGCTACCTACGTCGCCGGAGGAGGGAAGTACATCACCTCGGACACTGACGAGATGATCCGCGGCCTCGTCTACGACAAGATCCATTGGCCGATCCTTTCTCCCAACGCGCACATTGAATTCGATCCTGCCGTGAGTGAGAACGGTCACGGGTTCGTCGCCGTCTATATCGCATACGAAGGTCAGCGTATCATTCGTGAGATCCAAGAAGGTCTTTCCCTTCTGAAGACCAATACGTACCAAAAAGAGGATGCCCCTTGCCTCCCCGCTCCAACACTTGGTGTCACGTATCAAGCATCCAACGCATTTTATACGGTTGCCGATCCGCTCGCTTCGGTCATGGTGACGACGGCTGGAGGAGTATACACCACCGCCGACACCGCCCACACCCTCGCTTCAGGTGCGCTTGCAAACGTCTTCCTCACCTTCGAGACCGGAACGCGCGTCGTCGGCACCACGGGAGGTCAAGTCCTCTATACCTCCGCCCGTTCTCTCGCCGACAAGGAAAAGGAGGTCGGCCTCGCCATTGGAGTGGAGACCCACAGTGCACTTCTTGAGGTCAAGGAGGTGAGCACCAAGGCGGTCACGCGGATCGTCGATAGTGGCACGACGCTCTTTGGGCGGGTCACTGCATTCTTCCCTGGAGACACTCCACAAACGATTTCCCCCGCATCACTCCTCGCATCTCCCGCAACTCTTCCGGAGTCCACCAGTCCCACTCCGGTCTTCTTTGGTCCCTTCCTTCCTCTTTCACCCTCCACACCCCAGCAGGAGACCGACACACTCGCCTCACTCACCCCCGCACTGCATACGCTCATACCCACCACACCACTTCTTCCCGCATCTCCTCGCTCCACGCCCACACCAACCCCGACCATCTCCGACACCGCCGCCCTCATTGCCGAACTCACCGCCCGCCTCCTCGATGCACGTCTCGCTCTCGAGTGTCTCTCCGCCCTCCTTCCTGTCGCACCTCCCGCCACTCCGACCCCCACTCGCTCCTTCGCGGGCTCCTTTGCATACTCCGCACCCGCACCTTCGCTCCCTCCCGCCCCTTCCCCTGAAGCACCCGCACCGGAGACCGACCCCACCACGACCGCAAGCACCACCGCCACTACGACCGACCCGCTCCCTTCTGATCCCGACCGTGATACTGACGCCACCACCACCCCACCGCTTCTCGACACCACTCCTCCCGCTCCGCCGACCGTCTTCACCCCTTCGACCGACATCGTGACCCAAACCGAGGTCACCTTCCGCGGTCTTGGCGAAGAGGGAAGTACCCTCATGCTCTCCTGGAGCGAAGACGACATCTCTTCGGTTCTCCTTGTTCCTGTCCCGCTTTCTCCCTTCCATGACCCCGCCTTGCCTCCTCAACTTTCAGAATGGGAAACAACCCTCACCCTGACCCCCGGTGCCCACCTCCTTGTCCTCGCGCTCCGTGATGACGCGGGCAATCTTTCCGCACCGACGACGCTCTCTTTCACCGTACTCCTTCCCGCGCCGACCCCTGTTCCGCTTTCTCCCGGCAATCTCATCATGACCGAGATCTCCTTCGATCCCGCCGATCCGTATATCGAACTATACAACCCCACGAACGTCCCCGTCATACTCGATGGAGGACTGATCGAGCTTTCACCGTTTGACGGCACCTTCATCCTCCTCGAGGGTACCGTTTCACCCCGGAGTTTCTTCCTCATCGCTCCCGAAGGACGATATCCCGCATACAATGCGCTTCCGCGAGACATTCCCATGACCGCGGAAACTGATGGGGTGACTGTCCTTGCCTCACTCACCGATTCTGTCGATCATCTCCCGCATTGTCCGAACTGGTGCGCGCGTGCGGGTGGGGGAATGGTCATCGAACGCTTTGCGTACGCCCTCCCGACTGGAGACCGCTTTGGCAATTGGGGTGCCCCGCTCCCGCTCCTCCTTTCACCCGGATCCTCCGGTACTCCAGGGACGCGCAACACCCTCAATCACCTCCTCACCATGGATGGCACGATCGAAGGCCACGTCACTCCCGACCCCGACCTCTATGTCGTCCACAACAATACCGTCAGGATCGCACCCGCCTCCTCGCTCACCTTGCTTGCAGGGACGACACTCTTGTTCTCCGGTGACGATGCGGCACTGCGCGGAGAAGGCGACTTCCACACCGAGGGTACGGAGAGTTCACGGGTCACGATCGGCACCTGGGGGACCACCACGGACCCGGAATTTCGACCGAACAATGTCGACATCATCCTCTCTGGTGCACCCACCCTCACCGGCACCGACCTCTTTGCGCTTGAACAGGGGATATGGTTCCAGCATGCGTCCGCAACGCTCTCCGACGTCACGGTCAGCGATGCACACGGAGGTATCCTTGCCGACTGGGGAACAACATCGCTTGACCGGGTCACCGTCACGCGAGTTGATCAAAACCCTCTGTATTTCGGAGGAGGAACGACCACACTCACGAATGTGACCGTCACCGACATCGACAACAATGCGATCATCGCGATCGGCGGTACCCTCGATGCCCGCGACGTGACGGTGTCACAGGCCTCGATCGAGGGTGTACTCCTGTATGGGGTCGACGCCACGATTGACGGGATCAATATCACCCATGCCAAAGGAGGTGCGATCTCGCTTGGAGGGGAAGGTAATGCGACCGTGACGGACGCCGTTCTTTTCAACAACTGGTCACATGGTGCGGTGGTTTATGGTGACTCCACACTCGTCATGTCTTCCTCGACGATCCAAGGTTCCGCGACCGCACTCCGTATCTCCGATGGCACGTTTGTGGGAGAGGATCTCCTCATTACGCGCAATATGTATGGCATTTCTGCCGGGGAAGACACGACGGTCGTCATTCATGACTCCGTGATCGCGGAGAATCGCGAAGGTGTCCTTCCTTTTACCCAAGAACACGCACCAGCGCTTGTTGATGTGTCTCAAAACTACTGGGGACATCCCGACGGACCGACCCTCCCTGATGACACAACGGAAAAAGGTGACACCGCTCCGGATACCGTGGTGACCACCCCATTCCTTGTTGAACCTCCCGCCCCTCAAGAAGGGGAGTGACCGTGGGGAGAGATGGGGAAACCAAAGACAGAGTGTCCAAAGGCGGCCTTTGGAGTATTGTCCCATAAAACACCAAGGGCGACCCTTCAGTATAAAAGGGTGGGTTCGGTGCTCTTGTTGTGGCGCAGAGGAGGTTGTTTGTCGACTCATCAAGCCCCCCAAGAGAATATCCTTGTACTTTTTCGGTTTCGGTGTAGCGTTATGTGGAGAATTGTTGTGTTCATTTGATGATACCGGAGGTGTGTCATGGAGATCAAGAATTATCCGGAATTGTGCTTCGATTTCGAGCACGTCTTCCGCCTCGATGATTGCGCAAACGCACTCTATCGCAAGCTGTTCATTTTGCCTTCCTATGATAGAGGAGAGGTGACGAAAGTGCAGTTTGGGGTGAGCAAACTTGGGGAAGGGAGGGTTGTGTACAAGACAGCATCTGTAGACGGAATGAGTCCACGCGAATATCGTTCGTTCTACTTTATGGAGCGCACCATCGGCGGGCCATGGTCAGTCATCGGAGCAAGTCAGAAGCACGAGCGGACCGCGCGAAGACCGACTCGTTTCGAAGTCCCGAAATTTGTGCGACCTTTCTTTGAAACGAGTTTTGTTCCAGAGCGTGATCGGGTCATCAAGCTAAACGGCCCCTTGAATGCGGTGTTCGATCATGTTTTTCGACTTTTTCCGCGTGAGCGTGGCGAGATTCGGGAAGTTCACTTGAGCAATACGCTGTTTGGTCAAAAAGGGGAAATGCGGAAGGTGTGCCGTGTTGAAGGTGTCAGCTCCGGCAATTATTACCTCTTCCTCTTGCTTGTCCGACCGCGTCACCCCGATGCGCGCTGGTCCGTCGAAGCTCAAGCACGATCGACCGCCTTCATACGCAAGCCATTGTCGAGCGAGTTTGAATATCTCTGAGGCATGCCCTGTGTATGCTAAAACCGTCCGGTTCTTCCGGGCGGTTTTTTTTCTTGCTCCTCTCTTCTCTCGTGAGTGAGCAAAGCACACATGTTCATGTGTGCTTTCGCGCGAACGCGGAGAAAAATCACCCCCTACTCCCTGATCCTCCCCCTACCGCATCTCCTCATCTTCGTGCCCAAATCCCGCCATGTCGTCGCGCACCAAGACATCACGCGGCTTCGCTCCGATGCCCGGCCCCACGATACCGTTCTTCTCGAGCATATCGATGAGGCTCCCCGCGCGCGAGTACCCGATCTTCAGCTTTCGTTGCAAGAATGAGATGGATGCTTTTTGCGAACGGATCACCTCCGCTTTCGCTTCCTCGTATTTTTCATCCCCACTTTCGTCATCTCCCATGCCGCCACCCGAAAAGACGTCCTCAGGAATACCCCCGAAGAATGCGTTGTTGTTCTCGGTATTCGAAAGATTGAGCTCTTCGCCGAGCACTCCTTCGTAGCGATCCTTGATGAACTTCACGACATTCTTCACTTCATGTTCGGAAATGAACGCAGATTGGAGACGTATGGGCTTGGGCATCTCCGCCGAGAGGAAGAGCATGTCTCCCTGCCCGAGCAAGTTCTCCGCGCCGGCCATATCGATGATCGTGCGCGAGTCGATCTGCGACGCGACCTGTAGTGCGATACGCGCGGGGATGTTGGCCTTGATGAGTCCGGTGATCACGTTGACCGACGGACGCTGTGTTGCGATCATGAGGTGAATACCGACCGCGCGACTCATCTGCGCCAATCGGACGATTGCGCTTTCGAGTTCGCGAGGATACGCCGTCATGATATCCGCCAACTCATCGATCACCACCATGATATACGGCATGAGCTCGGGCACTTCGGGCGGATCCATATCATCGTCACCCTCTTCTTCCCAACGCGCCTTTTCCTTCTCGTACGCCTTGAGCTTCGGCTGGAGAACGTTCTTGTGATACGAATGAATATCGCGGCATTTATTTTCCTGGAGTACCTCATACCGCCGATCCATCTCCCGCGCCGCCCACTTAAGCGACATGATCGCTTTCTTGGGTTCGGTGATGACCGGGGTCAACAAATGGGGGATACCATTATAGAGTGTCATCTCAACGCGCTTCGGATCCACCATGATGAAGCGCAACTGCTCCGGTGAATTGCGATACAAAAGCGAGGTGATGATCGTATGCATCGTGACTGACTTTCCGCTTCCGGTTGCCCCCGCGACAAGAATATGGGGCATCTTGGCGATATTCATGAACTGCGCCTGCCCCGAGATGCCCTTACCGAGCGGTGCAAAGAGGGGATTGTGATTCTCTCCCCACACCGGCTCCTTGAGGAGTGAGCCGAGCCCCACCGTCGCCTTGACGGTATTCGGTACTTCGATACCCACGAGCGATTTACCGGGGATCGGCGCTTCAATGCGGACCGGCGCCGCGGCGAGTGCGAGTTCGAGGTTGTGCTGCAGTGCGGTGATGCGGGTGAGTTTGATCCCCTCCGCCGGCTTCAGTGCGTAGCGAGTGATCGATGGTCCGACCGAGATCTCATCCATCTCGACGGGAATGTTGAAATTCTGGAACGTGCGCTTGATCGTGTTCGCGATGATCTTGAGGTCGCCGCCGCCCGCCTTTCCTTTGTCGCCCTCAAGAAGTGTGAGCGGGGGAGGGGTGTATTCTGAGTGAAGGATCGAATTGAAGGTGAAGGGTGCCTCCTCTTTTTCCTCTTTCTTCCTTCCCGTGATCTTCTCCGCGAGTGTTGGCCGTGTGTCTTCTTCCGGCTCTTCGTCTCGAACCTCCTCTTCCGGGTCATCTTCCGCTTCTTCGGCCGCGCTCCCCTTTGCGTCGACCTTTCCTCCCTTTGCGCGAAGTGCGCCGTCACCAACCGTGATCAGTGCCTCACCCGGCTCATCCTCCGCGAAGAATTCGTCTTCCTTTTTGCGGCGGAAGAGGTTGAGGAACGAAACAATAAAGTGTAGCCGGAGTGGCTTGTCGAAAAGCACAATGAGCGAGACCATCGCGATCGCAAGGAGGATCACCCACGCGAGCGTATAAGCAAAGAGAAACTCCATCGGCTTCATGACATAGTATCCGATGAACCCTCCCCACCCTTCTGTTCCGCGCCCCATATCGGCAAGCGCGAAGATCCCAAGGAGCGAGAGAATGAAGAACGGACTTGCGATCATCGCGGGCGTGGTGAGACCCTTCCGCATTTCCTTGAAGAAGTTGAAGCCGAGCACGAGAAAGAGTGCCGGAAGCGCCCAGTACCCCACTCCAAAGAGGAAGTGCACCCCCGCGTAGATCTTTCCGCCCAGATATCCGCCCTGTTTGAACGCGGCAAAGACAAGGATCACGGCGAGAATAATAAAGAAAATGCCGATCACCGAATTGCGTGTTTCTTGTTGAAGTCCGGACCAAAATCCTTCTCCGCCTGTTTCTTCTTGCGGTTCATCGCGCCGTTGTCGTTTTGTCGATCGTTCGGTCGTTGTTTTTCGTTTTTTTGCCATAGGAATTATGCCCCTATCGTACCACTTTGCGCCCTTTTTCAGAAGTCACATCCCGCACCCTCCTCCGGTTTTTGCAAAACCAACAGCACCCCTTCAGAATTTCAAAAAGGACCACCCTTGAATCAATCGACCATTCGGTTTCGTCATCCCGAGGTCTGCCGAGGGATCCAGGCATTTAAAAAACCAACAGCGACCATTCAGAATTTCAAAGAATTGCAAAAACAAGGGCCGCCCTTAAGAATTTTAAAGAATGGCAAAACCAAGGGCAGCCCTTAGGAATTTCAAAAAGGGCTGCTCTTGGTTTCTGTCTCTGTCTTTCGTATTTACTTCCTCCCGTCCACCCGCATCTCACCCCCCCTCCCTCACATACATTCCACTCTCCCCGCAGCCTCCTGTATTTACTACCCCCCCCACGCCCACCTTTCTCCGCACACCCCGCAGGCAAATTGCCTGGTCTCTCCGTCTGCGGAGAGAATTTGCCGAGGTGAGGTGCGGCCATATGGGAACCCATTCTGATGGGTGCCGCACCGCAAGACCTTTTGAGATATTTTCTGAAATATCCAAAAGGTGTACAGCTCCCGTCAGGAGAAAGCGAGTCTCCAGAGGTGAGACGAGCGGTGTGCGGAAAAGGTCGGGCGAAAAGCGCCCGCTGGGGCGGCGCGCGGTGTGTAGGAAGTGATGGACAACCCCCCCCACTGGGAAAGTGTTTCACTTATGTAGGAAGTGATGGTCAAACCCCTCACTTGGAAAGTGCCCCTTCGTTATTCTTGTCTTTGAATTTTTTCTCCTCCCTCATGGACAACCCCAAAAAAGCGAGTATCATGGACAAAAAAGCACCTCCTTTGTTTCTCGGACACACCGCCCACCTCAAAAGGGCAGACTATTGACTTTTATCACAAAACGTGATACCTTTATAAGACATTATAGAGACAACCTTATGGACAATACACACCACAACGGACACGGTCCTGCCCATGATAAAGGACAGCACCACACCACCAGTGCGATAGAGAACATCCCCGTTTCCCGCGGAGTGTCTTTTCTTATCCGAAAGGCGGAAAAGCTCACCACTGCCCTCTATATGGTCACGGACATCATGTCTGACAGAGACCCGATGAAGTGGAAGGTCCGCGAGATCGCCGTCGACGTCCTCTCCGACATTACGGTGTCTGCTCACTCCACCTCCGCGGAACGCATGTCCGTGTTCCGCTCCGTCATGCGCAAGGTTGAGCGTGTTGTCTCTTTTCTCGAGATCGCCGAGACGGCCCAGATGATGAGTGAGATGAACTCCACCATTCTCCGCAAGGAATACCTCGGACTCAAGGACGCCATTGAAGCCGAGTGGCATCATATCTACGACGACAGCAAGCGCATCCTCGCGCGCGCCGTCGTGAGCGCCGGGGAAGTGAAGGACACGCCCGAAGCCCTCGCCTCCGCAACCCTCGCCGACACAAGCGCAAAGACAAAGGAAGAGCTCGACCATATTGACGATGCGCTCACTCCGGTGATGCCTCCGACCCCCGCGCCACGATTCTCACTCGCCGAAGCATTGGCAAAGAAGGACGAGAAGAAAGACGAAAAGAATGAAGAGTTGAACGTCGATGAGCATTTGACCACCCCACTCGCAAAGGAAGAACACATGAAGATCCAATTCGTCGCGCAGAAGCGCGAGCCTGTGACGGTTACGCCGGGAGGTTCATTCGCAACACCCAAGCTTCACATTGAGCGCCTTCGTGAAGGATCTCTCCGCCCCGAAGTGATCGCCAAAGAAGCACAAAAGGAAACCTCGAAAGAGGGGCAAGCAGAAGGGAGAAGGGAAGAGCGCGGACTCAAGGATGCCCCCACCCCTCGCGCGTATGTTCCCGCATCGCGTCCCGATCTCACGCCGAGCGAGAGCACGCCAAAAGTACTTCTCGAAAAGGAGGCACCAAAGCCGTTTGGAGAAATAAGAAAGAACACGGTCCCACAGGCGAGTACTCCCACGACATTCGAACGTCCCCGCCCACGATTGATCGATATGCACGACGACGGCAACGCCGGATTTGGCCGCGCGCGGAGCGAGAACGACCGCGACGACCGCCGCAAGATCATCCTCGCGCTCATCAAGCAAAAGCCCTCCCTCACGGTCAAGGATATCGTCAAAAGCATTCCCAATGTGAGCGAAAAGACCATCCAGCGCGAACTCCTCGCCATGGTCGCCGAAGGGATCCTTTCCAAACGTGGCGAACGTCGGTGGTCCACCTACTCCCTCCGCGACGAATAGCTTTCAAAAGAAACCGAGATCAAAGACCACCTTCAGGGTGGTCTTTCTTCCCCCCATCCTCCCGAGGTCTGGCTTTGGTTGCTTTCGATTACCCCCCCTTTTTTTCTCCCGTCCTCCCAAAGTCGTTCAGTCGTGCACATGTCTCTTTCTCCCGTCATCCCGAGGTCTGCCGAGGGATTCAGGTCTGCCTTTAACTCTCCCTTGGTTTCCACCCCCCCCTTTTTTTTCTCCCGTCATCCCGAGGTCGTTCAGTCGTGCACTTGTCTCTTTTTTCTGTCATCCCGAGGTCTGCCGAGGGATCCAGTTCCGCCTTTAACTCTTCAAGAATTCAGAAACCAAAGACCGCCTTTAGATCTTCAAAAAAGGCGGTCTTTGGTTTCCGCACCCCTCTAATATATAGACTCCCAACTCACGAATTTAAAAACCAAGGACTGCCCTTAAGTATTTTAAAAAGGACTGCCCTTGGTTTTGTCTTTCCTCCAGCTTATTCTGGATCCCTCGGCAGCCCTCGGGATGACGAAAGGATACATCTCCCTCCCACTCACATACATTCCACTGTCCCCGCACCACTGTATTTCGCATTTACTTCCCGCCGCCCACCTTTCTCCGCATGCCCCGCAGGTGTCGAGCTTGGTTCCTTCAAGTGCATTTATACTTGACGGATCGGCGCCGAGGACAAGCGAGTCTCCGCAGGAGAGACGAGCGGCGTGCGGAAAAGGTTGGACGAAAAACCTCACTTGGAAAGTGTTTCACTTGTGTAGGAAGTAATGGGCAAAGTACCTTCACTGGTAAGTGTAATCTTCAACGTAAGGTCCCTCTGGTATTTCAAAAGGACTTCCCTTGGTTTTGTCTTTCATTCTGTATGGTTACTTTCCTCCAGCTTACTCTCCATCCCTCGGCAGACCTCGGGATGACGAAAGAATGTACCTCCCTCCCACACCTCTCTCGCATTTTGTATCTCACCTCCCACGCCCACCTTTCTCCGCATGCCCCGCAGTCGCCGGGCGACCTATTAACTCCGCATTTTGTATTTAAAACCCCCTGTCCACACTTCCTACACACCCCGCAGGCAAATTGCTCGGTCTCTCCGTCTTCGGAGAGAATTTGCCGAGGATAAAGCGAGCCTCCGCAGGAAGAGGCGAGCGGTGTGTAGGAAGTGATGGACAGAAACCCCACACTGGGAAAGTGCAACTCTTAACTTAACGTTCCTTCTAAAAAATAACCTTCATTATACGAAAAAGGTCAGTGGAGTGTTTCTTGTCTCTGAATTTATCTACTCCCCACTGCCTACTCCCTTGTATTCATACCTCCCCATTATTCCCCACATTGTCTTTGACGATTTTTCGCCACGAAATCGCCCTTCAAAGACACATCCCGCCACCACCCCATCATGTCCTTTTCTTTTCTCTATATATAGAGCACTATTTTCCACCACACTCATCCTTCCTCATTCCTCGTGTCTTTAAGAAAATTACCCCACGCACCCCTCGTCACAAAAGCCTCCTTATAGTGTTTGACTCGATAGGGGAGTGAAAGGTATGATGCTCCCCATCGTCAGCAATGACGTGCGTATTTCGTGAGGTAGCAAGGGCGGCAAGGTGATCGCTTGTTTGCACCACTATCCCCAAAATGTCCGTCAGATTCTTTTGGCGGAGAGGTTGGAGAGATACTATAATAAGATCGTGCGTTCGAAAGCAGTGGAGAACTGTCTTTGTATGTTTGTACAGCGACACACTGCGATGCGGTCACCTTGCGGAGACCACATGTCGGAACGCACTATGGATCGTTCATTGAAAACTGAATAGCAGAACGTAATGTATCTTTCTGGAAGCATAGATGCTGTCTATTCGTGTTCAGTGAATAAGAGGCAGCCGCTCGAGACGATGCGCGTGATAACCGCGTCGTGCGAAAGGGGAAGTGCCTGCCGTGTCTTTGTTTGGTTCTCGTTGCCTATGCCTTGCGGCAGATAGGCGGATCAAGAAAGTCACGCGAACTATACCGTGAATTATCAGTATTACGTTTATTAGAAGAATCGTGCTTTCTCGGATGCGTCGCAAGACGTGCTCGAGAGAATTAACAAGCAGACTTATATATGAAGAATTTCAAGAATTCCAAAACGACCAAGGTCGTTTCCGGATTCGTTGGACTCTCGATGATGGCGATGATGGTCCCTGGGATCGCATCCGCTGCAACCATTGAGGAGCTCCAAGCGCAGATCAATGCACTGCTTGCCCAGCTCTCTGCCATCCAGGCGGGAACGGGTAGCACTGCGACCCCTGCAGCATGTGCGTACACCTTCACGGCGTCGCTCAAGCAGGGTTCGACCGGAACGGAGGTCATGAACCTCCAGAAGGTGCTCAACATGAGCGCTGACACGACGGTCGCGGCAACGGGTGCAGGATCGAAGGGGATGGAAACCTCCTACTTCGGACCCGCAACCAAGGCAGCGGTCATCAAGTTCCAGGAGAAGTACGCGGCAGAGGTCTTGACTCCGGTCGGACTCACCGCGGGAACGGGCTTTGTTGGAGCGGCAACTCGCGCCAAGTTGAACACCATGTGTGCAACGACGCCGACCACCCCGACGACCCCGACCACTCCGGGTGCGACAGGTGCGGTCTCGGCGATGCTCGACACGTCCTCTCCTGCGGGAGTGGTGGTGATCCCCGGCTCGACGATGACCTCCGCGATCTTCAAGATCGCGAACAACAGCGCTTCGACGGTGAAGGTGACTTCGGTCAAGCTTCAGCGCACGGGCGTGTCGTCCGACTCGATCATCCGCAACGCGTACCTCTACAATGGAGCTGCACGCATCACGGATGCCGCAACGGTATCCTCCGGAATGGTGACCTTCACTGACACGGCAGGTGTCGTTTCGATCCCCGCGGGAACGAACGTCCTCCTTGCTGTTGTTGTCGAGGTCGACACGACTGCAGGTGTTGGACAGACCATCGGATTCAACTTGACCGAGGTCTTGACCGATGCCGGTTCTGTCTCGGGACTTCCGGTCTCCGGCGCACAGGGTAGCGTCATTGCTGCTCCGTCCGACATGGCGACGGTGGTCTTTGGTGGAACGACTGATCCTGCCACCGCAGGAACGATCGATCCCCAGGCTGACTTTGTTGCATGGAGAAATCTCATCAACATCGGCTCGCGCGATGTCATGCTTTCGTCGATCCGCTTCCGTCAGACCGGTTCGGTCTCGGCCGGTGACCTTCAGAACTTCCGCCTTTATGTCGGAGGAACGCAGGTTGGTGGCGCGGTCGCGCAGGTCGGTTCCGACGGATACGTCGTCTTTGACTTCGCATCCTCCCCGGTCGTCGTGAAGGCAGGTACACGTGAGTTCAAGGTCCTCGTCGACATTGTCGGCGGATCCTCCCGCACGTTCGGCCTCGCGGTTCAGCAGGCGGCAGACGTGAAGTTCTTGGACAGCCAGCTCAATGTTGTCGTCCCTGCAACGATCACGTCCGGTACTGCGGCGACCATGACGGTCAACGCCGGTGCAATGACGATCGTGAAGTCCACGGACTCTCCGTCGGGCAACGTGGTCAACAATGGCTCGGGTGTGACCCTCGCCAAGTTTGACTTCAAGGCCTCGGGTGAGAAGCTCAAGGTGGAGAACCTTACGGTTGCGTTCGACAAGAGCGATGCTGGTGTTACCCAGCTCCGCAATGTCGCAGTCTTTGCGAATGGTGTTCAGGTCGGTTCGACCCAGACCCTTCTCACGGCAGGCAAGCAGTACAACTTCGGTTCCTCGCTGATGCTTCAGCCGGGTGTGACCACAGTCGTTGAAGTTCGTGGTGATCTCTTCGATAACGATGGCACCAACGACCTCAATGCTGCGGACACCATCACGGTCAAGCTCCTCGCGGGTACGTCGAATGTCTACAAGATGACCTCGTATGGTTACGTGAGTTACCCGGCCGCACCGGTCTTGGGCAACCAGCTCACCATCACTGACGGCTCGCTTGCAGTCACCAAGTACACGGCATACGCCAGCCAGACGGTCACGGTGCCTCAGACGGCATACAAGATCGGTGAGTTCCGCGTAACGACGGGAAGCACGGAGGGTGTCAACCTTTCGTCCCTCTCGATCGACCTCGACGGATCCACTGCGATGGTCACGTCGCACTTGACGGATATGTACGTGGTCTACGGCTCGAAGACTTCCGCTGTGAAGTCCACGGTCACTACCACGGGCAATTCCTTCTCGGTCAACGAGACGATCCCTGTCAACAGCTCGCTTCCGGTTGCAGTCTATGGAACCATAAGCAGCGCGGCGACATCGACGGTGACGTTCCGTGCAGACCTCACGATCGCGGGAACTTCGCAGAACGCGGGCAATGCCCTCGCTCCTGCTGAAGTCCAGGGTCAGGTCATCACTGTTGGCACGGGAGCCCTCTCGGCTGCGGTGGATGCCTCGACTCCGGTTGCCGCACTCGTTGTGGCGAACTCGATGCCGAAGGTCGGATCCTTCAAGTTCACTGCGTTGAACGATGCATTCACGATCGACGAGCTCACCATCGGTGTTCTCGGCGGAACGAATGCTGCGGTTGCCATCAAGAACATTGTCGTGAAGGATGGTGCGACCACGATCGCGACCATGCCGCTCAATGCAACAGCACAGGCGGTCATCACCGGTCTTAAGATCGCGGTTCCGTACAACACGAACAAGGTTCTCGATGTCCATGCAGACCTCGGTACCATTGGTACGGGTGGTGCGGCAACGGGTCAGAATGTTGGTGTTGAACTCCAGGGATACCAGTACCTCTCGTCCAATGGCGTGAAGACTGCATCCTCGGTGTTTGCAACGTCGACCAACTTCTACGCACACAAGACCAAGCCGACCATCACAAATGTTGCGCTTCCGAACACTGTTCCCACCAATGGTGTGAACACCGTCGCGCGCTTCACTGTTACGGCCGACGCGGGAGGAACCATCGCATGGAGAAAGCTCACCATCGCACGTACCCTCAATGGAGGTGTGGGGTCGGGATCCTGGGCGATCTTCGATGAGGCCGCTCCGAGCACCCCGCTCGCGAACGTGACCGCATCTGCTGATGGAGCAACGGTGACCTTCACCTCGACCTCCGATCAGGAAGTGTCAGGTTCCAAGACCTACATCGTCAAGGCTACCCTCGGTAGTGTTGCGGACTCCGGTGACGGAATCAGCGTCAGCATTCCTGCGGGCGTGAACGCGCCTTCTGCACCTGCGAACCTCGCTGGTGTTGCGGGAACGGCAACCTTCGTCTGGTCTGACATGTCGATCATCGGTCACGATGCAACGACAGTTGATTGGATGGACGACTTCCTCGTGAAGAACCTTCCGACCGACTCGCAGACGATGACCAAGTAATTGGCCAACGCTCGGATCGGTTCGTGATCGATTCACGAACGCTCGCGGGGGGAAACCCCAACAGCAACAAAACCCCCTCTTCGGAGGGGGTTTTGTTATTGCCATTTTTACCCTCCACTCGTACAAGGGCCGCCCTTGTACTCAATTCGAATTTGCCACTCCTCTCACCTCGTACAAAGCCCGGCTTTGTACCATGGAACCTCCTTACTCAAACAGGCGAGTGACTCTGTACAAGGGCCGCCCTTGTACAAACAGACGATCGGACACGACAGGGAAGCTCTTGCCCCCGTGTACAAGGGCCGCCCTTGTACGAGTTGGGAAAGGCGGTATCATTAAGCGATGCAGCGAAAGATCGAGTTTTCAGTTGGGGAATATTATCATGTATACAACCGTGGCGTTGAAAAAAGAGATATTTTCATGACGAATGCTGACCGCATGCGTTTCCAAAAACTTCTCTATCTCGCAAACGGCGAGAAACCTTACGTTTTTCGCCTTGTACAAGGGCAGCCCTTGTATTCGTTAGATCGTGGGGATCCTCGTGTCGCGATAGGATCGTATGTCCTTATGCCAAATCATTTCCACATTCTTGTTAGAGAAACAAAAGAGGGAGGATTGAGTACGTTCATGGAAAAGCTCGGAACAGGGTACACTATGTATTTCAACAAGGTGAACAAGCGGGTCGGGCCGCTTTTTCAAAGTCGCTTTAAGGCGCGACATGTCGACCGGGACGAGTATCTCAAATACCTCTTCGCGTACATTCACCTGAACCCGGTCAAGATGATCGACCCGGACTGGAAGCAAAACGGTATCACGGATAAGGAGGCCGCCAAGTCTTTCCTCAAGGACTATCAATTCTCGAGTTATGCCGACCTGACGGGAGAAATACGGCCTGAACGCGCGATCTTGACCCCTGAAGAGTTTCCCGGATACTTTGATACCCCACAGCACTTCGACGCGTTCATTGAGGACTGGCTCGCTTTTAAAGACGAAGAGGAGCTGGAGAGGGAAGTGGAAGAGAAAAAGAAAGAATACGTGCAGGAAGCATTGATTGGTTGAATAGGAAAAACCAACAAGTGTCCAAAGGCCGCCTTTGGACAAGGGCGCAAGGACTCCTTTCTTTGTCCTTGAGTTGTCCAATACTTATCAACAGACTTTTCCACATTTCAGCTATAGGATGACCTGAGGTCCAGTCTGTCGTCCTGTGTGTGGGGCAACTTTTTGAAATTGGACAAACACGATAGCCCTGCTAATCTGGAATTAACATTATCGCAATACCCTATGGAACCAAAACATCCCCAAGACTCCAACATTGAACCTGTAACCGCTCCTGTTGACACAACGCCTTTCGTCACAGACACCGCAACTCCCGTCACTAGTCATTCTCCTTTGGGTGCGGAGACTCCGGCCACTCCTTCTCAGCCCCCTCTCTGGCGTCGCATTCTCATACGGACGCTTCAGGTCATCTTTCTTGCATACATCGCGCTTGTCCTCTTCCGTATTCCGCACGTCATCGAAAAAGAAAAGACCGACGCCGTTGTCGCACAGATCCACGCCACCAAACTCACGATGGATGATGTGATGGGCACGAACCTTCCTCCCGATCCCGGAGCGCTTGCGGACGCGACGATCGTCGGCGTGGATGCCAACGCAAACGGCATCCGTGACGATGTGGAACTTGCGATCTTTCGTGACTATGCGACTTCGAGCAAGACCCGCGCGGTATTGTTGCAGTATGCTCAGTCACAGCAGACGCAGATGAGCTTGCCTGTGTTAAATACGACGACGGTCACGGTCACCGTGGAGGATATCGATACACGAGCAAATAATTGTATTTATGATTATTTTAGAGAGAGCAGAAAAGAACTAGATCTTTTTTTGGAAAATACTAAGTATGATCCATCGAAAAATGAAGAGCAAAATCGTCAATTGAGAGAGTACCTCTCTCAATTGAAGAAGATGAGAGCATACATTTATGATTTGCAGACAAATACTGATGAACGAAAGGCGTATTGGAAAAAATTCGACCCCCTTCTGCGTAGCACCGCATCTACTCTTTCAAGGTGTGATGTTGAGTTGTCAGATCTCCCTGATTAACTACTCCTCTTAATCATGAAATCTTCTCAAGGGATAACTCAGGTCATGCTCATCGCCTTGTTTTTATTCCCCTCCTTTTCTTTTGCTGAAACTCAGTCAGTATGTTCGAAAGAAGGATATACCATCTTCACAATCAATGGGATATTCAATGACGAGGAGAATGCAAGGGTAAATAAGGAGGCGCTCAAAGATCTATTCTCAAACTCTTCTGGCTTCAATGGAGAACCATTGCTTGTAGATTACCTCTACAACCCCACCCACCTCTCTGGCCTCGGTGATCTCACCGAAGTTCTCTTTCAGAAAACATTCGAAAGTTTCATCAGCGGGAACTATGACCTCAAAACAATACAGAACGATCTGAGCGCAAAGCTCTCCACGCAGAAAGTCTTCTTTGTTGCGCATTCGCAAGGCAATCTCTATGTGAACGAACTCTATGATGAAGTCGTCGGCGAAGACAAGATCCCGGCGCAGTCGACCGGAGTCTATGGCGTTGCATCTCCCGCCACGTATGTCGCGGGAGGAGGGAAGTACATCACCTCGGATACGGACAAGATGATCCTCGGTCTTGTGTACGATAAGATCCATTGGCCCATCCTTCCTCCGAATGCACATATCGAATTCGATCCAACGGTGAGTGAGAATGGTCACGGATTTGCTGGTGTCTATATCGCATACGAAGGACAGCGTATCATTCGTGAGATTGAAGAAGGGCTTTCTCTCATCAAGACCAATACGTACCAAAAAGAGGATGCCCCCTGCCTTCCTGCTCCAACACTTGGAGTCGTGTATCAAGCATCGAACGCATTCTATACGGTTGCTGATCCGCTCGCTTCGGTTGCTGTGAAGACCCCCCGCGCAATATACACCACCGCCGACACTGCGCACACCCTCGCCTCGGGCGCGGTGTCAAACGTCTTCCTCACCTTCGAGACCGGCACCCGCGTCGTTGGCACCACGGGCGGCCGGAAACTGTATACGTCCGCTCGCTATGTCGCGGACAAAGAAAAAGAGATCGGCCTCGCCCTCGGAGCAAAGACAGAGAGTGCACTCGCGGAGGTCAAGGATGCGAGCACCAAGGCCGTCACGCAGATCGTCGACAGTGGAACGACACTCTTCGGACGGATCACCGCGATCCTGCCCGGAAAGGATACTCCGCAACCGGTCGCTACGAGAGCCCTCCTTGCGTCTCCCGCAACGCTTCCGCAACCCACCTCTTCCGCTCCGGTCTTCTTTGGGCCCTTTCTTCCTGCTCTTCCCGCCTCTCCCGCACAGACCGATGTGCTCACTTCGCTCACTCCCGCACTCCACGCGCTCGCGCCTACCACACCCCTTCTTCCCGCACCTCCTCGCTCCACACCCTCTCTTGCTCCCATGGGAACCCCGACGGTCTCCGACACCGCCGCACTCATCGCCGAACTTACCGCGCGACTCCTCGATGCGCGTCTCGCGCTCGAGCGTCTTGCTGCCATGCTCCCTGTTGCTCCTCCTGCGCCTGCCCCCACTCGCTCCTTCGCCGGATCCTTTGCATATTCCGCACCCGCTCCTTCGCTCCCTCCCGCTCCGCTCCCCGAATCACCCGCGTCGGAGACGGACGACTCCACCGAAAGCGCAAGTACGACCGCCACGACGACCGACCCGCTTCCTCAAGACCCTGACCCCGACACCGATACGGCGTCAACCACTCCGCCCGAGACCGACACCACTCCTCCCGCCCCGCCGATTGTGACCGCCCCCGCGACCGATATTGTGACCACAACGGAGGTTACTCTTCGCGGTTTCGGCGAAGAGGGGAGTACGCTTCTGCTCTCCTGGAGCGAGGATGACATTTCTTCGGTCCTTCTCGTTCCCGTCCCTCTTTTACCCGACCATGATCCCGCCCTACCCCTGCGGCTTTCGGAATGGGAAACAACGCTCACGCTCACTCCCGGCGCGCATCTCTTTGTGCTCGCGCTTCGTGACACTGTGGGCAATCTCTCTGATCCGACACTCCTCTCATTTGCGGTTCAAATCCCCGACACGTCCGCCACCCCCGTCCCGCTTTCGCCCGGCAACCTCATCATTACGGAAGTCTCCTTCGATCCCGCCGATCCGTATATTGAACTCTACAACCCGACGAACGCACCCGTCACGCTTGATGGTGGACTGGTCGAACTCGCCCCGTTTGATGGCACCTTCATCCTCCTTGCCGGCACCGTCTTGCCTCGGAGCTTTGTGCTCATCGCGCCGGAAGGACGGTATCCCGAGCGCAATACCCTCGCGCGTGACATTCCCATGACCGCGCTGACCGACGGAGTGACCATTCTTGCCTCGCTGACCGAGAGAGTTGATCATCTTCCTCAATGTTCGAACTGGTGCTCTCGTGCGGGTGAGGGAATGGTCATCGAGCGTTTTTCGTACACGCTTCCGACCAATGACCACTTCGGCAACTGGGGAGCACCGCTCCCGCTTCTCCTGTCTCCCGGAGCTTCCGGCACTCCCGGCACGCGCAACACGCTCAACTACCTCCTCACCATGGACGGTACCATCACGGGACACATCACTCCCGACCCCGACCTCTATATCGTCAACAACAACATGGTCACCGTCGAACCCGCCTCCTCACTCACGCTTCTCGCGGGGACGACACTGCTTTTCTCGGGAGAGGATGCCAAGCTTGTTTCCCACGGGACGCTTCGTGCGACGGGGACCGCCGACCTTCCGGTCTCGATCACGTCGTCCTCCCAAGATACGCCACTTATCACGGACACCTCATGTGCAGAACGGAATGTGGACATGACCCTCTATGGAACGGTCGCGATCTCCGACACCGATCTGTCGTGTCTCGAGTTTGCGTTGTGGATACAGAACGCCACGGCCACTATCACCGACACCACCGTCTCCGACGCGACGATCGGTATTTTTGTTTTGAACAGCACCAGCACGCTCCGGAATGTCACGGTGCGCGATGTCTCCTATCAAGGTGTCCATATCGAAGCAAGCGCGACAACAACGATCGCGTCGACCACGGTCACCAATGTGACCGACGGAAACGGGATCTCGATCTCCGGCACGACCGCGCTCTTGGAAGATATTGTTGTCACGGATACTCCCAAAGGAGTCGGGATCGACCTCTCCTTCGCGACTGCGACGATCGATGATCTCACCCTTGCACAAAACGGCCATGGTGGAGTTTCGTTGTGGGGTTCGACCGCGACGATCACCGATGCCGTGA
Source organism: uncultured Candidatus Saccharibacteria bacterium (assembly GCA_964515375.1). Classification (GTDB taxonomy): domain Bacteria; phylum Patescibacteriota; class Minisyncoccia; order Phycocordibacterales; family UBA6899; genus MHLP01. Next base: position 22,054 of record CAZERF010000012.1, read on the forward strand.
TGACCGGAGGATGGACGGCGGGTATTCGCCTTGGCGCAAGCTCGACCCTCCATGTCGCGTCTTCATCGATCTCGGGTTTTGCTTATGGCATCTTGTCTCGTCACAGTACGACCACCGGAGAAGGTCTCACCCTCTCCGGTGTCCTCTCCGCGGTACAAGCGGAGATGGATTCTTCCGTTCTGATCCATGACTCCACCATTACCGGAAGAGTGGGGGTCACGACAAATTTGGAACCCTATGCTCCCGATCTTGTGGATATGACCGGAAACTATTGGGGACACCCCGACGGACCGACGCTTCCGGATGATACTGAAACGAAAGGATCGACTGTTCCGGATGGTGTCCTCGTCGATCCGTACCTCTCCGAGCCGCCGCTTCCGTCACCTGAAGTCCCCACCGCTCATGAAGGGGAGGGGGAGTGATCGTTGAGGGAGGGGGCAAGTTCTTCGTATTTAAAAAACCAAGGGCTGCCCTTCAGAATTTCTCAAAACCAACGGCGACCCTTCAGTATTTCAAAAAGGACCACCCTTGAATCAACCGACTTCTGTCATCCCGAGGTCTGCCGAGGGATCCAGGCATTTAAAAAACAAGGGCTGCCCTTAGGAATTTGAAAAAGGGCTGCCCTTGGTTTTGCCTCATTACTCATTCTGTATTTTTCCTTCCTCAATCTTTTCTCCGCATACCAAAGAAATCAAAGTCAGACTTATGGAACAATTCTTTTCTGGATCCCTCGGCAGCCCTCGGGATGACGGAAGGAAGAGATGTATCCCCGATCGGACGACCTCGGGATGACGAAACTGAATGATCTGTAGAACCAAGAGCATCTCTTGGGAATTTTATGAACGGCTCTTGCGTGTTGCACTGCCAACTTCTCTTTGATATGCACCCGATCTTATTCATGGTATAATGAAAAGCGATGGATCTCTTCAATAAAAGTTTTTTTCGTTTCGCGCTCGGATTCCTCGGGATCATTCTCGCGTCCGTGTCGATGATCTTTTTCGTCGGAGCATTCCATTGATCCTCCGCCCCCTCCTCGCTCCTTCGCGGGTTGACTTTTTGCTCTTTTGCGCTATGCTTTGATTCAACGCTGAAGACAGTAGGTGCCTCGCTTGTCGAGGGTAGATCCTACCGAAGCCGACATATCACGCGCTCCCACAGGGCGTTTGTTGTCGACTCTTTTAGCGAAAGGTCGATTTTTTTCTTCCCCGGGTGACTTTTCTCAAGTTGCTGTCGGGTTAAATTATTCACACAGCATGGCAATTACCAAAGCAAAGAAGGTAGAGATCATCGCGAAGGTCGAGGAGGGACTCAAGTCCGCCGAGACCGTCACGTTCGTGAACTTTCACGGTCTCAGCGTCCAAGAGGTCACCGAGCTACGCAAGCAGTTGCGTGAGCAGGGTGTCTCCTACTACGTCGCCAAGAAGACGCTCATCAAGCGCGCGCTCGATGCGCAAAAGGTGAGCGGCACCCAGCCGGAACTCACCGGCGAGCTCGCGCTCGCATGGAGCTCCGATCCGGTCGCTTCTCCCAAGGGAGTCTTTGAATTCCAGAAGACGCACAAGGAGAAGGTGACGCTGTTGGGCGGTGTCTATCAGGGCGCATACATGTCCAAGGAGGACATTACGACGCTCGCGACCATCCCCTCAATGCAGGGTCTTCGCGGTCAGTTCGTCGGCTTGCTCAACAACTCGATCGGCGCGGTGGTCCGCGTTATCGATGCGAAGGCAAAGTCAATGGTCTAAACGTGAAATTTGAGCACATGACATTGTTGCCATCGTCGTGAGTCCGGTCAATGTACAAGAGTACATTTCTCGGACATCACTCCTCGGCGCCTCGTCCTGTATCTCAAATATCACGTTTAGGATTAGAAATATTTAGAAAAAAATATACATCATTATGGAAGAGAACAAGGTGGTTGAAGTCCCCGCGAAGTTCAAGGACATCGTGGCGGCGGTTGAAAAATTGACGCTCATCGAGCTTCACGAACTTGTGAAGGTCCTCGAGGAGAAGTGGGGCGTGTCGGCGGCGGCTGCGGTCGCGGTCGCGGGTCCTGCGGCTGCGGGTGAGGCGGCGGAGGAGAAGAGCTCCTTCGATGTCGAGCTTACCGCGGCGGGTGCAACCCCGATCCAGGTCATCAAGGCGGTCAAGGAGGTCCTCGCGCTTGGTCTCAAGGAGGCCAAGGAGCTCGTGGACGGCGTTCCGAGTGTCTTGAAGACCGGAATGAAGAAGGAAGAGGCCGAAGACTTCAAGAAGAAGATCGAGGATGCGGGAGGAAAGGTCACGCTCAAGTAAGCGATATTTCCGACGTATCTCGTACTCACGCAACGCGCCCCAATGGGGTGCGTTGCTTTTTCTTCCCGCTCTGTTAGTTTTGACGAGAGAAGAACCTTTCCAAGGAGAAGATCATGAACGAAAGAACATCCTCCGGCCGTCATGTCGGAGTGACCAGAGAAAAGTTGTTGCGTGATGTTGAGCACGTGCGTGCCCATGCGCGGACCGTGGTCTGCCTCGACGAGAACGCTTGCGTGCGCGAGGTCATCGATCGTGCAAACGACCCGCACCCCGCGTGTCTTGTCGTAGTGCTCGCACCCGTCATGTATGAGCATGAGCGTATTGAGTCGGTTGTGCTCGAGATCGGGTATTCTCGTGCGCGTCCGTATTCCTCTATTGAACAAGGTGGAGCATTGTTCATGCCGGAACGTCGACGCTTTGTGCGTGCGAATGCGAAGCAGCTTGCGGGTGCGTATCCCGCCATTCTTCGCGCAATGGAGAATATCGTATTGCTCGCGCGATGCGGTTGGAAAAATAGAGGCACATGGTTCCGCTCCGGTCCCGGATATATAGAGCGAGGAATCGTCTTTACTGTCGCAAAAGAGGACCGTGCGCTGTATCGGCAGGTCTTGCGCGAGGACGTCCGCATGCGCCGGGAACGCTACATCGATTGGCATGCGAAGTGTATCGCGCGGTGGATAGGGCACTATCGCCATGCGGGATTCAGTCGTCAACAGCTCCTTCTTTTCTCGGGGGCACGCAAGGTCGGAGAACTTCTTTCGCGATACACGTCACCTTTCTATCGTGAGGCGCTTTTGCGCGAGTTTCGTGAAGGATCGTTGCTCCACACGCTTGTCGAACATATCGCCGACGCCAACAGTATCGACCTTCGTTCGACCTCCGAAGCAGCACTCCTCTGGGGTGAGCGTGACGGGGTTGCGCTTCCTCTTGCGAAGAATGTACGGTTTCGTCTTCGCGCAGCTCCGTCGGTGCACGGCGCCGGGTGTGTGGTCTTTGAGGTGATCCTCGAAAAAGAATTTCGCGAAAGGGAAGAGTGCCCGTTTTAGGACGCGCATAGGGATCTATGAAAAATGTGAAAAGCCGCCACGTACAACGAGGCGGCTTTCTTTTTTGCTTCAGTCTGCTAGGGTTGTTTGAGGTGAACTTTTTTTTGGAGGTGTTCCATGTCGGCATCATTGTTTGAAGAAGGGAATATGTTGCCCGTGGAGCGTCATGTATCTCCACGAACACGACATGTACACAATGCGCTTCGTAAGGAGGAAGTGCGTTTCAACAAGGAGCGTGCGCGAGAAGTGCTCGGTACATTGTATTGTGCGTTCACGCGAAACAACAATGATCGTGAACATATCGTACGGACGGCGCCGCAGTGGAAGTATCGCCCTCGTGAACTGGAGGTCGGATCTCCGGAGCATCGCGTGTGGCTTTTGCTCGCAGCCGCAACAGATGCGCGGGAAGATAGTGCGTCGGTTTACCGTGCGCACGAACTCTTGTGGAGAGATGCGCGTCCGCACCTCGCGCTTTGGGGAGCGCCGCGCAGTACACGCGAACTCTATACGCCTCAAGTCTTGGAATGGACCCGCGAGGACTATGAGCGGGCACTTGCCAAGTGTCGCATCGGAAATCCGAAACGCACGATTGCGTGGTGGCCGCAGCGTGCGCGCACTCTCTGGAGAATATGGAATGGTGATCCGTTCGCGATGTTTCGGGACGGCGGTGTAGATGATTTCATTCGATGGAAGTACGCAGAGGAGGTTGACCCATTTCCCGGCGTCGGTCCCAAGATCGCCTCCCTCATTGCGATCTTTCTCGAGGAGGTTGGAATGTCGCCCGTATCGGACGCGTTTCCTGTCGATGTGCACGTGCAGAGTCTTGCGCTCTCGCTTCAACTTGTTGATATGTCTCGCCCTGGTCCGATCGCGAACGAAACCCTCGAGGAGATCTTGCGACCCGAGCTCTCACTTCTGTGCAAAGAGGAGGAATGGTCAAGGATCGCGCTTTCTCACGCGCTTTGGTTTCGCGGCAACGGCGGATGTCGTGTGTGCGCGCGATCCTTCCGGATGGAGCATGAGTGTCCGGTGTATCATGAATGCGTTGGGCGTTTCGGAACCCATTCGTACTTCCGCATGGGGCTCTGGTTTCCCGATGTTCCACCGGGACAAAAAGGGGGCACACAACGCTTCCACGTACCAAGAGACGGATTGTTTCAATTTGCCGGCGAGTAATTCGCCGGTTTTTTTGCGCTCTGCACTGTGGGAAAACCCACTTTTTGAGACTAGCGCGCTTGTCGCGGAGAGAGTAGAATGACGATTATGGATATTTTAGCAAAACTTTTTGGTTCGGCGGCGCGCGTCAAGATCATGCGACTCTTCCTCATGAACCCCGAGGATATCTTTGAAAAAGCTGAGATCGGGAGACGGAGCAAGGTGTCAGGAGAAGTTTTGCGCAAGGAGCTCAAACTTCTGCTCGACATCGGACTCATTGCCGAGCGTACGATGGTGCGCCTTGTTCCGCGCAAACAGGGAGGCAAGAAACCGTTAAAGAACGGTGACGAACAAATGGAGAAGATCAAGGTGAACGGTTTTGGCATGGACCCGAGTTTTCCGTACTTGGCGGCGATCCGCGCGCTCGTGACGGAGATCGCGCTTGGCAAAGAAGATGTCTCCGCTCGTTTCCGCAACTGCGGACAGATGAAGCTCATCATCGTCGCGGGGGTTTTTCTCGATGAACCGGATTCTCGCGTGGACATTCTTTTGGTGGGGGACAAACTCAAAAAGACTATCATCGAAGGTGTCTTGCGTCGCCTTGAAGCGGAGCTCGGCAAGGAGCTCACCTACGGCATCATGGAAACTCCCGACTTTGAATATCGTTACGGTATCTACGACAAGTTCATTCGCGATGTCATCGACTACCCGCACCTCGTCGTGCTCAATAAGTTGAATTTGTTCTAGCCCCCATTCTTCTCCTTTTGTCGTATGTCATGCTGTCGGCATGGTATACTTTTCTCATTATGGAAGATCAAAAACCACCCATCCCCCGTGCCGTGCTCATTGTCGGCGCGGTTGTGCTTGTGCTCATTACTATCGGAATGACTGTTTTTTCGACGTTGCGCGAACGCAAGCAAGGCGACCCTGCGCTCGAGTCGGCATCGCAAGCGGCGCAAGAAACTTCGGCCACGACCCCTGTTTCGCCAAATCCTTCCGCTCCGGCAAAGAATGCTCCCAACCAGGTGGTCATGGGTGTCTACAAGGATAGTGTCTTGCGTAGTCTCGACGGCGGTGCGACTTTTGAGACCTACTTCAAGATCGCAACGGTCACGACCGCGAAGATGGGCGTCGCGGATGTCTTGAGTATCTCGTTTCATCCCGAGAACAAGGATGACATCGTCGTGACGACCTATCAGGACGGTATCTTTGTGAATCAGGATCGTGTGAACGAGTGGAGCCCCGTCGCCTTTCCTCCCAAGCTCATCTATAGCTTCATCCTCGATCGGAGGGATCCCGACCAGCGAGTGTTCGCCTCCGGTGTCGTCTCCGGGAACGGTCGTATCTTTCGTACCGGTGATGCGGGCGAGACGTGGTCAGCAGTCTATGCGGAGCCGGGGATGAATACCTTCGTGTCCGCCTTGACCCAAGACCCCAAGAATCCGTCAACGATCATTGCCGGTACGAATGTCGGCACGTTGGTACGGAGTACCGATGGCGGAGACACGTGGAAGAATGTCGGACAAAAGATCTCCGGACGTATCAGCAACTTCACCTATGATGCGACACGTCGCGCATTTGTCTACCTCATCCTTCTCAAGGGGAAGATCTATCATTCCTCCGACGGGGGGCTTTCGTGGGTCAACTGGGAAGAAGAGAAGGCGAAAGAAGTGAAAGCATTGTATGATCGCGCGAATGAGGTTTCGCGTGAGGGGGACGCCGAGGGGAGCAAGTCGCTCCGTGAGCAGGCTGCCGCCCTCGAGAAGCGCAACAAGGAAGACAAGGCCCCTTCGAACATCTTGTATATCGTTGCGGACCCGACAAAGAGCGGAACAGTCTACGTGAGTACCGTTGGAGGTATCTATCGAAGTACAGACTTTGGAAAGTATTGGAAACCGCTTGATGTCATTGAGAGTGTTGCAAAGTTCCCGATCCCTTCCATTGCGATCAATCCCAAGAACTCGAACGAGATCGTCTTTGTTGCTGGACGTTCGTTCTACCGTTCAATGAACGGGGGATCAACCTGGGCGATCACGCCGCTCGACAATACACGTAATGCCTCCTTTGTTGCGTACGATCCCTTTGATACGAAGGTCATCTTTGTCGGCATGAGTGCGAAGTAGAAGCGCAATGTGTCGTTTCGTCCTGCAAAGAGGATGAGTCGGGAGTAGTGAAAACTCCTTTCCACTGTTTGTCCCCGGGTTATCCGGACGTTTTCCCCATAGTTGTCAACATGTGTGCGATCGGCACAGCGCCTTTTTGTTTCGTTGTTTTGCTTGGTATAATGAAAGCAAGGTGCTTATTCGTAATCATAATCCTTTATGTTTGATATCTTACGTCATGAATTCGTGCGCTCGGTAGAAACAGTCACCGGAGGGGTCGTGGAGTTCGTCCCCAAGGTCATAGCGGCCGGAGTGCTCGTTGTGATCGGTATGCTCTTTGGCGCTGCGGTGGGGAAGGTTGTGCAACAGATCGTTGCTATCATAAAGGCGGATGAATGGCTCGCGAAGGCGGGCGTCGCGCGCTTCGTCGAGCGAGCCGGGTATCAGCTCGACGCGGGGGAATTCTTCGGGTGGCTTGCAAAGATCTTCTTTGTGATCATCTTCTTGATGGTCGCGTTCGAAGTGCTCGGGCTTTCCGAGGTCAACGCGTTCTTGAACCAGGTGCTCGCATATATTCCCCGCGTTGTTGTTGCTGCGATCATCTTGCTGATCGCGTCGATCGCCGCCGACCTCCTTGGTGGAGTCATTGCGGGGACGACCAAAGCGCTCGGTTCCCATGTCGCGCATCTCTTGGGTAGTGTGACCCGTTGGTCGATCTGGATGTTCGCGGGTATCATGGGACTCTCGGAGCTTGGGATCGCCCCGCAGTATATGTATACGCTTTTTGCCGGACTTGTGGCCATGCTCGCGCTCGCGGGAGGGCTTGCGTTCGGTCTTGGAGGGAAAGATGCCGCCGCGGAGACGATCCGCGGGATCCGTGAAGACATACGCATGAGGAAGTAGGATATAGACATACATGTGCGCAAAGAAAACCCCTGCACGAATGATCGTGCCGGGGTTTTTCAGAGACTTCTTTTTTGTTGTCGTGCGTGCGCCATTATGAAATGCTTGATGATCGGGTGGCAGTTTCTCCTGATCTCGTCGAGACTTCCAATGACGAGCGATCGGGAGTGGTCACTGGTGTGCGCGATCTCCTTGAGTCCGATGCGGTCATGATAGAGCGGTGCGTGACGGACGGGGTCGATCACCGAGAGCACATGCGTGGCGTGGCGCTCTTCTGCGGCAATGAGCGCCTCCGCCATGAGGAGCATTGCGACAAAGAGTCGATTATGCGAGGCGGGGAGGATCACAAACCTCCAGAGGATCGCGATATTTCCATGCGCAATGGACATGCATACACCCGGAAATATTTGCTCGAGTGACGTACCGATGGAATGCTCGACCAGTGTGACCGAAATGGTCCCGACAAGCATCTCCGCGTCGGCGTTGCGTTCGTGCGCGATGACCACATCGGTCGACCTTGGGTCTGAAAAGGGGAAGGTGTTTGTGTGCGGTTCATGCGCACTATGTCCGAGATGTCCGACGATACGTTGCGCGTGTATCTGCAGCGCGGTGACCGCTTCGAGTTCTTCCTCCGTCGCCCTTCGGGCGCGGATACGTTGATCGTATTTCATAGCGCCTCCTTTTGTTGGCGATAGCAAGGAACATTCCTTTTCTCATTATCCCTTATCGTCGATGAAGAATGTATGAAGAACGATTGAAATGGAACGGGAATATCTATAAATAAAGAAAACGGCACACTTCGCGGGAATGCGGAGCGTGCCGTTAGGAGAGAATGGTCATGAGTTCACCATGCGGAAAGCACAAGTTCGTCGAAGGTGTGGTCGAAGACGAATCCGCGAGACCCATACAAGTGGTATGCCTTTTCGGACGATTGCGGTCTTCCGATCGCAAATCCTTGGAACTCGTCGGCGCCAAGATCGCGCATGAGCGTAAGCTCTCGCTCGGTCTCGACTCCTTCCGCAACAACTCGCATTCCATGCTCGTGCGCGAAATCGGTGTAGTCCATGATCTCATCGATCGCGTCTTCCGCGCGCGCCTCGTCTTTTTGGCAAGACGCTTGAACAAGCGAGCGGTCGATCTTGAGCACGTGGAAGTCGCCGATCTTTTGAGCGTGCATCCATCGGAGCAAATTCTCGGGTTCTTCGCAGGTGGGGAAGTCGTCGATCGCGATCTGTATCCCTGTTGCGCGGATCTCGCGCAGCGTATTCAGAATGAGATCATTTTCCCAAAAGACGGAACAGGTCTCGAGGATCTCGACCGCGAAACTATCCGGAGCGATCTCGTACGTATAGAGCATCTCGCGCAGGAAAGACGCGTAATGTTGATCTTCGAGCGTCTCTTTGCTCGCGTTGACGTGCAGATGGATGCGGGTGTTGGTGTCTCTTTGCCATTGCGCGGCCTTGCGGATTGCTCCGATCGTGATTGCGCGGTCAAAGTCTCGTTGGTGTGGTGTGTTGTCGAGAAGCGGAAGAAACTGACCGGGCATGGCGATCTCTCCGTCGATCCGCATGCGCCCGAGTACTTCGTAGCTGATGATGTGTTCTTCTTCGCGGATGATCGGCTGGAAGAATGGCACCGCGTTCCCATCCTTGATCGCTTGTGCGAGAAGCGGAAGGTCGAGGGTTTTCATGATCTCCTCCAATAAGTAAAAGTACTTTGCTCCTTTTATTCTATCAGGGAGAGTATGAAGATTTGATGAAGCTACCCTTTTATCCCAAATGGCGCTTATGTTTCGAGAAATCAAGTGCAACTCCTTCTCCATCGTTTTCGGAAGGGGAGATGCCCCTGCCACAAGGGATCGCGACGGTTACGTGAGTACCCTTCTGTTCGACACTCCTCATAAAGACTTTCCCACCGTGGAGCTTGATGACCTCCGAAACGATCGCGAGTCCGAGTCCGCTTCCGCCATATTGTTTTGAACGTGAACGCTCCGCCTGATAGAAGGGTTCGAAGATGTGCCGGAGATCCTTCTCCGCGATGCCCGCTCCCTCGTCGAGAACATGAAGTTCGATGTATCCTCGATAGTCGGGGCTGACCACGATCGCCACCTTTCCATTCTCGGGGGAGTGAATGATCCCGTTCTTGATGAGGTTGAGCGCGACCTGGAGCAGTGCGGTCCTGTTTCCGTACGCAATAAGAAAATCCTTGTGTTCAAAGACAAGGCGAACCTTGCGATGCCGTGCAAGTTCGGAGAGTTTTCCTACGGCCTCTTTCGCGACCTCGCCGAGATCCATGTTCTCGAAGGAGAGATCTTTTGGGTTGAGGAGAGTATTCAACGAGAGTAGGTTGTTGATGATATCGGACGAGCGGTCGAGTTCGTCGACATTGTCATGGAGTGTCTTGCGCAATTCCTTATCGATCGCATTGTCGAGAAGTGCGACCTCCATATTGGTTTTGACGATCGCGAGCGGGGTCCGGAGCTCGTGGGCAATGTTGCCGATGAATTGTTTTTGCGAGGCGAGCGCGTCTCGTGTCGGACGGAGTGCGATCCATGCCACGAGAAGGCCGAATGCGACAATGGAGCCGAGTCCTCCCAAGAGGAAAGGGAGGAAGTGTTCAAGCGTGATCCCTTCCGTGGCATCGGCGATCGCTTGTGTGAGGGTGCTTTCGCGGATACTCGTTCGTTCTTGGATGTGGAGCGTGAGCGCGTTGACAAAGAGTTCGTGCGCACGGAGTGCTCCAAGTGTCGCGAAAACGAGAATCGCCCCCGCGAAGAGTATAAGCAAAAGCACGACGTGAACGCGCGTGCGAAAGAAGATGTTGTAGCGGTAGTTATACGCGAAATCGGTAGCCAATACCGCGCACCGCTTCCAGAGTGCACGGAGCATTTTGCGCATCCAATTTTTTACGGAGATTTTTGACATGGACATCGACGACGTTACTGAATGAATCATAATTGAAATCCCACAAATGTGCCAAGAGGTCTTCGCGATTCACGACTTCGTTTTGGTGTCTCATGAAATATTCAAGGAGCGAGAATTCTTTGAGTGTGAGAGAAAGCGGAGTGTCGTTGATCTGTGCGATCCGTGCGTTTGGGTCAAGCGCGAGCACACCCGCGGAGAGGACTTCGTTCACGAGTGCTTTCGGGCGTCGAAGGATGGCGTGTGTGCGCGCGACGAGTTCGTCAAAGGAGAATGGCTTTACCATGTAGTCATCGGCACCGGAGAGGAGGAGGTCGACTTTGGTGTCAGTGTCGTCCTGCGCGGTCAAGATGAGGATGGGGGTTGTCACTCCGAGCTCTCGGACTTCCTTGGTGATCGCGACGCCGCTGACATGGGGAAGCATGAGATCGAGGACAACAAGGTCGTAATCCGACGCATGGAGCCGTATTCGGGTGAGCGCATCCTTTCCGTCATAGAGCGTGTCAACAGAAAAACCCTTGACCGTGAGCCCTTTGGCAAGGGCGTCGGCAAGTTTTTGTTCATCATCAACAACGAGGATCTTCATGGTCTTGAGATGGTTCAAGTATACCATGCGCCTGCGTCGAGGGGAGGTGATGAGATGTTTCGTGTATTTCAAAAAAGGATGGAGTGCAAAGGATGAAAAAGAAAAGGGCGTCTCAATATTGAGACGCCCCGGGTGATAAAGATCAGTGTATTTGATCATGCGTATGCCGCCACGTGTTGTTGCAGCATGTGCCGCGGAGAGGTGACATGGTGTGCGCACATTGCGGGTTGCGGTCTTCCGATTCCAAACCCTTGGTATGCGTCGATCGGAAAAAGCTCCGACATAAGCGCGATGACCCCATCATTCTCAACGCCCTCAGCGATGACTTCCATTCCGTGCTGATGCGCGAATGAGACGTATTCGTCAACTTCTCCTTGCGCGTGATCCGACACGCTTCGGTCTTCGTGGGTCGCACGGAGGACGATAGAGCGGTCGAGTTTGAGTGCATGGAAGGAACCGCGAGGGTCGTGGTCGACAAAGTCGAGCAGTTTGTCGGGGCTTGCCCAGCAAGGGAAGTCGTCGATCGCGATCTGGATCCCGTATTCACGGAGACGTGAGATCGCCGCGAGGGCGACAGGACGTTCCCAGAAGGAACAAGTTTCCAAGAGCTCAACAGTGACTTGAGCGAAGTCGATCTTGTATTCGGGAATCAGGTCTTTAAAGATACAAAGATACTTTTCGCTCTCGATCGCCTCGGTACTGGCGTTCACGTGAATGTGGACATATTGTCCGTCTTCTTTCCACCACCTTACTTGCCGCAATGCCTTGGTGAGTACTTTGCGGTCGAATTGTTCAAGATACGGCGTGCCTTCGAGGAGGGGCAAGAATTGTCCCGGTTGAAGGAGTTTTCCGTCGAGCATCATTCGTCCGAGTACTTCGTAGCTGATCCGGTCCGGATCTTCGACATGGCAAATGGGCTGGAAGAAAGAGAGTGCCTCGCCGCGAGAGACGAGGTCCATGAGGTCGATGTTCGTCATGGCGAAGTTTCCTTTTCGGTGGGCGTTGCCCACGGAGAGGATTCGCAAAACGCGGGCATCGATGGTGGTTGTCGGTGAACTTGAGTGAAACAAGAGTCAAACTACCTCTTCCTTAAAACTGCGCTTTTTTTCGAAAATGTCAAGAAAAACCCCTTCGCGAAGGAAGGGGCAGAACGGGGCTTATGGTGGGTGTTTCGGATGTGCGAACATCCAGTTGCGTATTGTTGACCAGATTGAGCGTTCTTTCAAGTAAAACGCAAGGATCGAAGCGGGGGCATTTTGAAGTCCCGGCGTCTCCTCTTTTTTTGCGATGAGCTCAAATCCACGACGGAGGTAGAAATGTTCGTGGTGCGGATTTACCACACATATCACCGCAGCCACGTTGTGAAGGATACAGTGCAGTGTGATACGACGGAACAGTAGTGGTGTTACTCGGAGCGCTCTATGTTCTTCGTGAACAGCAAGCCTCCCTATGTATCCAAGTCTCGCGTTCTTTGCTCGATCTGCTACGATCTTTACTTCCTCGCTGAAGACATCATTGATCGGCAGTGTTCGAGAGTTCCCCATGTGAAGGCTGAGTGTTCCAACTATAACGTTGAGATGTGTCGCGACGAGGGCAATGGTGTTTTTATCCTTTGGATCAGGGTATGTGATGCAGTCGCCATCATGAGACAGTAGATACCCTTTTGCGGCGTAAGTTCTGCGGATCAGATCTTTCATCGCGGGAAGATCGGTATCCTGTGCCTTGCGTATGGTGATCGTTTTGAACATCGCCGTCTCCTCGGTCGTAGTGACACCCTCCTTGTGGATGCCGAATAGGGGATACTTCTCATATTTATAATGCATAAATATGACATTTTGTCAATACTTTTGGGTTGAGCTCGGAGGAGTGAGAAAGTTATCCAGATGTTATCCCCAACTCAATGCCCCTCTTGTTGTTTCGGGGGGTATTGACACCTTTTGCGTCCTGGATATACTGGGGAACATCCAGTTATGAGGAACCTTGCTCAATATCTGTTGTAAGCGCGATACACGCCGAGTTTGGCTTGTGTCCGCGAAGGCGGATTTTTGTTTAAGGAGGAACACGGAAGCACGACCACATTCTTTGAAATACGGATTCCATTCTCGATTTACCGGTGAAGAGTATTCCCGGTGGTAGCAACGAGAAATGGGGTATGTCGAAAGACATACGAACCTTCAACTCTTTTTCAGGATAGAGTTGAAGATCAAAAGGTGTGATCATCGAGCAACACACCAACTGAACCTTACTTTTTAGATCCATCCGCAAGGAGGTCTTTTCGTCGGTAAGCGAATGTTGGTGATCACACATGAGAGCGTCCCGCTTTGCGGGATCCGCTCGAAACACTCGTGTCCGGACATTTTGTTTTCAAAATGTTTTGGACAGAAAAAAATGTTGCGGTTATGGTTTTTTGGGTTCCCAATAGAACCCAAGAGCATATGGTGGATGCCTTGGCTCAGAGAGGCGATGAAGGACGTGGCGTAGCTGCGATAAGCTTCGGGGAGGTGTGTAGCAACCTTTGATCCGAAGATTTCCGAATGAGGAAACTCACATAGTTTGAAGACTGTGTACTCCACGCTGTGGAGAGCGAACCCGGGGAAGTGAAACATCTCAGTACCCGGAGGAAAAGAGAACAATTGTATATTCCCGGAGTAGCGGCGAGCGAAAGGGGAACAGCCCAAACCTGTATGCGCCGCGTGTGCGCTGTCGCAAGACGGAACACACGCGGCATGTATAGGGGTTGTAGGGTAGGGATTGACGTAAGTCGGAAAGTCAAAAAATATTCGTATAGAAGAATTTGCTGGAAAGCAAAGCCCCAGAGGGTGATAGCCCCGTAGTCGAAATGCGAATATCTTTCTGGTCCCTATTCCTGAGTACTTCAAGACACGAATAGCTTGGAGGAATCCGGCGGAACTAACCGCTAAGGCTAAATACTACTTTGAGACCGATAGTGAACGAGTACCGTGAGGGAAAGGTGAAAAATAGTCCGGTGAGGACAGTGAAATAGATCTGAAACCATATGCTTACAAGGAGTCAGAGCGGTCGTAAGACCGTCATGGCGTGCCTATTGAAGAATGAGCCAACGAGTTAATGCATGCGGCCGCCTAAACCCATCCGGGGTGGAGGCATAGGGAAACCGAGTATGAATAGTGCGACATGATGTCGTATGCATTAGACCCGAAACCTGGTGAGCTTCCCATGAGCAGGGTGAAGTTCGTAGAAATACGAATGGAGGCCCGAACTCGTTAGTCGTGCGACTCTATGGGATGACTTGTGGGAAGGAGTGAAAAGCTAATCGAACTGGGAAATAGCTGGTTCTCTCCGAAATATGTTTTGGCATAGCGTCTAGAGTACCCCGCGGGGGTAGAGCACTGGATGGATTGAATAGGGAGAAATCTCGTCAACCCAATCAAACTCCGAATACCGCGGATCAACGTTCTAGGCAGTAAGACTCCGGGGGCAAAGCTCCGGTGGTCAAAAGGGAAACAGCCCTGATCTCCAGTTAAGGTCCCTAAATCCATGCTCAGTGCAGCTAAGGTGGTGGGGTTTCTTCGACAGTAAGGAGGTTGGCTTAGAAGCAGCCATCCTTTAAAGAAAGCGTAACAGCTCACTTACTAAGAGACCCTGCGCCGAAGATAATCGGGGCTAAGCATGGTACCGAAACTGAGGACTTGTCGTATTTTCGAATACGGGGAGTGGTAGGAGAGCGTTCCAAGCCGCGCTGAAGTCAAAGACGTGAGTCATGATGGAGCGCTTGGAAGTGCGTATGTTGGCACAAGTAACCGCAATGCGGGTGAGAAACCCGCACGCCGAAAGACTAAGGTTTCCTTCGCGATGATAATCAGCGAAGGGTTAGTCGGTCCTAAGGAGATGGCGATAGCCGAATCCGATGGGCACACGGTTAATATTCCGTGACTTCGCAGTGATGCGATGGGGTGACGAAGTGTAGTATGTAAGGCCGATTATTGGATTTCGGTCGACTTCTTAAGCATGTGATCCAGGAAAATCCGGGTCGCTCACTTAAATGTGGCATGCAAGGGAGGGCGCAATGTCGGGGTTCGCCCCGGTAAAGCTTACAAAGCACGCTTCCGAGAAAAGCCTCTAAGCTCTAATCACTGCGGAACCGTACCGAAAACCGACACAGGTGGTCACGTCGAGAAGACGAAGGCGAACGAGTGATTGTTTCCCAAGGAACTAGGCAAAAAAGCAACCGTAACTTCGGAATAAGGTTCGCCGTGCACTTCGGTGCACGGCCGCAGCGAAAGTTTATCTGGCAACTGTTTACCAAAAACACAGCTCCCTGCGAACACGTAAGTGGATGTATAGGGGGTGACACCTGACCAATGCCAGAAGGTCAAATAACTGTGGTGCGATTATATCAAGCTGGCGGTTATAAGCCCTGGTGAATGTCGGCCGTAACTATAACGGTCCTAAGGTAGCGAAATTCCTTGTCGGG
>CAZERF010000013.1:0-24131 GCA_964515375.1 uncultured Candidatus Saccharibacteria bacterium
CACGTC
Organism: uncultured Candidatus Saccharibacteria bacterium; assembly: GCA_964515375.1. Classification (GTDB taxonomy): domain Bacteria; phylum Patescibacteriota; class Minisyncoccia; order Phycocordibacterales; family UBA6899; genus MHLP01. The sequence continues at coordinate 7 of CAZERF010000013.1, forward strand.
ATCCGAAGACACGGTGTGCCCCTTTGGAACCTTGATCCCGGAGGCGGCAAAGCGCGACTTCGCGAGTTCCTTGTGCATGCCGACCGCAGAAGGAATAACGCCCGATCCAGTGTAGGGGATACGGAAAGATTCAAAGAGTTGCTGGATCTTCCCATCTTCCCCAAACGAACCATGCAATGCGTTCCAAACGACATCGACGTGATGTGCGATATTTGCAAGATCAGTACGTATTCCGTCCATATACCAATCCCCGCGAGGAGTAATGAGAATATCGACAGGTCGATAACGATCCGGACTGAGATGACGCAAGACATTCTCCCCCGTCTTAAGCGAAACAACATATTCACTCGACGGACCTCCTCGTACAACTCCTACGCGCGTTCGTGACATGCGCATATTATAATCGTTTTACAACGAAGACGATAGTGCATATCAGCGAATGCGATCCCGCAACTGTCGATGATAGGCGACAGCAAAACGATGTGACTCCGCATTCGCGATCAAGATCCCCTTTCGATAAGACTCGACAAGCTCACGGTCTCCGAGGAACGCCTTGGGTTTGTGTCGCTCATCTTTGACAACACTCACAACGGGAATCACGAGTTCGAATTCACGCAAGACCTTTTGCGCGCGACGTTTTTGCGCGACACCGCCGTCGATCACGATCAGATCCGGGCGCTCCCATTCGGTGTGCGCAATACGGCGACGCAAGACCTCTTCGAGGTGGAGCGTATCGTCAGACTGTTCGCTTTCGATGCGGATCTTGAATTTGCGATAGGCGGAGGGCTTTGAGTGTCCGTCCTCAACGACAACCATGACGCCGACGGTATATTTCCCGGAAATATGAGCAATGTCGTAGGCCTCGATGCGGTGTGCCTTGGAACGAGAGCGCGCGACATTGCGTGAGCGGGTGCGCACCTCTTCGGAGATCAGCGAGACATCCTTGATATGCCGAAGCGCGAAGATCATACGCTTGTACTCCCCCGCCTCTTCAAACTCAAGCTTCTGGGCGGCCCGATGCATCAGCCGCTCAAGTTCGCGTACCACTGCCTCCTTCTTTCCTTCAAAGAAGAGTCGAATGTGTCCGATACGTCGCGCATATTCCTTCTCTCCTATTGCTCCGACACACACACCGGGACACAGTCCGATTTGAGCATTGAAACAGGGCTTCCCGTTTTCCGGAATACAAGTATCACGAAACGGAAATATCTTACGAATGATCCGCAACGCCTCGGCAAGATTCGTTCCTTGGGGGAAAGGCCCAAAGACATATTTATACAAGCGCTCGGTTTCGACCCCGTTGACGAGCATCGTCCGCTCGCGTAGCGTCAACACGCGAGGAAATGGTTCGTTCGTGATCACAACATAATTGAAACTCTTGTTGTCCTTTTCCTTGGTATTATACGGGGGCTGATGCGCCTTGATCTCGGCCGCCTCGAGAATGATCGCCTCGAGCACCGAACCGGTCTCGGTAAAGGTGACCCTTTCCGCCATTGTGACCATGTCAACCATATGCTTCCCACGCGCGTGAAGGAGGTCGTTCGCAAAATAGCTCCGCACACGATCGCGGAGCGAGGTCGCTTTGCCGATATAGAGGATATTGCCCTTCCCGTCGCGAAACTGATAAATACCGGGAGAATCCGGGAGTCCAAGCTTGGCAAGTGTGGAGTATTCCATGTGCTCAATTCTAAACGAGATTGCGCACATTGACAAGTACAGTAAAAAGATTTATGATGAAACAAGGTGTACCCATTCGCTCAAATGAGCAAGGAGGATGATCATGTCTGCCATGGACAAAAGAGAGCTTGTGACCGCAAGATTACGCGCGCTCATATCCCCACACATAACAACGCAACCCTTGGAGATTGTCATCGGAGAAGTGGTTCGTTTTATGTTCAAAGAACCGACGGCGATTGGAGTGACGATACTTCCACATCGATATCTATCGTCCGAGAAAGCGCTCCGTGAGGCAATGGGAGATATGACTGAATTGCTCTGTCATCTTTACGAAGGAAGGGGGCTTCAGTACATCTCCGTTGGTGACACGACGACCGATCTCCTCAACCTCATGATGAGGGTGGGGATGACCGTCATAGTCCAAGGAGAAGATGAATTTGATCTCACTTAACCCGAAGCGGGGCCTACGAGCCCCGCTTTCCTTTTGCCAAAATTTTCTTGAGGTATGTTCCTGTGTGCGACTTTGGATTATTTGCTACCTCCTCCGGAGTTCCCTTTGCCACCAACTGTCCTCCTCCGCTTCCTCCTTCGGGTCCGATATCGATAACATAGTCGGCGGATTTGATCACATCGAGATTGTGTTCGATCAAAAGCACACTGTTTCCTCGGTCGACCAGCATTTGCAAAATATCGATCAACTTCTGCACATCGGCATAGTGTAGTCCGATTGTCGGCTCATCGAGCAAATAGAGTGTACGCTGCTCCAACGGCCGATAGAGCTCCGAGGCGATCTTCACCCGCTGCGCTTCTCCTCCGGAAAGGGTCGTCGCAGATTGTCCAAGTTCGAGATACCCGAGCCCGACGGCTTCAAGCTGACGCAAACGATCCTCAATAGCGGGAATATCCTTGAAAAATTCAAGCGCCTCCTCAACGGTCATTTTCAACACATCATAGATACTCTTTTTCTTGAACTTCACCTCGAGTGTCTCCTTCTGGAAACGCTTCCCCTGACACACATCGCAAAGCACGTAGACCGTCGGGAGGAAGTGCATCTCAACCGCGATCATTCCGTTGCCTTCGCATGCTTCACATCGTCCACCCTTCACATTGAAAGAAAATCGAGCCGGCTTCCACCCGCGCACACGCGCTTCTTCCGTCTCAGCAAAAAGGTCGCGGATGAAGGTCCACGCCCCGGTGTAAGTAGCGGGGTTGGAGCGCGGGGTGCGTCCGATCGGAGACTGATCAATCAAAATAGTGCGATGAATATATTCGGTTCCGGTAAAACTCGCGCAATTAAAGGTTTCCGCGGAGCGATACTTACGCTCAAAACGCGCCTGCAGATTCTTGTAGACCAGCTCATAGAGCAGGGTCGACTTCCCTGAACCGGAAACCCCCGTGATCACCGCGAGTTTGCCGAGAGGGACATCAACATTCATGTTGGTGATATTGAAGGCTTTTCCGCCGACGATCGAGAGCTTCCCGCGATCGGTGTCGCGACGCTTGGGAGGAACGGGGATATTCACATCCCCGCGAAGATAATCGAGTGTGAGTGATTTTTGTTTCTTGTCGAGTAAGAGATCTTCAAGATACCCCGCGGCAACAACGTGCCCGCCGTGTACTCCCGCACCGGGCCCTATATCTACCAAATAATCCGACGCAAAGATCGTGTCTTCGTCGTGCTCGACAACAATGATCGTATTGCCAATGTCACGGAGATCCTCCAGCGTCTTGATAAGCCGGTCGTTGTCCCGTTGATGCAATCCAATCGTCGGCTCATCGAGGACATAAAGCGCGCCCACAAGCCGAGAACCGAGTTGTGAGGCAAGGCGAATGCGTTGCGCTTCTCCTCCAGAAAGCGTGTTCGCGCGTCGTCCAAGCGTGAGATATCCGATCCCAACATCGTCCATAAAATGAAGGCGCGACTCGATCTCCTTGATCACTACAGAAGAGATCTGCCATTCCATCGGAGAGAGTGTCAGCGTCTTGAAGAATGCGATCGCATCCTCAATGGAGAGATCCGTGACTTCTACGATATTCTTTCCACGCGGATGCTCGACTCGATCTTTCGACTTTGCTTTCTCGTTCCGTTCGACCGCATCCGTATCACCGATGGTGACATGTAGCGCCTCTTCTCTTAAGCGCGCACCATGACATGCGTCACATGGCTCATTCCCCATGAAATGTTTGGTTCCGAGTCCGTTGCATGAAGGACATGCACCATACGGAGAATTGAAGGAGAAAAGCCTCGGTTCAACCTCGGGGTAAGAAAACCCGTCGTCGGGACACGCAAACTTCGCCGACATGATCGTTTCTTCCTCGCCGATGACCAGGCGCACAAGTCCCTCGGTCTCATCGATCGCACGCTCGACCGCCTCGGAAAGACGTTCACGCACCCCCTTCTCGTTGTCGGTGAACTCAGAGATAAAGAACTCGTCCACCATCATATCGATGTCGTGTTTCTTGGTCTTGGTGAGCTCGATGCGATCGCGCAGGTTCTTTACCTTACCGTCAATGCGAACCTTGGTGTACCCCTTGGAAAGATAATCGTAGAGCAATTGATAGTACTCCCCCTTTCTTCCGCGCACAACAGGGGCAAAGATGCCCACGCGCAAAGAAGAATAGGCGACACCCATGACCGTATCCTTCGGCTCATGAGCCCCGATCGCGGCAACGCGATCAAAGATGAAGTTCATGATCTCCTCGTTCGTGAGGCGCTTGATCGGCTTGCCGCAAGTAAGACAGTGCGGAACACCAACACGAGCGAAGAGGACGCGCAGGTAGTCATAGATCTCGGTGATCGTCGCGACGGTCGAGCGAGGATTGGAGGAATGCGACTTCTGGTCGATCGAAATGGCAGGAGAAAGACCGAGGATCTCGTCCACATCGGGCTTTTGCATCGTGTTCAAGAATTGTCGGGCATACGCGGAGAGCGACTCCACGTAGCGACGCTGCCCTTCGGCAAAGATCGTGTCGAATGCGAGCGAAGATTTCCCGGATCCGGACAAACCGGTAAAAACGATCATCGTATTGCGCGGCATTTCAACACTGATATTCTTCAGGTTGTGCGTTCGAGCACCTCGCACGATGATAGTCTCTTGTTCTTTTTTTTGGTCTTTTTTTGGGGCCATGGCGATTTTTGCAGGAATCACTCTAACACATTTCCTCATTTTTATCCACAGGAACTCGCGCGACGTGGAGGAGCGCATAAAAGAGCACAATGAAGGAGCGGCTCACTCCTTGCGAAGACCGGGAGTCCGAGGGGAAGCCAGGACCTTTTTTACCTCCTGAACGATCTCGTCGAGTGTATAGTTCGCCTTGACCAAGAACTTATCCGCGCCGGCGGCGAACGCGCGTTCAAGGTCTTCTCTTTGTCCAAAGTTAGAGAGCATGACGACGTGTGTCTTGTCAAACATGGTATTTGCCCGAATGCGTTTCAAGACTTCGAATCCGTCGATACCAGGGAGAAGAATATCGAGCAATATAAGCGAGGGTGCGTGCTCTTCCGCAAGAGCAACTCCCTGCTCCCCATCCATGGCGGCGTAGACGTGCAAATGTTCCTTCTCAAGCTTCTGAACAGCGAGATCACGCAGGAACTTGTCGTCCTCAACAATGAGTACTTTCGTTTCCATCGTCTCAGGAGAAAGAGATGTCTCGATCGTCGCACCATCATGCGCGTCACCGAAGATGCGCATGACCTTAGTGATCGCCACGGCGGGGTCAAACTCGGTCTTCAGAAAGTAATCTTTGATGTTCAGTTTGATCGCTCGTGATATCTCTGCAATGTCACCAGTAGTAGAAACAACGACGACAGGTGTCGCGGCGATGGCGGGATCAGGGAGAGCACGGAGAGATTCAAACAACGAGAACCCGTCAACACCTTCCATGGCAATATCGAGAATGATCGCATCGGGGTGCAACTGCGTGATTCCGGAAATCACCACATTGGAATCAAAGGAAAGAAATGTCTCGTACCCCATGCGAGCAAAGCCCGCAATAAGAGGATCCGAGATCGTCGGGTCATTCTCAATAATGAGGATCTTTTTTGCGTATACTCCAGACATGGTCAATTAATGATGCTTCAGTATAGCACACTCAACCAGAGAACGGCAGTGTGACGTGGAAGGTTGTCCCCACATCAACCACACTCTCGAACCAGATCTCGCCTCCGTGACGCTTCACCACACTCTGTGCGATAAAAAGCCCCAAGCCAGAACCTTCCGTCTTGGTGTGAACCGCGTTGTTGGCGCGGAAGAAACGGGAGAATATCTTGTTCTTCTCGGAATCAGGGATACCGATACCGTTGTCGGTCACCCAAAAATGGAGGAGCGAACGATCCATAGCCACGCCGACAGAGACAACCCCCCCGGAGCGTGTATACTTGATCGCATTGTCGATGAGATTTTGAAGTACGTCATGCATCTTGTCCGGATCCACCTTGATCCTTGGGAGAAGTTGCTCAGGGGAACTAAACTCAACGCGGATATTCTGTTGTGTCGCAATGGGGAGCAAGCTCCGGATCATATCTTGCACGAGGTCTTCAAACTGTACCGGTATGAATTCGTATTTAAGCTTTCCGGATTCCAATTTGTCGACAGCAAGCACGTCATTCACGAGTCCGATCATGCGCTCGTTGGATTCAAACCCCTTCGAAAGAAGATCCTTCTGCTCGGGGGTAACGGGACCAACATCTCCGTCGATGAGTATCTTGAGTGTCCATTTGATCGCGGAGAGTGGAGTTCGAAGCTGATGTGCCACGATCGAAATGATCTCGGACTTCATTTTGTCGAGCTGGGTGAGCTTTTCGTTCGCGGCGGAAAGTTGAAGATCTCGGCGGACCAGAAGCTTCGCGCTTTGATCGAATTCGCGCGTCAACTCCTCGAGACGACGCACCTGCAGAGCATCCTTGCGCATCTGATCAAAGAGCAGCTGATCGCGCATGGAAAGAAGTCGGGAAATATATCCGCCAAAATATCCGATGAGCAAGTAGAGCAAAAATATGATACTTGCGTGAATGAGCGATTGGAGCAACTCATGACTCCACTCAAAATACTGATCCTCAATGAAGAATATATTGAAGACCTCCACATGCAAAAAAACCGACAAAAAGACGAGTGCACCGGATGCGACCGCAACAGTGATCGAACCGCGAAATCCAAAGAGGATGACCGAAACAACAATGGGAATGAAGAAAAATGAATGGCCAAGATTGCCCACTCCACCCGTCGTGAGGATCATGGTCAAAAAGAAGAACACCAAGTCGACCGCGATCTGACTACGATTCAAAATATCGAATTGATGTTCCCCCATTTCCTCACCTTTTGTGCGGAGAGTATAGAAAAAGAAAGCGTTACTCGCGAGAAGGAGCAGGAATGCGAACGTGAGCACAAACACAGGATGAGAGGTCGCACTCTCATCAGGCATCATAATGCCCAGCACATACGCAAGTGGGCCATAGTACCAACGCGCGGCGATGATCCATTGTGTGGACTGCAGACGGGAGCTGAAATGGTGTTCGTTCTCAATGCTCATAGAAAGATCGTCCTTCTCATGTTACGTGATAAGCTCATCATTCGGCAAGTGCCCAGATCAAAAGTGATCCATTATGGAAATGCACGTTCTGCATATCACTCCCTCCCACTTGCGCATAACTATAGAATCCCGCGATCGGTACGTCGCGACCCAATACTTTTTGAATGACACGGATCTCGTCGTCGCACTGCGCGCCGAACATCTTCTTGCGACCGATCGAATTGATCACGATGACGGCCTTTGGCGGTCTTCCTTCCAACTTGCGCAACACCTCTTTGGCCGTATCCTCGGCGACTTCGAGCCCTCGTTCGAGGTCAGAAATCATGAGTCGCACCTCCGCACCCTCGGGTATGGACGCCGTGAAGGTCATCGCTCCCTTGCCGTCCACGTAGACAGGATTGCGCAAGAGGACATCATCCGAGTCGAGCGTAAATATTCCGAGCGGATACGAAGTGGTCAACAACGGAAGCAATCCTCCTTTGATATCGCCCATATGTTCCTCGCCAAAATAATCCTCATAGATGGAGACGGCCGGCTTTCCGTCAAGTTCATAAAGTGTCGTCCCTTCTGAACGTGTTACGGTTCGTGCGACGCCGACCGGCAAAAATCCATGCAAGGCGACGCCCGCCGAGTGATAATCGCCCGCGATGCCGACTCCGACGATCGAACCTTTGTATGCCTTGTCGCGCAAATACTGAAAGGTCTCAAAGAAAAGCATGTTGTCTCCCGCCGCGCCTCCAAAGATCGGAAAATTCGCGCCAACACGTTCGGAGAAACCTTGAAGCGTCAGATCGCCACTTCCGGAAATGATATCAAGGAAAATAAGAGCGGAGGTAATGTACCCATGTGAGTCATATTCCAACGTATTCGCGCAATCACTTCCCGCCTGCCGTGCGTTCCATGGAATATGATTTCCTAATGCTCCCAAAAAATGGGCGGTGTCAGAAGCGATTGCCATGACAACCACACTATGCTCGGTAGAAAATCCTTCACTTGAAATCTCCCCCGCAGTCGAACAACCGGCGATCAAAGCATCTCCGGCGGACGACGCGACTCCTTCGATCAACTTGTCTTGGTCATAAGAAACGGAACCGAAGACGAAAAGGAGGTTCGCCTGCTTTTCCGGAATGATGCCGGAGACCGCTTGCGTACACGCTTCCGCGCCGGCCTTGAATGCGTCCGGACCCGTTCCAACTCCTATACTCGCCTTGATCATATCACGCTTCAGTGTAACACGCGGAGCGCGAAGAAAGAATGCACAGCAATGAGCATCACTTCCGTTTTCGTGTCACCTTTTTAGATGCGACAGGTTCTCCACGCAAAAGCCGGATCTCGTCACGCAAAAGCGCTGCGGTCTCAAAATCGAGTACTTTCACCGCTTCTTGCATCTGCTTCTCTTTCTCGGCGACCAACTGTTCCGGACTTTCCGCAAAACGTTTCTTGTCGATCAGGAACATCTCCTTGAGTGTCCGATCGTGAACATTTTGCATCTCCTCGGTGATGTCACTGATCTTCTTGCGAATACTCTGCGGCGTGATGCCGTGTTCCTTGTTGTATGCGATCTGGATCGCGCGACGACGCTCTGTCTCGCCGATCGCACGCTCAAGCGAGCCGGTGATCGTATCCGCGTAGAGCAATACACGCCCCGCCACATTGCGCGCGGCGCGGCCGATCGTCTGAATGAGCGACGTTTCTGAACGAAGGAATCCTTCCTTGTCGGCATCCAAAATGGCAACAAGCTCCACCTCAGGAAGGTCGAGTCCTTCACGCAAGAGGTTCACACCAACAAGACAATCGAACTCTCCCTTGCGGAACTCGGTCAAGATCGTGATACGGTCGATCGTCTTTACGTCGCTGTGCAAATATTTCGCGCGAACACCCTTTTCCTTGAGATACGTCGCGAGATCTTCCGCCATCTTTTTGGTGAGTGTCGTCACGATAACACGCGCACCACGACGAACGACAACCTCGGCCTCAGTAATGAAATCTCCGATCTGCCCGGGGTACTCGCCCTTTTGAACCACGGGGCGTACAACCATCTCGGGGTCAATGAGTCCGGTCGGACGAATGACCTGCTCCACGATCGCGTCGCTTACCTCGCGTTCAAAATCGGCGGGCGTCGCGGAAGTGAAGAGCACTTGTCCGACCCGCTTCTCCCACTCCTCAAAGCGCAACGGCCTGTTGTCACGCGCGGAAGGAAGTCGGAAACCGTGTTCAATGAGCGTATCCTTGCGGGAACGGTCTCCGGCGTACATTCCGCGGATCTGCGGAACAGTCACATGAGACTCGTCGATGATCGTGAAGAAATCGGGGCTTCCGTCCGCATTGTGCGGAAAGTATGAAAGCAGGGTGTCCGGCGGTTCCCCCGGTTGCTTCCCCGAGAAATGACGGGAGTAATTCTCGATTCCGCTACAGTACCCGACCTCTTCGATCATGGCGACATCGTAACGCGTCCTCCGCTTCAATCGCTCCGCTTCCAAGATCTTGCCTTGCTTTGCAAGGACCGCAAGGCGCTCATCCAATTCCGCCCGAATATCCGCGACCGCGCGCATGCGTTCATCTTCGGCGGTAATAAAATGTTTCGCGGGAAAAAGAAAGATACTCTGCTCCGACGCAATGATCGCGCGAGAGATCGGGTCGACCTTTTCGATCGCAACGATCTCGCTCCCCGAAAATGAGAATTGGTAGATCACCAACTCGGAGGTCGGCATCACCTCGAGGGTATTGCCGATCGCGCGAAAGGTGCCGGGTGCGAGGTCCGCATTGGTGCGATCAAAATAGATATTCACAAGCTTGCGAATGATATCGTTGCGCGCGATGCGCTCCCCGACGGAAAGCTTGAGGTTAACCTTGAGATATTCCTCGGGTGAACCGAGTCCGTAGATACACGACACCGACGCGACAATGATCACATCGCGGCGCGAAAGGAGTGCCTGCGTCGAGGCGTGACGCAAGCGATCGATCTCTTCGTTGATCTGGGCGTCCTTTTCGATATAGGTGTCGGTTGTCGGCAGATATGCTTCAGGCTGGTAATAGTCGTAATAAGAAACAAAATAATGCACGGCATTCTCCGGAAAAAATTGGCGGTATTCTTGCGCGAGTTGCGCGGCAAGCGTCTTGTTGTGCGCAATAACCAACGTCGGCTTATCGAGTTGCGCGATCACATTGGCGGCGGTAAATGTCTTTCCGGAGCCGGTGACCCCGAGCAGTGTCTGATAGCGGTGTCCGGCGCGAAAACCCTCCATGAGATCACGGATAGCCTGAGGTTGGTCGCCCGCGGGCTCCCATTCCGACCTTAAGGTAAATACCGACATACTTGACAAGATAGCATAAAGTTGTAATTTGAGCAAAGGAATTAAAGTCTCACATCACCACAGGAGGACACCATGTCCAACCTTCCCGACCCGCTCTTTATGCAGGTCATGAACGCGCTTCTTTGGCTCCTTATCATCATCGTGTGTGCGCTCCTTGTCGAGAGAAAGTTGCCGAAACCGCAACTCGCCCTGCTCGTTATTTTCGGTTTCATCGCGGGAATCTTCTCCGAACACTTCCCGCTCTTCTTTTAGTTTTAGGATTCAGGATAATAACGCCCCACAAATTCTTGCTTAAACTCAGTGAACCGCCCGTCCACAATGGACCGGCGGATCTTTTTTACCAATTCGACAATGAAATGGATGTTGTGGATCGACGCAAGTGTCGCACCCAACATCTCATCCGAACGAAAGAGATGCGCGACGTATGCCCGGGTAAAGTTGACACACGTATAGCATGAACACCCCTCCGCGATCGGACCGAAGTCCTGCACAAAACGCGCGTTATTGATATTGATCCTCCCCTCTCTCGTATAGAGCGCGCCGTTGCGGCCAATGCGTGTCGGCGAGACACAATCGAACGTATCGATACCGTTCTCTACGCCAAGAAAAAGATCGATGGGCTCTCCGATGCCAAGGAGGTGTCGCGGTTTGCCTTCGGGCAAGATCCGGTCCACCCATGCCACGGCGGTTCCGATGTCCTCCTTGTTGAACGAACCGCCGATTCCATATCCGTCGAAATCCATCATCCCCAGTGTGCGCGCGGAATGTTCGCGGAGGTCTTGATACTTTCCTCCCTGCACGACACCATAGAGGGCTTGCGGGCCACCAAGCGCACGGTGACGCGCGAGGGAACGTTCCGCCCAACGATGCGTACGTGCAAGGGAACGCTCTTGCGCATCGTGTGGATCGTGCGGTGAGGTACATTCGTCAAAGGCAAAAATAATGTCCGCACCGAGATCGTGCTGGATCTCCATTGAAGATTCCGGGGTGAATCGATGCGTACTTCCGTCGAGGTGAGACGTGAAGGTCACACCGTCATCATCGATACGTGCCGGGCGAGCGTGGGAATTCTTGGCAGATCGTCCGTCCCCCTCTTTCGCACCATCGGAACTCGCAACTTTGGAAACCCCCTTGCCGAACGCCGCACCAAGAGAAAAGACTTGAAATCCTCCGGAGTCGGTGAACATCGGACCGTTCCATGACATGAAGGAATGGAGTCCTCCCGCCTCACGAACAAGCTCGCTTCCCGGTTCGAGGTAAAGATGGTACGTGTTTGAAAGGACGGACACTGCGCCGGTCTCACGCACATCAAGTGGCGTCAGCGCTTTGACCGTCGCTTTGGTCCCCACCACAATAAAGGCTGGCGTCTCAATATCGCCGTGCGGAGTATGGATCACTCCGGCGCGCGCGAGCGAGTCGGAGGAACGTGTTGTAACATCGAAAGCAAAGCGGTCGGAATGCGATTTCATTATCACAGACTACACCACAAAGACGCGAGAATCCACTTCCAAAAAGAAAAGGCCGTCGAACAATAGTCGACAGCCTCGCGAAGGGTATCACGCGTAGCATGCCATGATGCGCGCGATGACCTCTTGGGCAATGTGAACATCGAACGCGTCCGCGGCGTCGCGGTCATCATCCTCGCTCCCGAAGAGATTGATGATCCCGGAGCGCAATCCGCGCAACGCGGCGAACGAAACTCCGACGATGTACCCATCCCGGATCACATCGTGACCCAGGTTGTACTCGGGATCCTTCACGGTGAGCCAGTCTGGCCCGTTGTGAAGGACGGGGCTTTTGATCCGTGTGACCGGATAGGTCAGCCCCGGAGAAAGCAGCACGGACCCCGCTTCACGCCCGCGCTTTGTCACGGCAAAGAAGCGTACTGGTTTGGCGACACGGAGGAACATACACATGACACACCTCCTCAAAAAATGAAGACAAAATGAGATGAACCTTTTTTAATTATATCATGTTTTTATGCTATTTGTCAACAAACTCCATACAAAAAAGAAAACAAGAGCACCTCGGGATAACTTCCGGGGTGCTTTACTTTCGTGGAAACATTATTTAGCTTGTTCTCCTTCGTCGCGTTGCGCGACAGACCCTGCGGGAGGCGTCCACATAACGCATGTGCCGAGTTCGAAGAGATCCTTCGCAGTGGTTTGGAATTGCTCTACCGCATAGGACTGAAGATCCATCTCCTCGTTGTACTCGAGGCGCTTCCACGCGCCGTCGACGAGGTAAAAATCCTCCAGCGTGACCTTCCCCTCCTCACCCTTCCGGTTCTTCACCATGAAGGGGTCGCCGTCATAGGAATAAATGGCGACCCAGTGGCGAAAATCAGAGCTTGGGGCAGTATAAGTATCAACGTTGATCCTCCCACCACGCTCAACGCTCGCACAAACGATTCGTTCGACATCCATCCCCGACACATCAACAGGGAGCGGCCCCGTATCGGCTAATACCGAAAATGACGACCCCGCAAGGAGCAGCCCCAGCATACGAATATACATCATGATACCCTCCTCTCACAAAAAAAATAGGAACATCCCCGACATTCAATACTAACAGAACTTTTCGATTCAGAAAACCCAAAAAGAATGCCGCCCCGGAGGAGGGCGGCGAAATGGGTCATGAATACCGACACGCAAGGCTTGTTCGCGACTGTTCCATAATATCGACGAGTCGTCGCGCACGAAGCAGTGCGACACGCGACAACCCGACCACATCCCCAAACTCGAACTCTTCAGAAAAGTAACGTTGCAAGGGGAGGATCGACAGCCACGCCGCGCAGTCGGGATCGTAAGGATTCGGAACAACCTCCGTCTGGTACTGACGATAAGGATAGAGGGTGAGATAACGGGTGCGGATCTCGCAACAATCAACATCAGCGGAGACCCACGAAACAACAATGCGGACCTTGGGTATCAAAATGAGCGTCATGATCGAACTCCGGAAATGAGACACGGGCTGATGATCTCTTTTTGTTATACGGCAAAAAGCAAGGCGGGGTCAAGAAGACGAACAGTTCACGAGATCTCATAGACCACATCCTTGCGTTCGACAACCACGCGCCACCCTCGCTCCTTGGCCGCCTGATGAAGCGATGCGTTCGGGTTGAAGCAGATGGGTTGTGCGACAAGTTCGAGCATAGGAATATCGCCTTCCGTATCCCCCACTCCAACCGACCCGGAAAGAGTGAGACCTTCCTTTTCTACAGCGCGTTTCAAAACATTTGCCTTGTTGACACATGATGCTTCGTCGAGCACGGCCCCGGTGAACCGCCCATCATCGTCGATCTCGTAACGACGACCGTATACCTTGTCAAAGCCATATTCAGAGCAGAACTTGTCGAGGATAAGCTTGGGAGAATGAGAGATGGCAAGGAGGAAATATCCGTCACGCTTGAGGTTGCGGAGAAGGTCACGCGTGAAGCGGTAGACTCGATCGCGATTGCGCGCAATCACCACTTCACCCGCCCGGTCGAGATCGGATACGAGAAGTCCCGGCAGATGCTCCATGAACGACGCGACCACGGCTTCGATATAGCGCTCGTACGTTCCCTTGCGATCGACCCAGTCTCGTTCAGACTCCACGAAACGCTCGCGCGCCGAAACGGGGAAACTCCCCTGCTCGATCAGTACATCGACCAACTCGATCAAAAGACTTGAACGAAAGATGGTTCCGTCGATATCAAAACATGCGACCCTTCTTGCTTTGTTTTCTTCCGTCATGTGCTTCAAGTATCGCACAGTCGGCAACAGAAAAGCAAAAGGTCCGAGCAAAAGCTCGGACCCAAACGTTCAGAGGAAACTCATCGCCGAATACATCGGCGTTTCGAACTCTTCCCCGAAGACCTCGTCGTAGAAAGAAGAGGTGAGAACCAGGGTCCCATCCTCCTGTTCGTTCCGTACACGATACAGCGCGGAGAACAGTTTATTTTCCTCGCGGGCAAGATACTCCTCCCATTTGGCCCTCCCTTCTTCGGTGAGGGTGACTTTTACCAAACCCTTCGGCATCACTCCATCTGCTGCCATTACGTCCTCCTTGAGCACCCCTTCAAGTGGGGCAAAAAATTCTATGGATAGTTTATCACATAATTGTGCGTTATGTCAAGGTATTGTTTGACATGATACATAAATCATGATAGAAAGTGATGGGTAACTTTCCACAACAAAACAAGGAGTACATCATGCGTGCCTATACTGAAAACATAGGTCCGTGGATCGCTCAAATGATCGACGGGGAACTGGCCAAAGAGGCCATGAACTACGTCGTAAGCGACGCGAACATCCTTCCGCTTCCCCTTGCGGCGGAGATACTGAAACGGTTCGCAAGAAGCGAAAGCGAAAATAGACCGCCGGCGTTCAACCCCTTCACCATCGGGCTTGCTGCGGGATCATTCGCGACATACTTCAAGATCCTTGGAAACACGGAGGGAGAGAAAAACTTCCTCCTTGGGTTCACTCACTTCAAAAAATGACACAGGCACCCCGCACCACCCACGATCGGTCGCACCCCGCGACCGATCTTTTTTTGCACATGTCCAAAGACGGACTTTGGACAATAACAAGGCAACATCACGAGGTGGTTTTTTGGGGACATCGAACAACTCCCCCATTCCCCTACTTTTTAAGACTGCACGAGGGAAAGAAGGCGCTCTTCTACTTCTTGCGCCACGGTCGCGGCAGTAGCATCAATGAATTTTGCATTGCGGGCGCGCCAGTCCACACTACGAAGATGGTCAGCAAGGATCACTCCCTCGATCGCACTACGACCACAAGAGACCTCAAAGGGGTATCCCTTCGCGTGTGAGGTAATAGGGCACACCAACGCGAGTCCGACTTTTGCGTTATATGCTTTTGGTGACACGACGAACGCCGGGCGGACACCTTTTTGCTCGCGTCCTTTTGTTGGCTCGAAGTCAAGCCAGATCAGGTCTCCTCGCTCGGGAATATATTGTTTCCTTACCATACCTCGCGTCCCCTTGGCTTACCCCAGTCAAACGCTCCATGCATATTGCGCGCATTCACCTTCTTGAGCAGTGACGAAAGTGGAACGTGCTCCTTCTTCCCCTTACGCAGGATGAGCGCGTCACCTTCCTGTACCAACACCACTGCACCGCCTTCGTGCAAGCGAAGATTCTCCGCAAGCTCCTTCGGAAGCCGCACCGCCAGACTATTTCCCCACTTTTGTACTTTTGTTGTCATGTATACACATTGTATATACATCACTCTTCCCCGTCAACACTCAACTCCAAAGTCCGCCTTAATACTGAAAAATCAAAGGACTGTATAACCTCACTCCTTTCTGCCAATTTTCGCGGTCGCGAGAATTGGCAGAATAAAAAAAAGGGGGGGGTGGAACATGCATGTATCCAAGGATGGATCTTGGACAAGAACGAGGAAACATCACGACGCGGATTTTTTTGGAGGGGGATATCGAACGGCTCCCCATTCCCTTATCCCTACTCGCACTCGTGAAGCAATTCCAAAAGTACTTTTTGATACTTGTGGTCAATACGGTGATCTCCATTCGGAACGATCATCATGCGCACACCTTTTCCACAGAGGGGTTTGAATATTTTTTGCAAAAATGTCTCCTTTTCACCAATAAGAAAAATCACCTCTTCCGCCTTATGCGCACCGAGAGTTTCGAAAGGTGTCGGCGAGCATAAGATAAGTTTCTTAAGCTTCTTCTTGAGTGCGATATCAAGCGAAAAAACAGCACCGAGCGAAAAACTAACAACAGTATCATACCCCTTTGCGGACGTAGCTTTCCCTGTATTCCAATCGATCTCCGCAACGGTGAGATGTTTTGCGAGTCCCTTGTATTGCTTCGGAGTCTCTCCGAGACCCGGATAAAATATTGTATGCATATACTTATTATGAAGGGGCGGACATTTAGTGTCCACCCCTCAAGCGCTCAATGCTGAATTATTCAGACATTGAACTCGTCACTCTTCACGCCCTTCACGAACGCAATCCATTCCTCCGCTGAAAAGAAAACGGTGGTCTTGGAAGAGTCCTGACTGTTGCGAACAGCAACCCCCTCGGGCTTGATGGCCACAGCCACACAAGTCTTCGGGTTGTTTTTGGACCAAGAGGTCGGAGGTCTGTTCGATGCGTCTAGCATTTTCTTCAGATTCATAGATCGGTGCATCTCTTCCAAATTGCTCTAGGTCATCTATCTCATTGAGGTGCCTCATAAAAACAAGGCTCTCGTCCTCCTGGTGTTCAGCGTGTTGTTTAAAGTCTTCCATGCAAGTCTTCTCAGCTATTTTTGGATGACCTGTCTTACCGATTTCCTATCGCTTTTTATAAGATCATAGATAGGTTTCGGTCTCACGTCGTATGCATCGATCTGCTCAACTGTTACTTCGACAAAGTTTTCAGGCACAGTACCGTTGAATATATCTTTGATTTCGTAGATGAAACATATTTCATGAACCTTACTGTTTCCTTTTGAAAAAAGATTCTCCATCACTGCGCATAAGTTGAAATCAATAAACTCCATACCAACCTCTTCCCACACTTCGCGTTTCATTGCCTCTTCAGACGTTTCGTTGATTTTAATTTTTCCTCCTACTGTAAAAATGTAACCCTTATCGCTTTTTTCAAAAAGGTACCCTTTTGGGGTTTGAATGATACCGGCAACGCGTATATATAAAGTCGTATCTTCAACAGGGATTGCCAAGTCCATATGCGTAGTGATTATTAATATAAAAGCATTCTATCAAACTTTATTTTGGATCGTCACTACGTGTATAACCTCACTCCTTTCTGCCAATTTTCGCGGTCGCGAGAATTGGCAGAATGAGAGAAAAAAAAGGGGGGGGTGGTGACACAGGAGAATGTCCAAGGATTTATCTTGGACAAGAACGAGACGACATCACGACGCGGTTTTTTTTGGGGGGGGAAATATCGAATGACTCTCCATTTTCGACCTCCCCATTTTCAGTTTTGGGGAAACATCAAACGGCTCCCCATTTTCACCACCATTCACCATTCCCCTTAATTGTCATTTGGTAAATCATTGTCATTATAGAATGCTTTTCGATCCGAGAGCTGAATTACTTTTTCTAGTTCATCAGAATTAGCAAAGTTATTATGCTTATCCGCCAAGAGGAGAGTATGCTTCAGTATGCTATGTAAATACATAAGATTTCTCCTATAAAAAACAATAGGAGCATTATCCAAATGGTCTAAAGAGATTATCCCAACTAACTTTCCATGAGTTAGCTCACAAAGATATTCATAGTGAAAATACCAATCTAGGTCTGTTCTTTCCTTTATGGAACTCGAGTTCATGAGTGTGCGCATATCAGGAAATGAATCAAAAACTTTCTTCGAACGTTGCTGTGTGTACTCTTCAGGACTTAGCTCAAGATTCTCCATCCACTCTGCGAACGAAGTCCCGCCTAGATTATCTGACTGCATTAATTTTAACGCGCGAGCAATTTCTATACTCGAAATCTTATCCTGTTCTTCTTTTGTTTGTTTTAGATAGTGTTCAAGACGCATCGAACCTTCAAGAGCTGCTCTCACCATATGATGTGTAAATTTTTTACCACGCCCCTCTACAATAACCACATAGCTAACCAACTCAATGATGTATCTGTATGATTGGTCAAAATACAAAAAACCTTTGTTTAATGTAGTATTTTTCTGACTTATTTCTAAATCAAGTGAAGCTTCATATTTTCCGGCAAAATCAAGAAGTAATCCGAGAGAACTTTTTAGTGCTTGAATCCTCTTTTGTTCGCTCCAACTTACGAAGGGTATATCTGTAACGAATTTCTTTTCATCCATGATATATTTCTCATTCCTATCGACGCTTGTTCTGCCATTGTTTAGATTATCACGAATTTATTTTGAATTCGGAATGTAATACAGAAGCAAAGACAGCAATGCCCCGGACTGTAGTTTCCTACCGCGACGGGGCTTGCAGTAAATATTTATATTTTATTTAAGCGAGCAGAACGAGATGCGGGACGAGGCGCCGAGGAGGCGATGTCGAGAAGCGGTACGGGTTGTACCGCGACTCGACTCGCGACGATGGCAACAAAGTCCCGCGCTCGTTATGACGCTTAAATCTCACAGACGCCGGAGACACAGGCGAGCTCTTTCGCCCCCTGCGTCTCATCCATCTTTTCATAACTCACGATCTTGGAGAAATCGATATCCTCCCAACGCTTCGCGAGGTCGTGGTAGCGCTCCGCGGTGATCTCCTCATACGGCGCCAACTGGTAGACGTGTTCGGAACGCGGAAGGAAAGAGAGTCCTCCGATGATGTCCCAGTTGTCGTAGACCCAGCTTGCCACGGCGAGCCATTCGTTCTCCCCCACCGAGATCGTGACGGAGGGATTGTGCTCGGTGTAGTGCTCCTTGATGAGCTTCCAGTGCGCGAGCTGTTCGAGCGCGGTGACATCGTTGCGGAAGACGGAATGCTCGGGAGCCTTGACCGGGAAGTCGATGACGTAGGTGACGGCGTTCTCGGCGCTCTGTCCGACTTCGGGCGCGAAGGGGATCCCCTGATCACGAAGCATCTTGAAGAGGGCGTCGGTCGCGGAGATGCGGATACGACGGATGTAGTACGGAGCGTGGCGCGGGTGCATACCGGAGGCGGCGTCTACCAACTGAGAGACCGTGCCAGAGGGCTTCACGCAGGTGATCGCGGCGGAGGCGTTGATACCAAAGCGTTTGGCATACTGCTTGTTGACAGTGATCGCTTCCGCGCGGAGCTCTTCCAAGAACTTGGGGTCATGCACGAGCGCGGGATGATCCCACTGCCCCGTGATCGAAACGCCGAGCAAGCGCTCTTGTTCGCAATTCTTCTGCCACTCTTTCGAGAGATATTTGAAATTGGTGAGCGTGGACTGATAAGTACCGAGCATGGTCGCGAGACGCATCTTGCGCATCAGGGACTCCTTGGTGTCTTCAGAGCGAATGACGACCTCGGTCAAGTTGCAGAACTGCTTGGACTTCAAAATGATCTCGCCGCAGGGGTTCGTCCCGCAAGTGTCGATTCCGCCGTTTAAGGTCTTCTTGCGACGTTCAGGGATCTGATAGACCAAGGAACCACGGTTGAAGATCCCTCGTTCACCCGAACCGGACTTCATGAGCGCTATCCATTCGTCCATGAATTCGGAGGTTGAAGGCTTCGCGGTGTAAACGGCAGAGTTGTTGGCCATCATGCGCTGGGGTTCGGTCAAATAGAACTGGCCATCCTTGGCGTTGCGCATATCGTAGTCATCGAGGTCGGAAAGCGAAATGAGCGCGGAGCGACGCACCCCGCCCGAAACGACAACCTCACCGATCTTGCAGATGATGTCGTGCACGTCGAGATTGGTGAGACGTCTCCCCTGTCGACGTAGGATCTTTTCGCGAGAGAAGTCGATCAAGTTGCGCAGAGGCTCTGGTCCGGAGGACTTGCCACCCATGGTCATGAGTCGCGCGCCCGCGGGACGGAGCTGTGAGTAGTCGAACTTCACATCCTCACCGGAGAACCACGTCTCGAGCCCGTGCACAAAGGCGTCGGCCCACCCTTCTTTCGAGTCGCCGATGACATGCACCTTGGCGGGCTTGCCAGACTGTCTCTTGATCTGAGGGAGCTGTTGGACCGTCAGACTTTCGACGGAAAATCCCACACCCGTTCCACACATCGAGAGGTACATGATCTCACCGAAGTCGGCAAGCTTGGAGGGAGCAATGAAAGAGCAGTTGTACGCGGTGACATTGGTCTTGCGCGCGGCGGGACCGGCACTCCACATGAGGCGCATGGAAGGCATCACCTCGTGGCGCAAGATCGCGTGACGTAGATCCTCGTACTCCTTCTCGGTGAACTTCTTGCCCAAATTCTCGCGCATGAAGCCCATGTAGCGGTCAACCGTCTCGACCCAGGTCTCGCGACGGCCTTCCGACTCGATCCAACGAGAATACGAGCGGTAGTAGACAAACTCGGCGAGCGAGTTGCGGAAATAGCGCTTGCTCTCCTCTGCAAGATCCTTGACCCGCTCGGGAACGATTCCGGTCTTCTCACGGAGCTTCTTGTGCTCCTCGCGATAGAGAATGTAGCCCTTGGCGGTACGAGCGAATTCTTTGAAGATAAGCTCCGTTTCGACGATGTCTTGCACATCCTCGACGGTCGGCAAGTAGTCCTTGTGATGCTTCATTGTTTGCTCGAGCGAGACAACGACGGCATCGGTGACCGCTTCGGCGGCGGCTTCACCGCCCTCGCCGTACGCGAGCATGGCGCGCAGTATGGCGTTCTTGATCCGCTCTTGATCGAACGGAGCGAGTGTTCCGTCACGCTTGCGGATCTCCTTTAAGATCGCACCTTTCTTTGCCGATACCTTCTTGCCTGCGGCAGCCTTCGCTGTCGCGCCTGCCTTACGCGCGGGAGCCTTCTTCATATGTGGGATGTGGGTAAAATATGATAATGAATGACAACGAAAGTCCCATGTGAACATGCATGACTGTGGGAACATGTTCAAACAGGACCTTTGTCTCTTTGCCCTCCGAGCAACACACGCCACACGCACCCATCGCGATACGAAGAATCCCTCATTCTTCATCGCAAGACCACACGCGACGACGTTGTTCTGAAAGTTGTACTCATTCATTGTACCGCCCGAAGGAGGAGCACTTCAAATGGGGATAAGTTATCAAAAATAGGGCGCAATCGGGAAAGGTTCCAAGTGGAACGTATCGCGCCCCGGACCACTCAACCGAAGACGCGGACCGATGTGCGTTGACACCACTTGCACGGCGGGCGTTTAATGAAGTGCATGTCTGCCTTCCACCTCAAACTGATCGCACTCATTTCCATGGTGATCGACCATATTGGGATGATCTTTTTTCCTGAAGCGGTCGCCTTTCGCGTGATCGGACGACTCGCCTTCCCCATCTTCGCATGGCTCGTCGCAGAAGGCGCCGTACATACACACCGGATGGACAAGTATATCGGGCGAATGCTGGGCTACGGAATCCTCGCCCAAATGCCGTACCTTCTTGCGGGTCGCGTTCAAGATCCGGAATTCTTCGGCCTCAATATCCTCTTCACCTTTGCGGTCGCGCTCATCGTGATCGCAGTCGGACGTACAAGCCCCTACCCCGCCCTCTGGGTGCTTCCCGTCGGCATCGGCGCGTCCATCGCAGAAGTGCTCCACATGGATTATGGTATATTCGGCATTCTTGCGGTGATCTTCTTTTATGTCTTCCGCGACAACGAACGACGAATGCTTACCGCGATAACAGCCCTCTTTGTCCTCCCCTATCCGCTCTTTATTGCGGCGGGTACGTTTGCGAATCTGAACGACCTCTCGAGTATCCTGGAATCTCTCTTCCTCTTCTTTGCGACGCTCTCGCTTGGGCTCATTGTACGTTACAACGGCACACAAGGTCACAACATGGGGAGATTCTTCTATCTTGCGTACCCGGGGCACTTTCTGATTCTTGTGGGACTCTGGCATCTCCTCAACAAAATCACATAAGAGTCCGGAGGGTTACTCGCGCGCACTCAACTCGTTCGAGACACAAGGCTCAAAACGCGCAATATCTTGTTCGCGTATCATAAGTGTCCCCGCGGGAACCTCAAGCGCATAGCGAACGGGGCCGGGAGAAAGAAAACGTGCCGGAAAAGAATCGGGAGTAGCATTGCGCGTGATCCCGACAACCTTCCACGATTCATTCATCCACACGATATCGAGAGGAAAGCGCATCTCTTTCATCCAAAACTCGCGTGGAGCGCTCTCGTCAAAAAGAAAGAGCATACCAGTGGAGGAAGCAAGCCGAGGTAAACCGGAGAGTCCGCGCTCGCGGGCGTCGGGCGTGTCGGCGATCCGGACCGCAAATGTCTGCGCGGGGAAAGTGAGCGCCGGACCGCTGCAGGAAGTGGCGTGTAGGGATGACTCCGCAAAGATCAAGATCGCTCCGATAACAAAGAAGGCGAAAGAGAAAAAAATGATCAACGTACTTCGGGGTATAATTCGGCTCATGACAGTGCAAAGTATAACACGAAAAACCACACCTCTTCCCGTGCATGAATTTGACATTACAAATATAACAATGTAAAAAGAATCGGAGAGATACGACAACGGAGGACCATCATGTTGTTTGCGATTCAAGCATCCGTCGGACTTGTCCTCGCGGGAGCGGTGCTCGCACTCGTTAGCATGCTTCAAACGGGCGATATTAAAGACAAGACTGGCTTCTTTGGCGGAGTCCTCTTCATCCTTGGGGTGATCATTCTTTTCTTCTGTGGAGCAACCACTACTTTCGAGATAATTTTCGCGATGTTCTCGTAACACAAACAAATGCGCACCAGTCGGTGCGCATTTCCTTTATCATGACCACAACAGGAGGGACCCACTACCCCACACTCCCCTCCATCTCGAGCTCGATCAGTTTGTTCAACTCGACCGCGTATTCAAGCGGGAGTGCTTTCACGATCGGTTCCATGAACCCTCCGACAATAAGCCGGAGCGCCTCCGCTTCGCTGTATCCGCGCGACTGAAGATAGAAGATCTCATCGTCTCCCACCTTCCCCACACGCGCCTCGTGATTCACTGTTGATTCGGAATTTTCCTGACGCATCACGGGATACGTATTGGAAACGGATGTATCATCCAAAAGTAATGCGTCACACATCACGGTCGAAACGGCATTCGTCGCTCCGGGCGCAATGCGAATAAGCCCGCGATAGTTGGAGACACCGTCACCTTTCGAAATAGACTTTGAACGAATGACAGAGACCGTATCGGGCGCCAAGTGGATCGCCTTGGAACCGGTATCTTGCACCTGTCCGGAATTCGCCATTACGATCCCAAGCGATTCACTACGTGCACCACGACCAAGGAGGACCGAGGAAGGATAGAGCATCGTCACATGGGAGCCCATGTTGCCGTTCACCCACTCTACCGTCCCCTCTTCAAAGACGAGCGCTTTCTTGGTATTCAAATTGTAGGTATTACGGGACCAATTCTCGACACTAATATATTTGATACGCGCATTTTTCTTGACCCAGAGTTCGACGCATCCGGCGTGCAGTGAGCTTTCGGCATACTGCGGAGCGGAACATCCTTCGATATAGGTCACCTCGGCACCCTCGTCGGCAATAATGAGCGTGTGTTCAAACTGCGCGGAGAACGCGCGATTCATACGGAAATACGCCTGAAGCGGGAGTGCGACCTTGACCCCCTTTGGCACATAGATAAAGGTACCCCCGCTCCAGAGCGCGCCGTGAAGCATCACAAATTTGTGATCGGTCACCGGGACGCATTTGGTCATGAAGTGTTCCTTCACGAGGTCGGGATACTTTTCGAGCGCGACATCCATGTTCTCAAAGATGACGCCCTGATCGGATAACTGCTTTTGGATGCGGTGATAGACGATACCCGAATCATACTGCGCGCCGACACCGCCCAGATATTCGCGCTCCGCCTGCGGGATGCCGAGCTTTTCGAATGTGTCGGTGATCTCTTTGGGGAGTTCCTTCCAGTCGTCTGTCTCTTTGACGCCCGGGTCGACGTAGTAGGTCATATGCTCCAGATCAAGACCGGAGAGACTCGGGCCCCACGACGGCATTGGGGTCGTTTGCCAG
>CAZERF010000014.1:0-13841 GCA_964515375.1 uncultured Candidatus Saccharibacteria bacterium
CGGGAGGCAACGGCATCAACCTCACCTCCGGCTGTTTCGCCTTAAACGGTACCTGTCTCCCCACCTCCACAACAACCGCCGTCGGTGGTACCGGCGCGATCCAATTCGCCAACGGTGTATCATTCAATGGAGACAATACGAAACTCACCTTTGTGAGCGACAATTTAGGCATCGGCACCACTTCTCCATATGCCAAACTCTCCGTCGCAGGGAACGTCGTCGCGGATTATTTCATCGCAACTTCAACAACCGCAACCTCTTCGTTCATGGATATTAACATCGCCACGGCAAATGGTCGTGATAACGCGATTTTTTGGGGCGGAACTCGACTCCTCTCTGCGTCCTCTACCGCCCTTAATACTTTCCTTGGACTTGGGTCAGGAATAAATAACCAAACAAATACTTCTTTCACGTATGGAATGGCAAATACCGGAGTGGGGAATCTCTCTCTTAATGCAAACACGATGGGGAATGCAAACTCGGCGTTTGGGAATATTGCCCTTAGAAATAACACGACAGGTTCGAGTAATAGTGCCTTCGGGCAAGCTTCGCTGGTGAGGAATGTGTTGGGGAATGCAAACTCGGCGTTTGGGGCGTACGCACTATCATGGAACATAACAGGTTCGGGTAATTCCGCACTCGGATCCTACGCTCTCGAGTGGAATCAGTCCGCGACCAGTACCACTGCAGTTGGGTATTATGCGGGAAACGGTGGAGCACTGTACTCCAATCAGGGCGGTGTCTATCTTGGTTACATGTCGGGTTACTCCGCTTCCACCGGCTCCGACTACAACACCATGATCGGCTACCAATCTGGTTACGGAGTGACCACGGGCTCTGCCAATATCTTGCTCGGCAAGAACGCAGGATACTCCGGTACCAACCTCACCACCGGAAGCAACAACATCATCATTGGCAACGACATTGGCGCGACATCGACCAACATGACGCGCGGACTCAACATCGGAAACCTCATCTTCGGCAACGGACTCGACGGAACCGGCACCACTCTTTCTTCGGGTAACGTCGGCATCGGCACCACTTCACCCTTCGCGCGCCTCTCCGTCACCGGGCTTTCGGGACAAACAAATCCGCTCTTCCAGATCGCCTCGTCAACCGACAGTCCGTTCTTCACCGTGACTTCCGGGGGCAACGTCGGCATCGGCACCACTTCTCCATACGCCCGCCTCTCTATTGAACGTACAAACGTCACCATCCCCGGCACGGCAGGTCTCGACCAGTACCTCACCTTTACAAACGGCACACAAAACGCGACCCAATATGCAAACGCCCTTTACGCCAAGACCCAAAACACCGCCACAACCACCCTCCTTGGCAATATCATTCGCATCGAAGACAACAGCCCCTTCGGCAACACCGTCCGCGGGTTTGAAGTCCAAGCCGACATGGGCACGAGCACCCTCGGTGAGAATACCGCCTTCTCCGCGTACGCGCGCACCTTCGGTATTCGCGCGATCATCTCGGGTGACGCGGGAGCTATCGCCGAACCCGCTGCCGGATACTTCGAGACGCAAGGCACGACCCAAGGCAACGCTATCCGCGCGTACTCTTCCAGCATCCTCTCCGGTGCGCTCGCCAAGTTCTTCCAGACGGATTCTGCTTTCGAAGGAACGGGACTTCTCATGGACTTCGGCAACGGTCTTGGCTCCTTCTCCTCGACGACCGTGTCCAAATTCCTCGACTTGAAGAACGCTGGCGCGTCCGTCTTTGCGGTTGGACCTTACGGCGGACTCACAGTGGGTGATGGTGTGACGAGCGCGGGTGTTCAGATATCAAACGGCACCTTGCGGGTGAACGTGCTTGCAAACTGTGATGTAAAGACTGACGCGAACGGAGTCTTCACTTGTGGCACCGACGTATCGGGTGGAGGAGAATCGGAGATCAACTGGACATACTTCAACGGATCCGGTATTCGCGTTTCCACCACCACCAACCAAGTCTTGATTGGTGCGACCGCAACTACCTCCCTCGCGCAACTCGAAGTGCAAGGCAATCAATACATCTCCGGCAACGTCGGCATCGGCACCACCTCGCCATACGCCAAGCTCTCCGTTGTCGGCGAGATCGTCGGCGCATATTTCACGGGTACTACCACCGCCACAAGCACCTTCGGTGGCAACCTCGCGATCAACGGTACCGGCACCACGACGTCAAACGGCGGTTTCAACATCACCGCGGGATGCTTTGCTATAAATGGAGTCTGTGTGGGAGGAGGTGCGACCTCCGCCGTGGGTGGCACCGGCGCGATCCAATTCGCGAATGGTACATCATTCAATGGTGACAATACGAAACTCACTTTCGTGAACGACAATTTAGGCATCGGCACTACCTCCCCATATGCGAAACTCTCTGTTGTTGGGAATGTTGTGGCAGACACGTTCTTTGCAGTTTCCGCTTCTGCAACCTCGACACTCGCGGGAGGACTCGATGTGGGTAGTGGAGGACTCGTTTACGACTACAACACCGGAGTCACCTCGATCTCGAGTCTTGAACTCGGAAACATTACCTTCCCCGCGGATGGAGGGGTCATGACCTGGACCGATATGGATGTGACGGGGGTATCTCCTCTGGGGGCGACCAATTCCTACACCGCCGCGATCGATGGTAATCCTCTCCTCACGATCTTCTCGACGTCCGACGGAACGGGAGGAGTTTCATCATCAGGCGTGGGTATCGGCACTACATCACCTTTCGCGCGGCTTGCTATCACCGGGTTCTCGGGGCAAACAAATCCACTTTTCCAGATTGCCTCGTCAATCGATAGTCCGTACATGACGGTAACATCGGAGGGGAGACTTGGGCTTGGTACCACCTCACCCTTTACTGCTTTTGGAGTGGAAGGCTCCGGCTTCTTCTCCGGACTTCTCTCCGCACTCGGCGCTAACTTCACTAATAGTACAACTACAAACGCCACCACCACCAACCTCTTCGCCAATCAGCTCACCTTGGGTACCGCCACCACCACGGGAGGCAACGGCATCTCCCTCACCTCTGGTTGTTTTGAGGTGAACGGAGTTTGTGTTGGGAATAATGGTACGGTGACTTTTGGGACAACAGGTCAACTTCCATACTACGCGGCAAATGGCAATATACTAACCGGAACATCATCACTCTTCATGAAATCTAATGGATTTGTTGGAGTTAATAATACAAACCCTTTGGCATCGTTAGACGTGGAAGGCGGTGCAAATATCTTCAAGGTTACAAACAAAAATAGCGGTGGAACATTTGAGCTTGGCAACGGTTCTGTTAATGACTTATATGTTCGATATACAAGTTCGGCTGGGATGAAGGGGGGTGACGATTATGTGGTTTTTTCTACTGGCGCGGGAGGTGGTTCGTCAGGTCTTGGTTCTTTCTTTAAGATCAACCCCGATGATATTGATGATACAGCTTATGTCCTAAATGTTCAGGAAAATGGTGGGTCATATTTCTCCGTGAAGGGGAGTGGAAATGTGGGTATCGGTACCACCTCGCCGTACGCCAAACTCTCCGTCGTCGGCGAAATCGTTGGCGCATACTTCACCGCTACCACCACCGCTACCTCCACCTTCGCGGGCCCCGTCGCGATCGGCACTTCCACGCAATCCTCCATGGCCAAGCTTTCGATCGGCGGAACGATGAGCGCCAACGGTGCCTCCACCGCGATCGCGGGCATTCACGAGATCTACACCTTCAACCCGACGACGGGTGGCGTGCAGGTCGGCGGTCGCATGGTGATCGAGAATCAACCCACGTCTGCAACATCGACCGCGATCG
This sequence comes from uncultured Candidatus Saccharibacteria bacterium, assembly GCA_964515375.1. Taxonomy (GTDB): domain Bacteria; phylum Patescibacteriota; class Minisyncoccia; order Phycocordibacterales; family UBA6899; genus MHLP01. The sequence continues at coordinate 3,781 of CAZERF010000014.1, forward strand.
GACAGATCATCCGCATGGTCGACTCATCCGCACTCTCCAATCTTGTTCGCGGCATGGACATCACCGCCTCGGGTGGTTCCAATACTTACGGTGTGAACACCGGTCTTCGTGCCGTGGGGCACACCTTTGGTGTCCAAGGACTCACAACCGGACTCGCGGGCGGATCCTCGACCCCCGCCGCGCTCTACGGTGAAAACACAGGCACCACGATCGGCGACATCCTCCGCCTCTACACGAGCACCATGACCACTGCCACTTCCGTTGCACAGTTCTATCAGACTGGCTCGGCGTTCTCGGGTGCGGGACTTCTCATGGACTTTGGCAATGGTGGCGGATCCTTCTCCGGCAACTTCGCGGACTTCCGCGTGAACGGCAACTCGCGCTTTAGTGTTTCGGCGGGTGGTACGACGACCATCGGACAGCTCAACCAAACCGCGGTCCAAGCGGGACTTCAGGTGGTCAACGGCGGCATCTGTGTCGACAATGACGGCAACTGCACCGCGTCCACCTCGGGCCGCATCTCCGCGCGCGAATACACCACCGGCGCGACCGACCTCGCCGAAAATTACTTCTCTTCGACAACGCTCCGCGCGGGCGACATCGTGATGCTTGCCAGTGGTACCGCGGTCACCCTCGCAACATCCGCTCCACGCGTCTTGGGTATCGTCTCGACCGAACCGGGTATCATCTTGGGTCTCGGGAACGATGGACTCCTTCCTGATCAGTACCCCGTCGCACTCTCCGGACGTGTCCCTGTGTCGGTCAACCTCGAGAACGGTCCCATCGCAAAGGGTGACCGCATCACCCTCTCGCGCACCACTCCCGGTGTCGGCGCACGCTCGGTCGCAACCTCGTCTGTCACGGTCGGTATCGCGCTCGAAGATTGGGCGGGTCCCGATGTGCCCGATACGATGGCGACAGGCACAGTGCTCGCCTTTGTCTCCCTCACGCATCGCGACCTCTCAGAGCACGTCGTGGGTGAACGCCTCGCACTCTTTGCCTCCTCGACAGGAGAGATCGTCGATCTCTTTGGTCTTGCTGACGATGGTGCTGATGTCCGCTACCTTGCCAACAAACCCTTCAACATGAACGAGCAGTCTCTGGTGAACGTCCGCTCGATCATCGCCGCGAACGGCACATGGTCACTCGACGAAAACGGCAAGCTTGTTGTGGAAGAACTCGAGGTGCGTGGCAAGTTGAAGGTGGGCACCCCCGAGAACAGAACGGGCGTTACGCTCTTCGACGAGACCGATGGTTCCCCGTACTGTATCAAAATGGTGGCGGGAGTGCTCCAGAGTCTCATGGGTGAATGTGGCACATCGCTTGCCCCCGCGTCCGCTCCGTCATCTCCGACACCAGGCTCGTCCTCCGGATCTGATACACCGTCCGCACCCATCGCCAACCCGACCCCCGCCACGGAAGGGGAGAGTGGAGCAACAGCAGAGGGAAGCGAAGGATCTCCGACCACAGAACCCGAGAGCCCGTCAGATGGAGTGAACGCCCCCGAGCCGGAGTCTCAGTCCGATTTCGTCCCGACATCCGACCCTGCTCCTGCTCCGGAGTCCGCTCCAACTGAGCCGACACCCGGTGAGCCCGTTGCGACAGAGCCCGCCCCCGCACCCTCCGAAGCATAATCGCGAACAAAAAACAAAGACCACACACCTTTTTTGTCGTTCATGTTATCCACACTATGGCGACTTTCACTCTCGTCATTCGACACAAGGGGTATATAATGAACCTATTGGAGGACAACGGTACTTTTTGTACCCGTCCTCTTTTTGTTGCCACTATATGATTTTTGATACAAAAAGATATAGCAAACGCCTGTCCAGTAGGGGATATTTTTTTGAGCACTCTTTGAAGCTTCACCCTATTGCCTCTCATTCTTTTTCTTCAAAAAGTTTCCGGTCACATCTTTCCGTCTTGCTTTCTTTTGCCTTGGTTTTTTCCGAGTTATTCAGCGTTTTTTATTTAATAGGGATGAACAATGCAGATGCGGCATATACAGGGAAGCGCCTCCGCACCGTCGAATACACCCTCGGTGGTTCTTCGGATACCACTTCTCGTGCGAGCGGAACGGTCACCTATGCGGGCACATCATGGAACACATCGGTCGGAACCGCAGGGGCACGATCTGTCATACTCTCGGGTTCCAATATTCGCGTTGTTCACGCGCACGTGGATACAATCGCACAACCGACCACCGCGACGAACGTGACCGCGCAACTCGTCGCGCTCCAAGTCGCCTCTTCCTCCAATCCTCGCGATCTCGTGCGTGTGGGACAGATCTCGGGAACATTTTGGGCACAAAGTGGAAATGCTGAGTACCTTCATTTTCTTCACAACGCGACTGCACTGTTCAGTGAGCAGACTGATGCCGACTGGGCCGCGGGGGTTCCGGTGACCGGCATGTTCTCCGTTACCGGCCCCGCAACGGTTTTGCGTACAATGAAGTTAGTCATCACTTATGAGTATGATCACAATCCGGATCCTCACACTGAAGTGAAGACCATTCGTTTCCCCTTGACCTCGACAACCACGGCAGACATGGGGACGATATCCTCGTGTGCGTCTGCTGCGACATGCACCTTTGTGGCAACGACAACAATGCCCGACCTTCTCGCGTCGTCAACTGCAAATATCCTCGATGTATACTACGATCTTTCGGTTCAAGTTGACTCCGCCACTGCGTCAACATTTTCCCCAAAGATCCGAGGAGGTTCTGCCGGACCATCCTTCAATTGGACCGATACGATTGCGGGGGATACGAACATTCGCGCGATCTTTCGTCCAGCGATCGGCGGAAATGATTTCCTTTCAAACTCCACGCAGTATCTTGATGTGACGATGGGAACGGTTGGTGGGCGTCTCCTTTCCGGAGAGCTTGTGGTGACATACGAAGCGGACACTTCATCGACCCGTCAGATGGAGACCGTGAGTTATTATCTCAATCAGTATACATCGACACTAGGAACCGCCCGGAGCAATTTCGCGACCGCCACCGTCACTATCTCGAACGCATCTCGCCGCGCCGCAAATGTTTGGTATCGCGTGAACGAAACTGCGACATCAACCTCCGCCCTCACCCTCTACGGAAGGGTGGGGACGTCATCCCAGGAGCGTTCCGCAACGTATTCGCACACTGCGACGAATGCGCGAGACGGAATGACCCCCATGCTCATTTTTGATCTTTCTCAGGATGCGGGACAAATCTGGAATTCCACTACGACGCTTGCAGGAGGAGTGCAGTACTCCTCAAGCGGACCAGCTCCCGGCATTGAAGCAATGATCACGTTCGAATGGGACGGGACACAAGGGGGTACTGAGACCAAGACCGTTCTGTTTGGAGCTGCGGTTCCCAGTGTTATCACTACCGCATCGGGGTGGCTGAATGCACCCCTTTCGGTTGTGCTTCCCGAGAAGGTGATCAAGACCTATCGCAGTGCCTATCTCCGTACGACCGTGCATCATTCTCAGGCAACTTCGATCACGGCCGGCAATGTCTTGATCGGAGTGAACGGAACATCCTCCCCGTACGCGATCACCGTCGCGGAAGCGGCAGACACCACCAGTGAGGCATTTGCGGCGGATTATCTTGTACCGGTTGCTTCCTCAACATTCTCAAATGGTGACACCATAACATGGACATCACGCAATCTTGAGATCAATGCGACACTCTCTGTTGCAAACACGCAAGCATTCAACCATGTTCTTTCGGTGACGTATGATGCGGGGTATGCGGAAAATGATCCCTCTCCGGAACTGACTCGCCGCCTCCGCACCGTCGAATACACCCTCGGTGGTTCTTCGGATACCACTTCTCGTGCGAGCGGAACGGTCACCTATGCGGGCACATCATGGAACACATCGGTCGGAACCGCAGGGGCACGATCTGTCATACTCTCGGGTTCCAATATTCGCGTTGTTCACGCGCACGTGGATACAATCGCACAACCGACCACCGCGACGAACGTGACCGCGCAACTCGTCGCGCTCCAAGTCGCCTCTTCCTCCAATCCTCGCGATCTCGTGCGTGTGGGACAGATCTCGGGAACATTTTGGGCACAAAGTGGAAATGCTGAGTACCTTCATTTTCTTCACAACGCGACTGCACTGTTCAGTGAGCAGACTGATGCCGACTGGGCCGCGGGGGTTCCGGTGACCGGCATGTTCTCCGTTACCGGCCCCGCAACGGTTTTGCGTACAATGAAGTTAGTCATCACTTATGAGTATGATCACAATCCGGATCCTCACACTGAAGTGAAGACCATTCGTTTCCCCTTGACCTCGACAACCACGGCAGACATGGGGACGATATCCTCGTGTGCGTCTGCTGCGACATGCACCTTTGTGGCAACGACAACAATGCCCGACCTTCTCGCGTCGTCAACTGCAAATATCCTCGATGTATACTACGATCTTTCGGTTCAAGTTGACTCCGCCACTGCGTCAACATTTTCCCCAAAGATCCGAGGAGGTTCTGCCGGACCATCCTTCAATTGGACCGATACGATTGCGGGGGATACGAACATTCGCGCGATCTTTCGTCCAGCGATCGGCGGAAATGATTTCCTTTCAAACTCCACGCAGTATCTTGATGTGACGATGGGAACGGTTGGTGGGCGTCTCCTTTCCGGAGAGCTTGTGGTGACATACGAAGCGGACACTTCATCGACCCGTCAGATGGAGACCGTGAGTTATTATCTCAATCAGTATACATCGACACTAGGAACCGCCCGGAGCAATTTCGCGACCGCCACCGTCACTATCTCGAACGCATCTCGCCGCGCCGCAAATGTTTGGTATCGCGTGAACGAAACTGCGACATCAACCTCCGCCCTCACCCTCTACGGAAGGGTGGGGACGTCATCCCAGGAGCGTTCCGCAACGTATTCGCACACTGCGACGAATGCGCGAGACGGAATGACCCCCATGCTCATTTTTGATCTTTCTCAGGATGCGGGACAAATCTGGAATTCCACTACGACGCTTGCAGGAGGAGTGCAGTACTCCTCAAGCGGACCAGCTCCCGGCATTGAAGCAATGATCACGTTCGAATGGGACGGGACACAAGGGGGTACTGAGACCAAGACCGTTCTGTTTGGAGCTGCGGTTCCCAGTGTTATCACTACCGCATCGGGGTGGCTGAATGCACCCCTTTCGGTTGTGCTTCCCGAGAAGGTGATCAAGACCTATCGCAGTGCCTATCTCCGTACGACCGTGCATCATTCTCAGGCAACTTCGATCACGGCCGGCAATGTCTTGATCGGAGTGAACGGAACATCCTCCCCGTACGCGATCACCGTCGCGGAAGCGGCAGACACCACCAGTGAGGCATTTGCGGCGGATTATCTTGTACCGGTTGCTTCCTCAACATTCTCAAATGGTGACACCATAACATGGACATCACGCAATCTTGAGATCAATGCGACACTCTCTGTTGCAAACACGCAAGCATTCAACCATGTTCTTTCGGTGACGTATGATGCGGGGTACCCATATCATGCATTCCTTGAGCTTTCGGACTATCGATGGTTTTTTGACAATGGAGGAGAGACGGCCGCGACCCCTGTTGTTCCGGAAAATACTCCTGTTTCCTCAGGTTTTTATCCTGGCGATACACTCCGTTTGCGTTTTCTTGTCCAAAATGTTGGTCTTGGTGCAACGACAACAAGATTTCAACTCGAGTATGCTTCATCTAGTTGTGTTGTTTGGTACCCGGTATCCACTTTTTCGTCATGGAAGGAATGGAATGTTCGGTCGACTCAATATGTTCCTCATGGCGCGTTAACGACAAATCGTTCAGAGGTTATCGATCCTGACGGATTGGCATTTGCGCCTGGGTATGTGAGTACGAATGCCAATCCCGCACCCCCGCTTTCGCTTATTGCCCGTTCTTTTTCTGAAATAGAGTGGAATGTTGGCTCATCAGAGTTTGTTTCTTCAGGAGTTCAGTATTGTTTTCGAATGACCAATAATGACAGTTTGTATCACTATGATATTCTCGTCACTCCGAGTGTTGTATTATCCCCGGAGTCTATTCGCCCTGTTTCTGGCGGAGTTCAAATAGAGGAAAGTGGTTTTGGGTTCTTGCAATTAGGCGGCAACACAACCGGTGGCACGACAACGACCGACGAAGGCTCCGGTTCGGGGGCACCGATCCCGGGAGGCGGGCAGGGCGGAGGTGGGGGAGACCTCGGACGTGCGAACACTCCCCCCGCGCTTGGGTTCTTCGCGAGGGTCTTCCGTTCGATCGACTCGGCCTTCTCGGAGCTTGCGCTTTTGGCGAGCGTTGCTCTGTCATTCTTGCGCTAGCGTCCACCCTTCTCGCGCCACACGGATTTCTCGGAAATATTTCTTGTTTTTCCGCCACCTTACGAGCGTTTCCGTGTTCGGGAAAAACGTGTCGATATGGTGATTTTGTCTTTACTTTATAAGGCTATTTCGTATAATGCCCAGTATCATGTGGAGAAAACGAATCATTGCGCTCCTCCTGCTTTTGGCGGGTACGGGAGTGGGGTACTTTATTTATATCAGCGAATACAACCCCGAGCATAAGTTGGCGATGCCGTTCCGTTACGGTCTTGATATTCAAGGAGGAACACAGCTCGTTTATCAGGCCGACACAAGCCAGGTCGCATCCGGTGAGGTGCGCGACAATATGAACGCGCTGCGCGATGTGATCAATCGTCGCATCGATCTTTTTGGTGTTTCCGAGGCGATGGTACAAGTCGAGGAGGCGGGCACCCTTTCGGGGGACCCCACCCAGCGACTCATTGTCGAGCTTCCCGGTGTGACCGATATCGCGCAGGCGGTCGACCTTATCGGGCAAACCCCGCTTCTTGAGTTCAAGACGATGCGTCCCGAAGGGGAAGAGCGAACCGCCTTGATCGAGGCGCAAGAGAACGCGCAAAAGGCGCTTGCGAATCCCGACATCACCGAAGCGGAGCGCACGATGATCATCTCCAATCCACTACTCTATCAGGACCCCTATTTCGTCCCCACAAGTTTGACGGGCGCGTTCCTCGAGAAGGCGACTGTCCAATTCGACCAGACGACGAGCCAACCCTTGGTACAGCTCACTTTTACCGACGAAGGACGCAAGCTCTTCGCCGAGATCACCAGGGAAAATGTCGGCAAACAGGTCGCTATTTATCTCGACGGTTCTCCCATCTCCACCCCTGTCGTGCAGGAGCCGATCTTGGACGGAAACGCACAGATCTCCGGCGATTTCAACGTGCAGACCGCGCGTGAGCTGGTCGGTCGTTTGAATTCCGGCGCTCTACCTGTTCCGATCACGCTCCTCTCCACACAGACGATCGGTGCCACATTGGGCGAGAGTGCGCTCGACGCGGGGGTGCGTGCCGGTATTGTTGGCATCCTCGTGGTCGCGATATTCCTTCTTGTGTGGTACCGACTTCCCGGACTTATCTCCGTTCTTGCCCTCTCGATCTACGTCGCGCTCATGCTTGCGATCTTCAAGCTGATTCCCGTCACGCTTACTGCCGCCGGTATTGCGGGATTCATCCTCTCGATCGGTATGGCCGTCGACGCCAACATTCTGATCTTTGAACGCATGAAGGAAGAGCTCAAGAAAGGGAAGGATATTGTCGACGCGATCGACGACGGTTTTGCTCGCGCATGGCTCTCGATCCGTGATTCCAACATCTCCTCTATTCTCTCCGCGACGATCCTCTTCTGGTTTGGTACCTCTATGGTCAAGGGTTTCGCGCTTACACTCGGTATCGGTGTGCTCGTCTCGATGTTCTCGGCGATCACTGTTTCCCGCACACTCTTGATGGCGCTTGGAACCCGCGGCAACAGCAAGGTGATCCGGTTCTTCTTTGGAAACGGTCTCAACTAAATGCGGTATGCAGTATGGGGTATGAAGTATAGGGCGTGTATCATGGAGATCGGTGGGCAGATCACTTAAAGGACTCATACGATCGGCACGCGGACGTAATACTTCATACTTCCAACTTTATACATAACACTGAATTCATCATGTTTATCATCAAATACAGAAAATTCTTCTACATCATCTCCGGACTCTTGCTTGCATCCTCGCTCGCCTCGCTCATCTTCTTTCGTCCGTGGAACATGGGTATCGAGTTCACCGGCGGGTCGCTTCTCGAAGTGTCATATCCGGAAGGACGCCCCGAGATCGATGCGGTCAAGGAAAAGCTCGCTGCGCTCCCTTGGGGTTCTCCTCAGATCCAGGCGTCCGGTGAGGATGCGTATCTTGTGCGCACAAAAGATCTTTTGGAAGATGAACGTCGCCTTTTGATCCAAGCTGTTTCAGGTGAGGGGGACTGGAAGATCGAGGAGCGTCGTTTCAACTCCATTGGCCCCACTATCGGCGCGGAGCTTCGCTCTAAGGCGGGATGGGCGATCTTTTGGGTCATGATCGCGATCGTGTGTTACATTGCGTTCGCTTTTCGTCATGTTTCTCAGCCGGTTTCCTCGTGGGTCTACGGTTTTGTCGCGGTTGTTGCGCTTTTGCATGACGTGCTTGTTCCTGCGGGGGTCTACGTCGCGATGGGGCACTATTTCATCGATGTACAGATCGATATCCTTTTTGTGACGGCGATCCTCACTATCCTTGGTTTCTCGGTCCACGACACGATCGTCGTCTTTGACCGTACGCGCGAGAACTTGAAGCTCCGCACGTGGAAGGAATTCGACGAGACGGTTGGACATTCGGTGATGCAAACGATCGCGCGTTCGATCAACACCTCGCTCACGACACTCTTGGTCATTCTTGCTTTGTATTTTGTCGGAGGCGAAACGACCAAGAATTTTGCGCTTGTCCTTGCAGTCGGTATCGCGGTAGGAACTTACTCCTCGATCTTTATCGCGTCACCGCTTCTTGTGACGATCGAAGCGTGGCAGCGCAAACGCGCGGAGCGTCACGCATCGGGGAAGTAGTCTCTTTCAGACCTGCACACTTCAAACGACACTCCACGCGGAGTGTCGTTTGTCGTTTGTTGTTTGGCAGTTCAACAACGTGTCAGAGGAGCAGGCGCGACTCTGTGAAAGATTCGGCGTTGAGCACCCCGATCAGCTCTCGCGAGAGCTGAGAAAGTTTTTTGATACGATCCTCCGCACTTTTATTGAAAAGGAGGATCATCTTCCTTCGTTATGAAAAGGGCGAAAAAGTGATGCGGCCGGTCTCGATACCGGTCGCTTGTTGTTCAGACTTTTCCCCAGAATATCCCCATCTTTGCGAACATCATCTTTTGCCTATTTCTTGCATTTGAGAACAGGTTTTGGTTCAACCCTTAAATATCTTTATTTTTCAACGTTTTTTGGCTTTCATTGCTTATTTCTTGGGAATTCGACATTGCGTTTTTCGAGACTTCCTTGTCCGGTGATGGAATAGTGCAAAGGGGGCTTGACCGCAAACGCGCCATCTGTATAATAGCGAGTACGTTCTTTTGTTTGAGAGTGCTCCAGCTTCAAGGTGTTTGTGCTCTTGATCAAGAGGATGATCGGTCTTTGAAAAGCCGTTTTTTGTTTGTCAGGTGCGCTTCGTGCGCCAGCAAGCAAACGACTATATATGTGTTATGAAAGAATATATGCAAGTCTTTAGAATTTGAAGCAAAGGACCGCATGATCAGAAGCGCAGCAATGCCTTCGCGATCGTATGCTTTCTTTTGTCTCGTTTCATTTTCTTTAAGAGTTTGATCCTAGCTCAGGATGAACGCTGGCGGTGTGGATAAGGCATGCAAGTCGAGGGGGCACTCCACTCGGAACGCGATAGTGATCGTTGTTCGAGTGGAGTGTCACCGGCAAACGAGGTAGTAACACGTAGGAACGAACCGCGAAGTCAGGGATAACCCGTCGAAAGACGGACTAATACTTGATAGTCCCGTAAGGGTAAAGATTTATCGCTTCGTGATCGGCCTGCGGAATATCAGCTAGTTGGCGGTGTAATAGACCACCAAGGCTATGACGTTTAGGAGAGCTGAGAGGCTGACCTCCACCGATGGGACTGCGACACGGCCCATACACCTACGGGTGGCTGCAGTCGAGAATCTTCCACAATGGACGAAAGTCTG
>CAZERF010000015.1:0-10139 GCA_964515375.1 uncultured Candidatus Saccharibacteria bacterium
GAGTTCGGCACCTCGATGTCGGCTCATCTTATCCTGGGGCTGGAGAAGGTCCCAAGGGTTTGGCTGTTCGCCAATTAAAAAGATACGTGAGCTGGGTTCAGACCGTCGTGAGACAGGTCGGTCTCCTATCTGCTGCAGGCGTTGATTCTTGAAGAGATTTGCTCCTAGTACGAGAGGACCGGAGTGAACTGACCTCTGGTCTACCAGCTGTCACGCCAGTGGCACCCGCTGGGTAGCTATGTCGGGAAGGGATAAGCGCTGAAAGCATCTAAGCGCGAAACCCACTCTAAGATTAGGAATCGTTAAGACCCGTGAGAGATGATCACGTGATAGGCTTTAGGTGTACGCACAGTGATGTGTTCAGCCGAGAAGTACTAATTTGTCGACTCTATTGGGAACCCAGAAAATCAAAATTTTTGAAGATCTGCTTGGTTTTCCCGACTCAGGTTTGGGAGCAGTATGAGAATACAGCTCTTCAAACACTTCGTCGGTCCAAACCTTCGCATCTCGATCAAAAATTTGTATTTTCTTGGAGGGAGACCTCCGAGGAGATGATTTTCGCCCGTCTCTTCCCTCGGGAAGAAGATGATGGGTTCAAGAAAGATCAAACAGCAACATTACCGTAGTGTTTTGTGTGCGTTGTTCGATGATCACACCTTTTGAAATTGTCCGTATGATATTAGTGAAATCTTGATTATGGTTTGTAAGTTTCATTGAGGAAATTGTTCTTTCTTCAGTGTCCACCGGGCGGGGGGGGCGTCGGGCAAAACGTCTTTTCTTGCGACGGATGTCGTTGGGGAGGGTCGTCGCAGGTTCAACTCCCGCTCCCCGCACCAGTGGGCACTGAGAGACGAGTTCGCTCGTCTCCTTAATGAAGCTTGGAAAAGTTTCGCAGACATGTGTGTAATGATAGTGGTGGCTTAGCGCCGCGGATCCACCCGGTCCCATTCCGAACCCGGAAGTTAAACGCGGTTGCGCCGATGATACTCGACGCAAATTGGGGAAAGTAGGTAGCTGCCACGATCAGTACACAGATGCAAAAAGACCCGACTCACCTCGGGTCTTTTTCTTTCTTCCTGTAACGTACTCGTCGGTGCGTATTTTCTCATCATGCGGGCTTGATATAATGAGTTTCCGGGTGCCTTGCGTTGGCTTTTGCAGCGGAGGACCTCGACCTATTCATTCATTCAATTATCCTTATGAGTAATAAGAGTATTGTGTTTTCGCTTGCGTTGGTGGTTGTGTTGGCCGGACTTGGCTATACGGTCATGATGAAGACGGATTCCGGGGCCGTGGTTCCTGTGTCTGCCGCACCGACTCCCGCAGGAGAGGCTGCAACTCCGCTTGAGGTTGCGACGAGAAGCGCGAGTATCGTGACAACGTACATCGACCCCGCAGGAGAGGCGAAAGTTGGCTTTGTGATCACCGTGGACGAGAACGGTGTTATCACCGACGCCTCTGCTGAGGTATTGGGTACGAACGATATTACCAAGGTGCGACAAACGGCCTTTGCTGCGGATTTTGCGGAGGCGGTGAAGGGGAAGAAGATCGCCGAGTTGACCGCGATCGACCGTGTGGGAGGATCGTCTTTGACGACCAAGGCATTCAACGATTCACTCGACGAGCTTCGCGCGCAACTCTAATACGGTGCGCTCGAGGGCGCTATTTATGTCCGAGAACTTTTCATTTCCCGCACTGGGAACAGTGTGGAACATAACGACCGATGGAACACCGCTTTCCGATGCAACAAAAGGACGCGTGCGCGCTTTTCTTGCTGATTTTGAGCGGAGATTCTCACGCTTTCTCCCCGAGAGTGAGGTGAATGCGTTTCGACATATCGCGCCCGGAAGTTATATCGTAAGCTCCGAGCTTGCGATGCTTCTTGCGCGCGCGATGCGTTTGCGGACGCTCACGAAAGGCGCTTTTGATCCTGCGGTCGCTCCGCTTTTGGAGAAGGCGGGATATGGGCGTGCGGACGTGGTGGCTCCTATTGCCGCAGACCTTCATTCATGGTCCATCGCGGGAGAACTTTTGACGATCTCCGGTCCCGTTGCGTTTGATCTTGGCGGTATTGGGAAGGGATATGCGATCGATCGGGTGTTCGAATTGCTCCGTGAGGAAGGCCATGAGTTCATACTTGTGGAAGGAGGAGGAGATATGGTGGGGACAATCAAGTCCGACGGTTCACCGTGGAGAGTTGCCGTCGAGTGGCCCGGCCGTCCGGAATCGGCAGTCTCTGTGATCGATCTTGCGCATGCCGGATTTGCCGCCTCTGATGTCTTTCGTCGACGGTTTCGTGACACGCATCATATTCTTGATGCAACGACAGGAAGTCCTGTGCGGCGGGTGGTTGGTGCCGCCGCGACCGCGCGAAGTGCGTGGGATGCCGATACGATGACTTCTCTTCTTTTCATGACTCCCGCCGAAGAGTACCACAAACTCGCGACATTGTATGCCGCACAGTATCTCGTCGTCGACGCGGTGGAGAAGGTGTATGTGAGTCGCAACTGGGGAGGGGAGGTGTATGTCTAATTAGTTGCGTCTTTGAAAAAAGAACCACCTGTTTGGAACAGGTGGCGGTTCGTCTTGTTAAAATCCGGGTCCGGGGTTGACGGGGTCCACGGTGTACTCCTCATTTGTGCCTCTTCTTCGTATCGTGCAGAATCAGCTATCTGTCAACCGCTCTTGTGTTGTTGGAAACTCCTCGCTACACTCTCTGCATGCTCACACCTATTCGTCATGCGATCCGCAAAGAGGCAGATTCTGAAAAATCCCTTCTTTTACAACGTTTTTTCAAGACAGGGAAAGGTGAGTATGCGGAAGGAAATCGCTTTCTCGGGCTTACAGTGCCACAGTCGCGACGTGTCGTTCGTGCGTTTCGTGATGCATCATTTGCCGACATTGTGGAACTCCTCGAGAGTCCTTTCCATGAAGAGCGATTCATTGCGCTCCAACTTTTTGTGGAACAGTTCGCGCGGGGTGACGCGAAGACAAAAAAGAAGATCGTTGCTCACTATCTTCGTTCGACCCATTTTGTCAATAATTGGGACCTTGTCGATAGTTCCGCGCCGCACATTCTTGGTGCATATCTTTGCGACCACCCTCGTGATGTTTTGTATTCGTTTGCGCGTTCGCGCGACCTCTGGAAGCGTCGCATCGCGATCGTTGCCACGTTTGCCTTCATTCGTCGCGGAGAGTACGACGACACCTTTGCGCTCGCAAAACTCTTTCTTCGCGATCCGCAGGACTTGATGCACAAGGCAACGGGATGGATGCTTCGCGAGGTGGGGAAGCGTGACCGCGCGCGACTCATCGAATTTCTCGATCAGCATGCGTCGGTGATGCCCCGCACGATGCTTCGCTACGCGATCGAACACTTCGACCCCATGCTCCGCAAGCACTATCTTGCAGAGAGAGCAATGAAGTCATAAGGAGGTTCTTTCTTCCATTAATGCCGTGCGGAAAAGGATGGGCGAAAACCTTACCGGGGAAGTAGAGTCTTTAACTCAACACCCCTCTTGAAAGATCATCTTCAGCATATTTCTCCTACTCCTTCTTGTATGTATTTGTGCTATCATTTTCCGTATGAAAGCGACTCTGAATGACCTTGTTCTTGCGGAAAGTGACCACACGATCCTTTTGGGAAACGAGCGTTATTTTCCTGTAGAGGCGGTGCGTTGTGAGTATCTTGTGAAGAATGGGCGCACGCGGTTTTGCCACTGGAAGGGGTATGGGGAACTCTATGATGTCGTGAAGGGACACGAGATATTGCGGGACGGTGCGTGGTGTTACCCGCATCCCTTTTGGGAAGCAGGGGATGTGAAGGGAATGTTCGCATTCGATGACGCCGTGATCGTTATATCCTAACGAAGACTCCTCTTTCTCTGTTTTTTCTGTTATGATGGGATATCATGGCACAAGGAGATACGGTGTGGGCGGTCCGTCGTCGCGTGCGCATCATAAGTGGGATCACTGTTGCCCTCCTTCTTTTTGTTGTCTTTCCATATTGGTATACGCACCGTGTTCCTCCGACGTGCACTGACGGCAAACAGAACCAAGAAGAACTGGGAGTAGACTGTGGTGGTCCGTGTACCCTGCGATGCAAGGGGATGGTACGCGACTTGAATGTCTTGTGGACCAAGGTCTTTGTGATCCGTTCGAGCTACTACGATGTTGTCGCCTATGTTGAAAACCCAAATCCCGACAGCGGTGTGTCGAACCTTTCTTATGTGGCAAAATTATTTGACGAAGGAGGGAAGGAGATCGCCAAGAGTTCTCGAACCGCGTATGTGCGTCCCAACGAGCGTTTCGTGCTTTTTGCCGGAGGAATGGACACGGGAGGTGCCGTTGCGCGCAGTGCGAGCATCGAATTTCCTTCGGGAATGCGCTGGGACAGCATGTTTCCGTCGCCGGTACTCTTTTCTGTTCGCGATCGAACGCTTTCCAATCTTGAACGTCGACCCATCCTGACCGCGAAACTTGAGAACGCGACCCCAAATGATTATGAGTTCATTGATGTTGCAAGTATCATTTACGATGACAAGAACAATCCTATTGCCGCGTCGATGACTCAGGTCGATCGCGTGGAAGCAAGCGAGAGCGCGAATCTTATCTTCACGTGGCCGGCTCCGTTTGATTACGTTGCGGGTTCCGAGCAATGTGTTACCCCGGTCGACGTGATCCTTGCGGTCGATCGTTCCGGGAGTATGAATTTTGAGTCAAAACTCGAACAGGCACGTGCCGCTGCGAGTTCCTTTGTTGACCGTTTGACCGTACGCGATCAGGGCGGGTATGTGACCTTCGCGACCGATGCTTCCAGTCCTATCGATCAAATGTTGACGGGCGATTCCGAACGTTTGAAACGCGCGATCACGCGCACTGATATCGGAAGCAATGGGACACAGTTCACCAATATCGGCGATGCGATCCGTCGCGCGGTCGACGAATTCGCGACACAGCGACGCAACATGGAGGCGCGCCCGATCCTCATCCTCATGACGGACGGTATCCCTAATCGCCCGCTCGATGAGGCCGGTCGGGGGACCGAAGCGTACGGCTCCGCCTATGCGGAACGCATCGCCTCCGAAGCAAAGGAGAAAGGCGTCACGATCTACACGATCGGCCTTGGTTCTGATGTGAACCAGGGGCTTTTGGAGCGTCTCGCGACGGAGCCCGACCACTACTATTTTGCCGCGAGCGGTTCCGAGCTCACCGGTGTTTATCAGCAGATCGCGACCGCCATGTGCAAGAAGGCGCCGTCTATCATCGAGATCATCCCCCGAGTGAACAATGTGGTCCCGGCGATTACAACACGTTGATTGGATTCTCGTCCTTGCGACTATCCCTGTTATTGGTGCGGGGCTTGTTTCCATGTACTCCTTCGTTGAGGTGAATGATCTCTTTGCAAAGCAACTCATTTGGGTGGGAGGGGCGCTTACTCTCGCCTTCCTCATCGCGCTCTTTGATCTGCGTATTCTCCGCAAGACTGCGACGATCGTCACACTTTTCCTTTTCTTCTCCTTGCTTCTTCTCGCACTCTTCCTTTTTGGCAGTGTCTTTCAGGGGGCGCGAGGATGGTTCGATCTTGGGTTTTTCGCATTTCAGCCGGCGGATCCGATGAAGCTCATCCTCATTCTTGTTCTTGCAAAATATTTCTCCCGTCGCCATGTTGAGATCGCGCACTACAAGCACATTCTTGTCTCCGGGATGTACGCGTTCATTCCGTTCATTCTTGTTTTGCTTCAGCCGGACTTTGGTTCGGCGCTCATTCTTTTTGCTATCTGGTTTGGAATGACGCTTGTTTCGGGAATCTCCAAGAAGCATCTCTTGATCGTCTTTACACTCGGACTGACCGCGTTCGTGCTTTTGTGGTCGTTCGTGCTTCATCCGTATCAAAAGGCGCGCATCATGACCTTCATTCATCCGCT
This sequence comes from uncultured Candidatus Saccharibacteria bacterium, assembly GCA_964515375.1. GTDB lineage: Bacteria > Patescibacteriota > Minisyncoccia > Phycocordibacterales > UBA6899 > MHLP01. The sequence continues at coordinate 5,928 of CAZERF010000015.1, forward strand.
CGCTGATATTCGCGGTGCGGGGTACAACGCGTATCAGTCCACGATCGCGGTCGGTTCGGGTGAACTCTTTGGCAAGGGGGTCGGATACGGCACGCAGTCGCGTCTCAAGTTCCTTCCCGAACATCAGACCGACTTTATCTTCGCGTCCTTCGCGGAGGAGTGGGGATTTGTCGGCGTGACGCTTCTTCTTCTGTGTTACGGAGTCATCATCTGGAGGATACTCGCGAATGCCATGGTGGGGGCGAGCAATTTTGAAGTGTTGTTCGCGCTTGGGTTTGCGATCTTTCTTATGACGCAGATCATCATTCATGTCGGAATGAACATCGGACTCATGCCAGTGACGGGGCAGACACTCCCATTCATGAGTTATGGCGGTTCACATCTTCTCACTGAGTTTGCCGGTATCGGCATCTTGTTGGCAATGCGTCGCTACGCGCGGGTTTCGCATCCGTCGCGTATGAAAAATGAGTTCTTGGGTATTTGATCTCGACGTCATCGCACAAAAACCCGCATATTTCTGCGGGTTTTTGTACGGCGACTCACACTTCTGTTGGGGAATGAGGTGATATTTCTTCCTCTCCATCACTCCTGCCGAGTTCGTCCGCGGATTCTTTTTTGTCCTTGCCCCTTTGTATTTCTTCGTTGTAGAGCGCAAGTGTCGCCTCGGTCATTGTCGCAATATTGAAGCGTCCCGCGATGCGCTTCTTGATCGCGTTTCCAAGCTTGGCGCGCCGCTTCTCATCCTCGACGAGAAATCCCGCCGCGCGTGCGATCTCGCCCGGGTGTTTGGAATGAATGAGGATCCCGGATTCCATGTCGTCGATCACCTCAGGGATCCCTCCCACCGCCGTCGCGATGACGGGGAGCCCCGCGTTGCCAGCCTCAAGAATGACGTACGGGAACGCTTCTGTGATCGAAGGGAGGAGAAAGATGTCGAACGCCGGAAGAAGAAGAGAAGCGTTTGCTCTGTATCCCGCAAGGAAGACCATGTCGGCAAGATCAAGTTGTCGGATGAGCGCTTCAAGGAGTCCCCGCTCTTCGCCTTCACCGATGACCACGTAGCGAAAGGGTGTTGTGCTTTGTTTTTTGAGTTGCGCGATGCCTTCGATCGCGTACGAAAGCCCTTTGTTCTTGTGGAGCTCCGCGATCGTTCCGATCATGATCGGGCCTCCTTCAAGGAAGCGTGCCGCCTCGTTTCCGAAGATTGCCGAAAGGGCGTCTTGTCGTTCCTGCATTTCCGTTGCTTCGATTCCGTTGTGGATCACGCGGATATGAGAAGAGAGAAAGGGAAGCCGAGCGATCTGTTCGCGTGTCTTTTCTGATACGGCGATGGTGCGGTGCGCGAGCATGACGGTGAACCAGTGTAGCGATCCGATCAATACTCGTGCAAGGTCGCTCCGGTCTTCGTTGAACGCCCAGCCGTGACCGGTAAATATGATTCGCGCGGGGTATTTCTTTTCAACGATCAATGCCAAAAGGCGCATCCATCCGTTCCATACACGTGCCGCAAGTGCGCCGAGCGCTCCCATTTTCGAGCTGTTCAGGTGGATCACGTCGGGCATGATGTTTCCGAAAAGGTCGAAGAGTCGCAAGAATACACGGAAGTCTGTAAGGAGATCAACGTCGCGTTCGAGTCCGGGAATGGAGACGGTCGGCACGTGCGCTGCTTCGAGTTTCTCCATCAAGGGGCCATGTCCTCCGAAGCCGACGGTCACCTCGTGACCCGCATTGTGCATCGCGACGGCGAGGTCGTACACATAGCGTTGTGCTCCGCCGAAGTTTGATTTGGTGATGAGGTAGAGGATACGCATGGAGAGATCGGGGAATAGGAACGTGTGTTCCAACGCAATATACTATACCAGGCGGAGCGGGTAGCGGTGGTATTGACTGAACACATGATCAAATGATATAATTAAAAGAGGTTCATCTGCGCATCGCTCGTCACCGCTTCCTTTTGGGGGCGGTTTTTGTTATCGTTCGTACATGCGCAAGCCGCCGTCATTCGAACTCTTCGGGATGTTCGTGGGGGATATCGTCCTCATGTATGTGGCGTTGTGGCTCACTCTTACCCTCCGCTATCTCGAGCTTCCTTCGCAGGAACTTTTTATGACTCACGCGGCACCCTTCACGCTCCTCTTTGGTGCGTGGGCGACCGTCTTTTACATCGCGGGTTTGTACGAGCCACATACGGTCGTTTTGCGCTCCAAGATCCCTTCGCTTCTTTTGAACGCGATACTTGCAAGTAGTGTGGTCGCTGTCATTTTTTTCTACGCGGTTCCTGACTTCGGTATTACACCCAAGACCACACTCTTTCTCGATCTTCTCGTTACCTTCGCGCTCATGGGGGTGTGGCGTGTCTTTGCGGTGCAGTTCGTCGGCTTGCGTACGCGCGAAGCGGCGGTTTTGATCGGTTCCGGCGAAGAGACGCGACGACTCTTTCATGCAGTCAACGACTTCCCGCTCTACCCGATGCGCTTTATCACATGGGTCGATCTCGACAAGCTGGATGGGATCGATTTTGAGGACGAAGTGCTCGCGCGGATCTTCTCCGAAGAAGTGCGTGTGGTCGTCATCGATATCGAGAATCCAAAAGTGGCGCCGATCTTGCCCAAGTTCTACGATCTCATCTTTTCGCACATTCGATTTGTTGACCAGTATCGTGTGTATGAAGACATCTTCGATAAGGTCCCGCTCTCGCTTGTCGGCTATAGCTGGTTCTTGGAGAATGTCTCGTCGCGCGCGCATTTTGGCTACGACATTTTGAAGCGCGCAATGGACATCACGCTCGCAACGATACTCCTTATCCCGACGCTTTTCATTCTTCCGTTCGTTGCGCTCGCGGTGTGGTTGGATGACCGCGGTCCCGTTTTTTATGCGCCGCTTCGGGTGGGGAAGGGAAACCGCCCGATCAGGATGTACAAGTTTCGCACCATGAGCGTGATGGACGATGGCAAGCGACTCGGAGAGAACAGGTCCGTGATCACGCGCGTCGGACGTGTCTTGCGGAGCACGCGGATCGACGAGCTCCCGCAGCTTTGGAATGTCTTGCGAGGAGATCTCTCGCTCATTGGTCCGCGTCCCGAATTTCCCAACTTGGTTGAGCTCTATGTTGCGCAGATCCCGTACTACAACATGCGCCATCTGATCACTCCCGGACTCTCCGGGTGGGCGCAAGTACACCATGAAAAGCCGCCGCAGACGACCGAAGAGACGCGTGAGAAGCTTGCGTATGACCTCTATTACCTCAAGAATCGCTCCTTCGTTCTCGACCTCAAGATCGCGCTCAAGACGGTAAAGACCCTCCTCTCCCGCACGGGCATCTAGTAGGGAGAAACACGCGAACCGCTTTGCTTTCCCTCTACCAACTCCGTCGCCGTAGAGGAGTACCACTCCTGAGTATGTCGTCTGTCTAAATCGGCGCGTTTCATCGTGTTTCTCGGTTCAAAAATGTGATTCCTCGCGGACGTCGTGAGTTCGCCTGATACTTGCGTGCGTTGACATACTACAAAATAGTAATAAACTATAGTACATGACCACGATTACCACCCCTATCAACAAAGAGCTCGAAGAATTCATTAATGCGGAAGTGCGTGAAGGGAATGCCGAGACAAAGGCACATGTTGTGCGGCAAGCACTTCGGCTTCTTCAGGAAGACCGTGCATATAGCCGTATCCGCGAGGCGGAGGCGGATGTAAAAGAGGGTCGAGTGTATCGCGGAGACCTGCGAAAGCTTATCGCAAAGCTTCCGTCGTGACATGACATTCCTGTATACACGAAGATTTCTTCGCTCGCTCAGTAGGCTTCCTCAAGAAGTGCAAAATGATGTTATCGTGTCGGTAGAACGTTTCAAAAAGAAAAGTGAACACAAGACACTCCGTCTCCACAAGCTCTCGGGCCGCATGAAAAAATACCATGCGTTCTCGGCGAATTTCAGCTTCCGCATTATTGTCGAGATTGATGCGAAGGACGTCTATTTCCTTGATGTGGGGACACATGATGTTTACGAATGATCGCAGTGTGATCGGAGGAGGGTCGGCGCTAATTCGTGTCTTCGCAAAATGGTGAAATAGCCGTGTTTTTGGAGATTTTAAGTAGTGTGTTGGAATGAGAATCGATCAATACGTCGCACTCAAGACGGCGAAAACCCTCTTGTCACTCACGGGGGTGTGCTACACTCAACAACATGAGATGTTCTCTTTTCCCCGAACGAAC
>CAZERF010000016.1:0-5090 GCA_964515375.1 uncultured Candidatus Saccharibacteria bacterium
GCGCGCAACGACGCGCAAGGCAAAGCCGACCCAAGCACGAACCGGCATGTCCTCCGGAAAGCGTCCTTCCTCGACACGCCCCTTCCGCGCCCCACGCCTTCGAACAAAGCCTAAGGAATAAGGCGAATTTGTCGTGTGAATGTTTGAACCTACAATTGACAAATTTATATATTTGTGTATAATAAACTGTAGTTTTTGGCACCTTGCCACCATGCTATTTCTCTTATTGCCACGCGGCGGAGGATGATATGTTTGCTGAAATGTCGGTTGTGGAACTTCTTTCCTATCTTCGCGACGAGCCTGCCCGTCGCACGCAGATTGTTGCAGAGTATGATGCGTGCAACGCGCCATTTTCTCCCGAACCTTGGTTCGAGGAGTGGGCGACCCCTTCTTTCGATCGGGGCGCGGAGATCGGGTGTGTAGACTGGCTCGATTTGATCGAGGCCTCTTTCTTCGATTGGATTGAGGGCTTCTATGATGTTTGTGATCCCGCAGGTCTCGATGTTCACCGCCGCGGTTTCGGTAACCTTTGTGACGATCCCTACTACTGGGACTCCTTGTTCGATAATCATATTCTTGACCAGATGGAGGGTGTTATGATTGGCGAGAGAGACGACGTTTTCTATTTCGGAGGGAATCCCGTACCCTTCGGTGATTGGTGTGACGGTGGTTTTCGCCATGACACCTATTGGGATTCGCTTTGTGATCGCCTTGATTCCTATATCGATTTCTGGGACTTCTCGCCTTACGATGACCGCGACGATCATCTCGACCGTTTGGAGGAGAGGATCCTCCGCCGTCATTCACGCGCTTAAGTAGCAGCAGTTTTTTTTGTAAATGCCCGCAACGTGCGGGCATTTTTTTGGAATTCTTGTATTTTTTGTGTGAAGTGGTATAAAAACACTGGAATTTTCCTGACAACACGATCGGAGGAGCATCATGGTTCATATCGAATGCTATGAATGTCGCAAGGTCGTCGGGGTGACTGACTCCTATCGGACCGAAAAACACAACCTTGCGCATGGCGATGTGCACGATAGTGTCTACTACCCGCTTCGCAGGTGCGAGGGGAATCACCTTCCTTCGGAGTCGATCACGCATCGCGCGTTCTTCGGCCTTCTTCGTGTCACTGAGACGAAGTACCCTGAGACAGCAACGACGTGCGTTGAATACGCCTATGCCGGCCCGCGCAGCAAGTTCTTGCTCGCGCTCGCCGTGTGGCGCGCGGGTGGTCGTGTGTGTGTCGGCGAAGGGTCCGCGTATTGGTCCTTCAAGTCCGGTTTCTTCGGGGACGGGTATCGGGAAGAATTTCTTAAATGATTGGTGTTCGAACGAACCGCATCTTCGGGTGCGGTTCTTTTTTTTGTCGCATTTGCACAGGTGGGGTACAATGCCTGCATCATGAAGGACACCATCATCGCATCACTCATCGCGCGCGAGGAAAAGAGACAGCGTTCGACCGTCAACCTGATCGCGTCCGAGAACATTGTTTCCGCCGATGTGCGCGCCGCACTCGGTTCTGTTTTCACCAACAAATATTCCGAAGGATACCCCGGACGACGTTATTATGGGGGCAATGCGGTCGTCGATGAAATGGAAACACTCTGTCAAGCGCGCGCGCTTGCGACCTTTGGTCTTTCGCCAAAGAAGTGGCACGTGAACGTTCAGCCACTCTCGGGGTCGCCCGCGAATCTTGCTGTCTATGCGGCACTCTTTGCGGCGGAAGCACTTCCGCTACGCAAGGGAAAGATCATGGGAATGAGTCTCGCGCACGGCGGACATCTGACGCACGGACACCACGTCTCTCTTTCGGGGAAGTTGTGGACACAGGTCGCGTACGGACTCGCGGAAGGGATCGAACAACTTGACTACAAAGCGATCCGCGCACTCGCACTTCGCGAACGTCCCGACGTGATCGTCGCCGGATACACTGCGTACAGTCGCACGATCGACTGGAAGAAGTTTCGCGCGATCGCCGACGCGTGCGGCGCACTTCTCGTGGTCGACATGTCCCACATCGCGGGGTTGGTGGCAGGGAAGGCGCATTCGTCACCCTTTCCGTATGCCGATGTTGTGACGACGACAACGCACAAGACCTTGCGCGGGCCACGCGGGGCGATCATCTTTACTCATCGAGATGTCATGGTGAGTGATGCAAAAAGTGAGGTGCCGCTTTGTGAATTTATCGAGAAGGCGGTCTTTCCCGGTCTTCAGGGTGGTCCGCACGAGAATGCGATCGCGGGGATCGCGATTGCGCTCGACGAAGCGTCTCGTCCGGAGTTCAAGGAGTACGCCGCGCAGGTCGTCGCCAACGCAAAAGCGCTTGCCGAGGAGTTGGCACGTCTCGGGTGGAGGATCGTTTCGGGCGGAACGGACAATCATGTGCTCTTGGTTGATGTTGCGAAGAATGGTCTCTCGGGATCGCGCGCGTCGGAAGTGCTTGAAGCGGAAGGGATCATCGTGAACAAAAATGCGATTCCGTTTGACGCACGTCCTCCCGCCGACCCTTCGGGTATTCGCCTCGGTACCGCATGGGAGACCACGCGCGGCAAGAAAGAGACAGACATGGTGAAGCTCGCGCGACGGATCGATCGCGCGTTGAGGCGCGCACTCTCTCGGTAGCAATCTTGGCATTCGATCAATACCTATCAGTTACACATTGCTTTTATGATCATCGACGGACGACAACGCGCGCGAGAGTGGGAAGAGACGATAGCGCGAACACTTACTGCCAAAGACCTCCACCCCGTGCTTGCGATCGTGGTTGTTGGAGACGACCCGGTCATCGCGAGTTTTGTGCGAATCAAAAAGCGTGTTGCCGAGCGCATCGGAGTTGTGATGCGCGAAGTTGCTTTTCCTTCGGATGCAACGGGGGAGGAGGTTGCGCGCGCGGTCGAGACGCTTGCCGGTGATCCGTCGATCGACGGCGTTGTTGTACAACTTCCGCTTCCTTTGCATATGGATACCGACATGATCTTGCGTGGTATTCCGACAGCAAAGGATGTCGATGTTCTTGCGCGCGATACGGTGGCGCTCTTTGCTCAAGGCGATGCCCCGGTCTTGCCTCCCGTCGCGGCTGCGGTGCAGGATATTCTCGAATACGGCAAGGTGAGCGTGGAGGGGAAAGAGGTGCTCGTGCTCGGACACGGGCGATTGGTCGGGGCACCGGTCGCGCTCCTCATGCGACACAACGGCGCGCACGTGACGGTCGTCGATCGCCCAATTGCCGATCTTGCACGTGAGGTGCGTGAGTCGGACATCGTCATCTCAGGAGTGGGGAAGCCGGGCATGCTCACGCCGGAGATGTTCACGGAGGGAAGTGTTCTCATTGATGCGGGGACGAGCGAGAGTGCAGGACGTGTCGTGGGTGATGCGCATCCCGATTGTGCCTCTCGCGTCGCGTTGTCCACTCCAGTCCCTGGAGGGGTTGGTCCGCTTGCTGTTGTCATGTTGTTCAAAAATCTTGCCCTGCTCGCGGAACAACGGCATGCTTCTTGAACCCGCTTCTCCCCGCTCGCGTTCTTTGCTGCTCGACGATGTGTTCCGTCAAGCGAAAAGTGTCATGTCCATTTTTTTTGATCACACATAAATATCCGACTACTGCCCTCGCGTGCATTTTGTTATACTGTCCTCATGTTCTCTGTCGCCGCGCCGATCGACCTCGCTGTAACCACATCCCTTTACGCTCTCGCGACCGCGTCGCCGGTCTTTTCATTTCTTGCGGTCTTTGTCGCGCAATGGTTGCCCTATTGCGCGATCATTTTTGTCGTGTTGTATGAATTTGTCGTGGATGAAGACGAGCGAACGGTCATTCCCGCTCGACTTCGTCACATCTTCATCCCCGTGCTCGCTGCGCTCCTTCTTGTGGTGGGGATGAAGTTCTTCATCCATGAACCGCGACCCTTTGTCGGGGAGATGGGAATCACCCCGCTCGTCTCCGTGGTTGATCCGTTCCGCTCGTTCCCCTCCGCGCATGCTGCTGTTTTTTCGGCTTTGTTCGGCGCTTTATTTGTTTATCGTGTTTCATTTTGGAAGTGGTATGGAGTCATCGCGCTTGCGGTCGCGGCGGGGAGGATTGCAACCGGAGTCCATTGGGCAAGCGATGTCTTCTTCGGCCTTTTGCTTGGTTTTGTCGTTGCTTTTGTGTGGGGGAGAGTGTCCATACGTCGGCAGGAAAAAAATATTTAAGTTAAGCCGTTTTTCTCAAAAAACTTATCCCCATATTTTCCACCATTGTGCTCGAAAATGGCTTGGAAAAACGATACAATGAACACATGAGCGTTTGGAGGAACGTCCGGCATAGAACGGGTATTTTCCGCTCATGATGTACCAATGCATTTGTTTCAATTTTTCAGTGCAGTCTGGTCACGGATACTCTCGGGAATCCTTATCTTGAGTTTCCTTCTGGTACCCTTCCAAACGGTTTCCGCCCAAACCTTCTCCGCGCCTCGTACGCTCAACTACCAAGCCAAGCTCACTACTCCCGTTGGAGCCGCCGTGGTCAATGGCACGTACAATCTCTGGTTCCGTCTCTACACCGCCCCCGCGGGACCGACCACCTCCGCGATCTGGAGTGAGCAATACATGAACGCCGATCGTGTGCAGGTGACGAACGGCCTTCTCTCTGTCGACCTCGGATCGCTCGCTACGCTTGCGGGAGTTGATTTCAATCAACCGCTGTACCTTGGTGTCGAAGTGGGAGGGACTGCAGTCACTCCGACATGGGACGGCGAGATGTCTCCGCGCAAGACGCTTTCCTCGACCCCGTCCGCATTTGTTGCTGACACACTCGACGGTCTCAACTCTTCGGATTTCCTTCGTGCGACGGCAACCTCCGACGATATCAACGAAGGGTCTTCCAATCTCTACTTCACCTCTTCTCGTGCAACATCCTCGTTCGCGCAACTTCTCGCCGCGACGACGACCACCGCCCTCGCGGAAGGATCGAACTTGTACTTCACCAATGCGCGCTTCGACGGTCGCTTCGCGATGCAACTTGCCGCGACGACGACCGATGCGATCGGTGAGGGTGCGACCAACCTGTACTTCACCACTCCCCGTGTCCAGTCCTATCTCGACACCCTCGCGAA
>CAZERF010000017.1:0-3489 GCA_964515375.1 uncultured Candidatus Saccharibacteria bacterium
AGATCAACACACTCCCGGGTCTCACAAAAGAATCTTTACTTCCGAAGGCGCTTGCAAAAGCTGGAGTATCTCTGCCGGATTTCATTGACCACATTCTTACCCTTGCATTGAAGGGGAGATAACCTTTTCGACTCTCCTCCGTGCACCAAGTAGTTGGTGTGCTTGTGTTCCCTTGTAAAACAAAAATCCCTCCAGAGAGGAGAGATGTTTGATTGTCGCCTTTGCTTTTAAGCTTCGGCGAACCAAGGGTGGACCCGAGCGGACTCTCCACCTACCGTGGCGGGTGGTTGTCGGCCTCGATGACTCGGCATCGACAACCCTTTCGAGTCCGCTACGGAGTAAAGCAGTTCACTCCTCGGGTCAGCAAAACTCGTGATCTCGTTTTGTGGACCCGAGCGGACTCGAACCGCTTGCCTCGTCAATGCGAATGACGCGCTCTACCAGATGAGCTACGGGCCCTATTTGTATACGTGCAATCATAAGGTATTTTTGATTTCTGCGCAATTATTTTAGAGCAACACTCTCACGTGTATTTCTTTGACAAAACAAGAAATGTGTGTATAATTGGTCCCATACGTTCTTTTTAAGAGAATTAAGGAGAAGTTAGGAATCCCCTCAAAAACAATTTTGGATTTGGAGGTTGTCATGAATTTTTTCCACCTTCGCCATGGTGACCAGATATTGCTCGTCATTTTGGCACTCTCGGCAATTCTGTCCGCGGTCGCGTTTATTTCCAATTTATCTTAGACTTGGAGAGAATTGTAGAATTTGACAGAAAAGACGCAAGCAACAAATTTGCTTGTTTCCCAACAACCGCCCCTTCCGATCACTGTGGCTCCGACTGAGAAGGTTCAGATCGCGCTGGCTCAAACTGAAGCCGTCGTTGCGCCGGAATTCGTGACGATCACGATCCGTCGCGGTGACACACTGTCTCGCGTCTCACGCAAGGAAACTTGCGATACGATCCGCGATATTGTGAAGCGAAACACGATCAAGAACCCCGACCTCATTTTTGTCGGGCAACAGGTGAAAGTAAAGGCGGAATGTTCTCCGGAGTCAGGAAAGCTGAAAGCTTCTCCGGAGAAGTTCGCCCAGGGTGTACCCCCGGACGGAGCTTCTCAGGAAAAGTTGTTAACTCCTGAATCTCCGACCGCAAAGGTCGCCCCGGCTCCCGCCATCAAGGAAAGCGGCAAACAGATCGTTTCCGCTCCCGCTCCGACCGCTACGCCGACCGCACTTGCGCATTACGACGGTCCCGCCCTCGCGCTTCCTCGCAAGGAACGCGTGAAAAAGTCCTTCGCTCCCGTTCTTGCGGAAGTAGAAGCACCGGTGATCCCGCGTCGCAAGGTGGTGGAAGATTCTGCTACTCCTCGCGGAGGGCAGGTGCGAAGTGTGAACTGTGCATCTGAAGGTGCGCGTATCAAGGATCATGACCAAAAGATCCTTGCAATTGCTTCATGCATCCGAAGAGAATACGGCAGACTGATCACTGAAGCAGTTCGCGTGATCGATCCTCGCATTGACCCGCTGCTCATTCTTGCGGTCATGCTTGAGGAGTCTCGCGGGAATCCACGTGCAGTCTCGAAGCCGAGGCCTCCGCATGAGCCATGCTATGGTCTGATGCAACTACAGCCTCCGACCGCGCGAGAGTACGGGGTTCGTTCGCTCTTCGACCCGAGAGAAAATATCCAAGGTGGTGTTCGTGTCCTGAGTTCCTATATCTTCACTTATCAGGGTGGAAATGTCGCGCGAGGTCTTGTTTCATACAATGCTGGTCCGCACAGTACTCTCTGGAAGAAAAGAGGATTCGATCCCGAGCGCTTTGGTTATACGCAGAAGGTCATGCGAAACTACCGCGTTCTTAAGGAACACAACTTCCAACTTTGACCCTCTTTGGTTTGCATCACACAGTACCCCCGCGAACACTTGCGGGGTTTTTCATATCTTCATATTCGCTTTCGCACACACCCTCGAACCTTTGTGGTGCCCCCCATGAAGAGCGGTCATACTGAAGCAGAACATCGCGCGATTTCTAAATGAAAGCGCTGGCTTCTATGGTTTATTTTCCCGCAGACTCGTTGTGGACCATGCCGGACTCGAACCGGCTACCTCATCCATGCCATGGATGCGCTCTACCAGGTGAGCTAATGGCCCAAACAATGAACTCTACGATTATACCTATTTTAAAAATTTTTGCATCATTTCTATTTTATGCTAGTATTTCTCTTTATAGGCAAGAGTACTCTTGTTTATGAGGGCCTATAGCTCAGCTGGTAGAGCAGTGCATTTGCAATGCAAAGGTCAGCGGTTCGAATCCGCTTAGGTCCACCCTTGGTTCGTCGAAGCTTAAAAGCGAAGGCGACCATCAAACATCTCTCCTCTCTGGAGGGATTTTTGTTTTGTGTTGGGCGTGTTGCGCATTTTCACGGAAGAAGCTCGGATACGTATGTATCCTCGTTCCCAAGTAGAGACACATTGAGGATTTCATCTTTAGGCATGCTATAATCTCGAAATGGGAATTTCTCCTGATTTTGAAAAGGAATACGCACGTTTGAACGAAGCACAGCGTCGTGCGGTTGATACGACCGAAGGCCCTGTTCTTGTTGTTGCGGGTCCGGGAACAGGCAAGACTCAAGTCCTCGCTTTGCGTGTCGCAAATATCCTGCGTACAACCGGAGTTTCTCCCCACAATGTCCTCTGCCTCACGTTCACCGATAATGCCGCGATGAATATGCGTGAACGTTTACATCGCTATATCGGACAAGATGCGTATCGTGTCGGTATCTTTACTTTCCATTCTTTTTGCAATTCTATCATCGCGCGTTATCCGGAATACTTTTTCAACGCGGCAACATACACCCCCGCGACAGATCTTGATCGTGCTGAGATCTTTCAGGAGATATTTTCGGCGCTTCCACATGATCATCCGCTTCAATCCTTTCATCCGACCCAGGGTTTCATCTTTTTGCCCGACACGGCAAAGCGTATCGCGGATCTCAAAAAAGGGGGATATTCTCCCGACGACCTCTCCGGGCTTCTTGATGTCTTTGTTGAGGAGTATGCGTGTGTGGAGGCGGTACTTCGTGATTGGCCGAAGGGGAGAGGGAGTATGAAACAACTTCCCGACCTCGCGCAGATCGCTCTTCGATTGCGTGGGGAAGGTGGGACCACGGGAGCGTTCCTTGCGGGGTCTCTCGAACAATCCATCGCAAGATCCGAGGAGATAGGGAAGACTGAACCGATATCGGTATGGAGGAAGAAGTATACGACAAAAGGGGAAGATGAGACGATCCACTTGAAGGATCTTGAGTATTTCCCCAAGATGCGAGCCGTCGCGGAGATCTATCACGAGTACATGCGTCTCCTCCACGAACGCGGGCTCTATGACTACGACGACATGATCATTGAGGTGAACAAGGCGCTTCGGCGCGAGGGGGTCTTGCGAAGTGAACTCGAAGAACAGTATCAGTACATTCTCGTGGATGAGTT
>CAZERF010000018.1:0-2548 GCA_964515375.1 uncultured Candidatus Saccharibacteria bacterium
ACTCGCCTCGTTGTCGACAAAGAGCGTGAGCGGGGTGCCGGTTGCCACCTCCCCCGCGTCCACCAGAAACGAAAACTCCCCTGTCGTCGCCACTGTGGTCGTACTCCACACCATCGGCGTCGTCGACGTCGCAATAACAAGCTTCACCATCGTCGATGTCGCGTAAGCAGCAGAACGATCTGCCTGAAACAAAGACCCCGAAAGTGTCGTCGCGGCAGAAACCATCCCGACCAAACCAAAGAACAGAACAAGAAAAGCGAGAAGGAGACGCACAAAAACCCCCAAAACGGAAGATTTCCGCTTTGTTGTCCTTTTCTCCAACAAAAATGAAGGGGGTATTATGGTAAACACAGGGACATAAAAGACAAACAAATCCAACACAAAGAACGCCCAAGTACCCCTACATACTCAATCGTTCTTATTGTTGTCCATTATACTCCACAGAATGTCCTTTACAAAACTCAAGGACACACAAAACGGTGGATAACTCCCCACACAACATCCATACAATGGCCGCCCTTGTATTCTGGACAATAATACCAAAGCCAGACTTTGGTATTTGCGCAGCAAAGATATTCCCTCTACTATAGAGAAGTCATGCAACGCGTCATTACCATCATTCTTGCGATCGGATATCTTGCCTTTGTGCCCTTCTGCTTCTTTGGCAGCGCGATTCCCCACACCCCGAGAGCACATTCCGACCATGGAATACACCAAACGACCGAACACCACAACGCAACAAAGTCTTCTCCGACCGCTTCATTTGAATTTCACGCGAGCATGTATGGGGATTTCACGGGGACACCCCTCACTACGAGCTTTTTCCTCATCAGCGTACTTTTCCTCCTCTTTTTCATACACAAGGACTTCCCTCTCGCACTTTTTACTGCAAAAGACACCCTTACCGTCGACAAACCACCCAAACGGCAGGCTCAATTTCTTCTTTGTCGACAATACGTGACCGCGTGGCTCGCTCAACACACACTGAGCCCTACCTTCGCCTAACTCCCCTCCGCGCCAATATCGCGGAACCCTTGATAAACCTGCCCACGTCATCGCGGGCGTAATTTTACAGAACATATCATGACAATGACACACTACATGGAGCTTCTCGCGACCAACCAACCCTGGAACCTTATCCTCTTCATGGCGATACCGGTCATCCTCGCGGAGGCCGTCGCGATCACCGAACTCTACCTTCTCGTCACAAAGAAGACTCACGGCTCATGGAAAGCGGTGAATCGCTATGCAGGAATCGTCGGAGGACTCTACTTTATCGGAGTATTCTTCTACCTCCTCGTCACAGCTGTTCTCCCGATCACAGGTGCCGGAGAGTGGCGCGGGGTGGCGGATGTGATCGCGGTCGGAGCATACCTCTTGGGAGTTGTCCCTCTCGCGGGAATCGCCCTTCTTGAAATGGGAATCATCGCGCGTACTCGCGACACCTATGGAAAGACCGTCCTTCATGCACAGCTTGTCGGGGTCTTCCTCGTCGTCGCGCACGTGGCAATGATTTTCGGCATGCTCGACCCGCAAGTGCTCGGATGGACAACCGACACCTCCATGGTGAACATGGCAGACATGGTCCACTGACCGAACTGAGCACGACACAAAAAAAAAACGACCCGTTTGTACAGGTCGTTCATTGTCCTTTGTAAATATGCTTCTCAATAAGAAGGGAGAGTATTCGAGGAAATTCCTTCGGGACCACCGCATGACTACATCCCATCCGCAACATCCATGAATGGAGACCTTGGAATGAAGAGACGAGGACGATCGGTCTGTTGTAGAAAGAACGTGCCCACTCGACAAAGTAAGCGATCGCGGGATAGCTCGCAGCAAGAAACGCCACAAGAATAACAGCGTCAATATCGGGCGATGCAACAAGCAACTCTTTTACCTTACGAAGCGGATATACCCGAGAGACGCGCGTATCGCGCAGCGTCTCGTCACAAACACCATTCCACCACGCCAGCCCGCGGAGGAGATGGATCTCGTCATGGTAGACGAGGATCTTTTTACACATCATCTTCTCCTTTGAAAAAGATCATGTCTTTGCTTATTCTATCACGCGACAAAAGTAGCGCATCACGGGAAAGCAAGAGGTGGGTCGACAACACAGCACCAAAAAAGATGTTGGGTGGATTTTGCGACATAGGGGAAAGGGTCGGCGCAAAGACACAACGATCACATCGCGCAACAACACCGACCAAAGAAGTGTTGGGCGTGGATTGCCCATCACAAAAAAACAGTATTCTTTGTTTCGCAAAAAACTTGAGCGAAGTGGAGACGATCTCCGATTGAGCAACCTAACGGAGGGGTTTGGTGCAGTGAAGAAACTTTTCTCGCACGCAAGAGTTCCTTTTTGACCTGAAAAGAAATTGAGCGACGCGGAGATGATTTCCGACATCCGTGATTTCTGTTTTGATACGTACGGGTAAGCAAAGCTTTCCTCGCACGGCGAATCTCGGAAATGGAAATTATCTCACCAAAAATAAAATCGCAGAGGGAGAGCGAGCTCTTCCTCTGCGATTTTATTTTTGGTGAA
>CAZERF010000019.1:0-1688 GCA_964515375.1 uncultured Candidatus Saccharibacteria bacterium
GGCTTGCGCATGTACGAACGATAACAAAAACCGCCCCCAAAAGGAAGCGGTGACGGGAGATACGCAGATCAACCTTTTTTAATTATATCATTCAATCATGTGCTCGGTCAATACAGCCCTTCCCGTGTGCACCTGGTATAGTATATGGCGTAGATCACGGTTTGGTTCATGAAAGGCTCATGTACCTCACACCATCATGAAGATCCTCTACCTCATCACCAAATCCAATTTCGGCGGCGCACAGCGCTATGTCTACGACCTGGCCGTCGCGATGCATAACGCCGGACACGAGGTGACCGTCGGCTTTGGCGGACACGGTCCTCTGATGGAGAAACTCGAAGCGGCGCACGTGCCGACCGTCTCTATCCCCGGGCTCGAACGCGACGTGAATCTCCTTACAGACCTCCGCACATTCCTCCGACTCTTCGACCTCTTCGGCAACGTCATGCCCGACGTGATCCATTTGAACAGCTCCAAGATGGGCGCGCTCGGTGCGCTTGCGGCGCGCGTATGGAACGGATGGATGAGAGTAATGGCACTTGTTGTCGGATACAAACACCCCGCGCGGATCATCTTTACCGGTCATGGCTGGGCATTCAACGAAGACCGGAGTGATCTTGCTCGCGTATTGATCGGAACACTCCACTGGCTCACCGTCATGCTCGCGCATCGCACCATCGCCGTATCAGAAAAGACACGCGAACAGATCGCTCGACTCCCCTTCCTCGTCTCGCGCATCCGCGTGGTCCACAACGGGATCGACACAACAGAATTATTGCCGCGAGAAAATGCGCTTCGCCAGATCTTTGAAAACGAAATGGAGCGCTTCCTTGAGGGTGATCCGATCGTGATCGGCACGATCGCGGAACTCCACAAGAACAAGGGGCTTTCGTATGCGATCGAGGGTATTGCGCAGCTCAAAAAGCAGAGTATGATTCCCTTCCGCTATGTGATCATCGGCGAGGGTGAAGAGCGGGAGCTCCTTCACGCGCTCGTTCAACAACTCGATCTTTCCGATACGGTCATACTGGCGGGATACCGGGAAAACGCCTCTGAACTCCTTTCCGCCTTCGATATCTTTCTCCTCCCCTCGATCACGGAAGCGTTCCCGTACGTCATTCTTGAGGCCGGAAACGCGGGTCTCCCCGTGATCGCGACCGCGGTCGGCGGGATCCCTGAGGTGATCGACGATATGGAGTCGGGGATCCTCATTCACTCCAAACATCCGGGCGAGATCGCGCGCGCCGCGGGCTTTCTCCTTGAGGACGAGAAGCGATGCGTCAAACTTGGAGCGGCGATCAAAAAACGCATCACGGGGCGATTCAATATCACCACGATGACCGAAGCCACGCTTGCGCTCTACAACGAAAAAGTTCCGGAAAATAAAGACGAAAAAGACCCCGAGGATACGCGCAATGAGGAAGCGGAGCGTGGGGCATCGTCACCTCATTCCTCGCAACAAGAGTGAGTCCATAGGCGAAACACCCGCATTTCGGTGCGAGTGTTTCGTGCGGTCATCACGAGATCAAATACCCAAGAATTCATTCTTCATGCGTGACGGATGCGAAACGCGCGCGTAGCGACGCATCGCCATCAAAATACCGATACCGGCGAATTCGGTCAGGAGGTGTGAACCGCCATAACTCATGAACGGGAGGGTCTGCCCGGTCACCGGCATGAGTCCAATA